>CAYVMN010000045.1:0-24096 GCA_964452575.1 uncultured Desulfobacteraceae bacterium | reverse complement strand
GTAAGTTTTTGACATCACTTACTTTTTCGTTTTGAATCCGGAACCTGGGTTAAATTGCTTGACTATAAAGTGGTCCTCACTTTCAAGATCGACCACTACCACGTGCGCTCCTTCCTGAGCAAAAGAGATTGAAATTGCCTTCCCAATTCCTCGAAGCCCTCCAGTAATAATAGCCACTTTTCCTTCCAAATCATCACACACGCTTTCTTATCCTCCCTAATTAGTCGAGAAAATAATGACCGGCTTTTTCCAGGCATTCGTTTTGTGTCAATGTTAATTGATAAAGGTTTTATGATTGAATTTATCAATAGAAATACAGATCCCCCTTGTTAAGGTTCAAGTTGCCCTACAATCATTCTCTCGAATCCATGCCGCGAATTGTTTCAAAAATCCTTCCCAACTATATATTATATAGTATCCGCAGCACCTAATTGAGCATCCGTTTACCTTCTTCTAATGCCTTTATGTTGAGTTTCAGCTTTTCATTACTAAACCTACGTGTGAGGGTTTCTACAAATTCCTTTTCTTCTAAGGGCAAAACCTTCAATTCAAGAAGTGCCCCAATCATGATTATGTTTGTAAGAATCGGCGAACCCAGTTGAATCGCCTTTTCTGTTGCATCAAGAAAATAGATCTTCAGAGAAAGGCTCTTGAGGGCCTGTTTGATCTCTTTGAAATCCGGATAAATCGCATCACCAGCTGTCACATCTACAGGATACACTGGGCGGGAATTCACAAGAACTATGACCTTTGGATTCCCATAAGTTACTAAAACCCGTAAGGCTTCCACAGGTTCCAAAGATATTACCGTGTCAGCTGTGCCTTTGCGAATTAATGGGCTCGGCTGCTTCTTGGATGAAATTCGAATGTGGCTCATTACTGGACCGCCGCGTTGAGCCATTCCATAAGTCTCCCCTATGGTCACAAAATAACGCTTTCTGACTAACGCCTGTCCAATAAGCAATGAGGAGAGTACATTTCCCTGCCCCCCAACTCCTGTTATGATCAGATTGTAAGCCTCATTCTGAAATTTCATTCATTTGACCCCCTCGTTTAGAATTGCACCTTTGGGGCAAATATCAGCACAGACGCCGCATCCTACACACAGGACTTCATCGATCTTACCCTTTTCAGATGTTTTATCCCAGATGAGCCCTGGGCATCTAAAAAGCCTGGTACACAGCTCACAGCCATTGCATCGCTCTTCATCTATATACATCCTTGGGGAAACACTCTTTTCCTTTACGTTAAGCAATGCGCATTTCCTTCTCATGATTAGAACCTTAGGTCCGTCGGGAGCATCGAGCATCTCCAGAAGTAATTGCTTTGTGCCCTTAAGATCGAAAGGGTCCGTGACTTTAACCTTTGCTCCGAAGGAGCAACATATGTCTTCGATGCTTAGAGGTTCAACCTCTTCGCCCATGGCATTGATTCCTACCCCTGGATGCGGCTGGAAGCCAGTCATGGCCGTTGCACTGTTGTCGAGTACTACCAAAATGAAATTCGATTGGTTGTAGTGAGCGTTAACAAGGGCAGGCATTGCAGCATGGAAAAACGTGGAGTCTCCGCAAACAGCAATTACGGGTTGAATGAACCCAAATCGGCTGAGCTTTCCAAATCCATTAGCCAAACCAATTCCGCTGCCCATGCCTAAGTTTGTTTGTAGTAGAGAATAGCCTGTGCGACCACGCGCAAGGGAATAGCACCCAATGTCCCCTGTAACAAGCCCATTCCTTTTATGCCTTTTAAGCACATCGTTGATGCTCCAAAAAGATGCACGATGAGGGCAACCAGGGCAAAAGCCCATGCTTCTTTCTGGGATTAGTTTTCCAGATATCTCCCGAGCAATTGTCATATAAGCTTTATTCTCCTGAGCAGGGCTTCTGCCCAAAATACTTGTCAAAGCACCAATCACCTGATCAGTGTTAATTTCGCCTACAGAGAGTATGTGATTTGATCGCTTTCCAAAGAAAGCCTTTGGACCGATTTCCATGGAAACGTTTGCCGCAATCTCTTTGACATTCCCTTCTAAAAAGGGATCCACTTCCTCTACGATCAGGATTTTTTCGGTTTTTTTCAAATGTTCAACTATCGTTTTCCTTGGTAGTGGCCAGGTAGTTCCGAGCTTGAGAATTCCAGATATGTTTTCCAATCTCATTTGGCTGACTGCCTCTTGACTGTAAAGCCAACCACTCCCGCAAGTAATGATCAGAACCTCAGGTTGGTTCGGCCCAACATAGTGATTATAGATAGACGTCTCAAATATTTCCTCCCATCTAGTTAAATTTCTCTGAAGCCACTTATGCCTCTGATTTACAGGTTGTGTAAGTCTTTTCGTGCTTGTATCATATCGAGCCTTTACATCATTTTTTGGTAGCTCTCCTAAGATTACGTTTCCCCTAGCATGGCTAAGGCGGGTCACTGCTCTCATCATACAAGCACTGCCTATCTCTTCAGAGATCGAAAAGCTCCACTTTGTCATATCCTTTGCTTCCTGAAAAGTTGCCGGTTCAAGGAGAGGAAGCTTCGCAAGCTTTGAGTAGAGTCGGGAATCTTCTTCATTGGGGCTTGAGTGTGCTAAAGGATCATCGCAGGTGACTATAAGAAGCCCTCCTTTTGTCCCGACCATATTCAGGTGAAGTAAAAAGTCAGAAGCCACATTCAAGCCATTCTGTTTCATTGCACAGATAGCCCTCAATTCCGAAAAACTTGCCGCTGCAGCAACTTCAAGAGCCACCTTTTCATTGACAGACCACTCTACGTAAAGTCCCATCTCTTTAGCCACCTCTGCGAGGCTTTCTATAATTTCTGTGGAAGGAGTTCCGGGGTATGCAGTGCAAACCCTTACTCCTGCCTCCAAAGCACCTCGGGCAATAGCTTCGTTTCCAAGCAACAGAAACTCTTTTCCTGGCTCATCGCGAACTATTATGGACATTTTCTTGTCTTCTCTTCCATATTATTCAATAATCAAACTATCTTTATCAGAGGGATGGGTAGGTCAGCCTTTTAAAATCGCTTATTCTTGCATCACTAACGCCTGCCGTCCTCCTAGTTACAATATCTATGTATATTCATCACCAAAGAACGATGTTTATAGCAATCTTAGCGACATCCCTGTCAAACCATAGTTAACGCCAAAAGAAAGCGGTCATGCGCGTGCACGTGGGCATCTGGAGAATTCTTTGAAACCTTATAGATTCCTGCTTTCGAGAGAATTATTTTAGGTAGAATGTTAAATTTCTTAAGTCGTTCCCTATAATTCAAAAAATGGATAACTATATTGTAATTCCTCGCCTTTCGATTTCAGAATGAATTTCTTGTGCAGCATGTTTAGCATCTCGGGCGAATATAGGAATCGATCGTGAATCAAAATAGAAATAGGGACCCGATATCGAAATGGCTGCTATTACCTTTTGAGATATTCCCCAAACCGGGGCGGCTACACAGGAAACGTCTATGTTATGTTCCCTGTTGTCTGTCGCATATCCTCTTTTTCGCGTCTCCTTCAATTGATCAATTAACGCTTTGCGATCTCTGATGGTATACTTAGTAAGAGGTTTGAAGTTCACTGCATCGAGCAATCTGCTTAACTCCTCTTCATCAACATATGCCGCTAAGACTTTTCCCGAAGCTGTTGAATAAATAGGCCTTGTCATCCCTTCTCGGGATTTGACCGTCAGACTCTCTCCTCCTTCTATTCGTTCTAAATAAAAGATTTCGCTTCCCAGCTTTTGTGACAGGTGGACGGTTTGACCAGTCTTTGAAGCAACTTCCCTCAGAATCGGGGTGGTAATATCTTTCAGTTCAAAGTTCTTCCATGCAACAAATCCAAGACGAAGTACCAATGGGCCAAGTTTGTATTTTTGATTGGAAAGATCTTTAACTAATAAGTCCTGTTCACAAAGGTTTGCTAGCGTGCGATACAGCATAGTTTTATCAGCAGAAGGATTTGTAGCGGATATTTCTTTAAAACTGAGGCTGGGCTTTTCGACGCTAAAAAGCCTCAAAACTGAAATGATCTTCTCGAAAGACTTTATATGATAGTTTTTCATCATATGAACTTTATTTCGCAGTGTGAACAAATTATATGCAATGAAATTTTGTATGTCAAGCCCTTTTTTTTCACTACGAATTTTTGACAATTTCCTTACTTAGTGAACTAGCAAACTCCAAATTTGCGATTTGCAACTGACAGCTATGAATCCTCGTCAATTTCCTGTCTAAAGAGGGCGAAGCATCGTGTCAAATAGGGGGATATAAGATAATAAATTAAGCTATTTCAACAACATGTGGCTTCTAAAGCATCGGGTTTGTTCTTACTCTTGCCTTAACCTGTTTCTCTGTTCAATCAAGACTCAATGGCTGCAAGGAGTTTCAAAGATAGCGATCTTTGAAGGCGATAGGCGCAGGGCTCAAGGCACAACGGTGCCAGGCGTCCCCTCATACCTATAGGGAATAAGCGCAAATTTCTGGATGTGGACGCTGATATCATGGAGCACGTCGATCCGGTCTTCTATGGAGAGCCCAGTAGACCGTGGAAACCTGTGCATCTTTCACGAGAACTGTGACCTATTGCGGACACCTGTAGTCTGATTGTGCCCAAGATGAAGAACCACCGAACCGTTACCTGTCGCGATATTCGCCTTAAGGGGTGACGGGGGCCAACCATTGAAGACCTATCGGTGCGTTGCCTATGTAAGACGGTGGATTGACTTCCACTTATCAATAGCTTATCTACTCTAACAGCAAATTCAGGTCGTTTTTTGCGAAAAAACCTATTGACTAGTGGTTCCATATTTGGGAAGACTCCCCATTGAGAAAGCTTGAAAAGCTCATCGAGAAGGCGAAGAACAGTCCTCAGAAGCTGTCTTTTGAGGAGTTCTGTTGGTTCTGTGAGTATTTCGGAATGGCAGAACGGAGGCATGCAGGAAGTTATTGGCCATGGCGGGTTGCCTTTTGAGATTCGGGTCCCGAACCAGAAAACCATGAAGGCTATTGAAAATTCCAGGGAAGACAAAGGAAAGACTTTTTCGACCCCGCAGGACCTTTTTGAGGACCTCGGAATCTAGCCCGATGAGATCAATCAGGCGTGACACTCAATTCAAAAGGCACGTCGAGGGGGTTATGAAGCGCAGTAAAGAAATGGATAATTGAAAGACGTAATCCTTCGATTGGCAAACGCTGAGAAACTGCCACAGAGATACCAAGACTATTCTTTCAAAGGGACCTTGAAGGATTGCCGTAAAGGTCACATTGAACCTGATTGGCTGCTTGTCTACCGCATCGAAGGCAACGAACTCTGTCTTGTACGGACAGGGACGTATGCGGACCTTTTTGAATGAAATCCAAAAACCAAATATGAACATCTGGTCTTGGACGAAAGGGCCCTTCCCATTCTTGCAGAGACAACCACAGCTCCCCGTCTGCCCGGACAATGAAACAGATGGCTAGCCGCTTTCATAGGCCTAGATCTTGAAACTCGAGTCAAGCACATAGAATATTCGGTTTTAGTAAGCTCCTTCCCAGACAAGCTCCGTAACTGGCGAGGCCTTTCTTATGAGTCTCCAGGCCAGCATGAATTTTTGAAACTCCTCCCAGCGAATGGCCTCCTGCCGGGGCTTCCCTTGAAGAAGGGCAGGGTCGCCTCAAATGATCTCTGGTTCAGCTCGTTCTTGAGGTCAGCATGCTGTCCCAAAAAGATCTCAAAGGCCTTTTCAGGCTGCTCCAGGGTCAACTGGATCCCTCTTGATAGTCCCCGCATAAAGCCCCCCACAGAGGCACGATCCTCCTCGATCTCTTTGAAATTGGTTATGATCACGAGTTCGTAGAAGTCAGGCACGCCGTTTTCCTCCAGGGTTCCGTCCCCTTGGCAAAACCCTTTACAAAGCCCCTCCACCTCCAGGATCGGTGTCCGAGGTTTTTCTGCCGAGGGCATGTCGAGCTAGGACTCCCTGTCTCTGAGTGCCTTCCCGATGCGGATCACCTTTTCCACCACCTCGTGGGGGTCTCTCCCCAGGACCCGTATCATAGGCTCCTTACCCACGTCCCCCTCGTCAAAGACCAGATCAGGCATGGCCTCTTGACCTCTAAGGGCCTGACGGGTTCCCCACTCCAGGCTGAGGCCCTCCTTTTCCTTTACCTCTCTGGACTCCTTCCTCCGGTCAAAGGATACCACCGGAAGATTCAGGTCCCTGCAGGTAGCCAGTATGGCCCTGCTGTAACGGATGTTCATTGCGGATCGGAAGCTCGGGTCCTGCTGCATGGCCGAAAGGACCACCCTGGCGACGTGACGGCTGGCCCCGAAGGCCGGTTCCCTGCAAACAATCACCTGATCACCAACCTGGCTGATACGGCCTGGAAATGCGGCAACCTCTTGATATCCAACAGCCCCCGGAAGCGCATAGGCAAGGTTGGAGCGAACCTCAGGGATCAGTCTACCCAGGGGATGACCAACCAATCGATCCAGTGCCCCTTTTAGCTCCTGCAAAACGACTTCCCGCTCCTTCAAGCCCATAATATGGGCATAGGGGTTTGTTGGGCCATGTCCTGAGCCGATCTCCAGCCCCATGGAGATGGCCCTGGTTGTAAATTGCTTGGCCTCCCCTACGGCGTCTGCCACGGAAAGCCCCTGCGAAAGGAAGGTGGCGAGGGCCGCCGAAAGGGTGCATCCCGTGCCATGGGTGGTTCTCTTATCAATGCGTCTTGCCTTGAAGATCTGAAAAGACTCGCCGTCAAACAGGAGATCCACTGCCTCTCCCTCTGTGTGCCCACCCTTGATAAGGACATTCCGGGATCCCATGGCGTGAATCCGCCTTGCCGCCTCTCGCATCTCTTCTATGTCTCTCACAGGGAATCCGCACAGGAGGCACGCCTCGGACAGATTGGGTGTTACCACGTGGGCCAGGGGGAGGAGGGTCTGCTTCAGGGTCTCAACAGCCTCTTCTGAAAGAAGGGGATCTCCGCTGGTTGCAACCATAACCGGATCCACCACCAGCGGCTGGACATGATGTCTCTTTATTCCATCTGCAACGGCATCCACGATCTCCGCATTGGCCAGCATGCCGGTCTTTGCAGCATCTGCCCCGATGTCTGAGAGGACCGAGTCCAGCTGCTTCGCTATGAAAGCGACCGGAACAGGGTGTACACCTTGGACTCCGATGGTGTTTTGGGCGGTCAGGGCCGTAATAACGCTCATGCCATAGCCCCCCAGGATCGCAATGGCCTTAAGATCGGCCTGGATTCCGGCCCCGCCTCCGGAGTCGGATCCTGCAATGGTCAAGACCCGTTTCATGTCTCCTCCTTAATCGTTCGGCTCCCAGATTTTCGCCTTTCTTAACAGGTGAAGGGCAATAAGACCGATGATTGTCCCTCCCAGTGTGCTGATGCTGAATGCTATCATCAGGGCGATAAGGCCTGCCTTCTTGCCCAACATGAGGGGGGCAACAATCCAAACACTGGCCAGGGACCCTAAGAGTCCGGTCCCGATAACCTCACCCACCCCGGCCACGTATATGTTTTTGGACATCCGATACGCCAGCCCCGCCAGGAATGCACCGATCATCCCGCCCGGAAAGGCGAGAGGCGTCCCCAGCCCCAGGATATTGCGGATGATGGCAGACACAAATGCGATCCCCACGGCGTAGGCCGGCCCGAGCATGACCGCACTGAGTACGTTGACCATATGCTGGGCCGGGAAGCACTTGGAAATGCCCACCGGAATGAAAAAGGGTGATAAGGCCACCGCGATGGCCACCAGGATAACGGCCCTAGCCACATCTCGTGTCTTCATAATACTACCTCTTATGCTTCTTTTTTGGCCTCGGTAAATGACCGCCTGATTCTCATTTGCATAATGACCAAAAAAAGGCCGTCTCCAGCAGGAAACGGCCTTTTAATGAACCAACCCAACATCCGATCTTGTTTCCCTACGCTGGAATTACCCAGATCAGGTTCAAAGGGTATGATCTCAGGCTAAGAAAGCCACCCCGAAAAGATATAAATCACTTTAGTATTAATAAGGTATCTTTCTCACTGTGTCAACCCCCAAATCCCCCTTCCTCTTTCCGCTTAGATAGCCCTCATAGGAGCAAGGTTTCTCCCTTGACAGGTAGCTGGGTTCCATCCATAATCCCTCTCGCCTTAGGCGACTCACTCCGATTGCTATCGCGAGGATTTGGTGCCTAAGGACAAGTGATGGAAATACAAAGGTATGGTAGCCTTGGTCTTATACTGGCATCGGTTTCCAGGTTTTAGCGGGAATCTGCCATAAGGCAGTCATAAACTCATTCAAAAGGAGGAAGAAGAATGACCAGACTTGTAGACCTGAGCCATCTTTGGAACATCCACACACCGCCGTGGTCAGGGTATCCATCTGCAAAGATATACTACTGGCAGCGATTGCAGGACGTGGGGGTGGTGAGTCAGAAGATTGAGACCACCCTCCATATGGGGACCCACCTGGACGCCCCCATGCATCTTGGAGGTAGAGGCGATATCGCCAGCATCCCCCTGGAACAGCTTTACGGAGATGGGGTGATTGTGGACATAAGCGATGAGGTGGGGGAGTTCGATATCATAAAACCTGAACACATCACCAAAAAGATCGATGTGAAGAAGGGCGATATATTGCTCTACCATACCGGGTGGATGCGCTATTACACCGGTGGTCCGGATATGAACGAGGAGACTTACATGTGCAAGCATCCCGGTGGCTACCTTGAAATGGCAAACTGGATTGCTGAGATGGAGTTCAAGTTTACCGCCTTCGACTGCGGTTCAGGGGATCATCCCATGAATACCTCGATCCGGACCAGGCGGATGGATATCCGGAAACAGTATGAAAAACGGATGGGCAAGGATGTAGACGAACTCTTCCCAGAAGAACATCTGTTTTGCATGCACCGGATCCCTTTCCCAAAGAACATCATCCATGTAGAAAACGCTGGCGGCGACCTGGACAAGGTGGGTACAGTCAGGTGCAAGATCGGGTGCTTCCCCTGGCGTTTTGAGGGGGGGGAGGCGGCCATGTGCCGTTTGGTGGCCTGGATCGACTAGCCGTCAAGACTATATTGCCTCACCCAAGGCCCCTCCCCAAAAGGGGCCACTCCTGAAAGGAGAATGGGATGGAAAGACATCAAATAACCCTCAAGGTTAATGGTGAAACCTACCCCCTGGAAGCAGAATCACGGGAGACCCTGCTCCAGGTGTTGCGCGACCGCCTTGACCTTACCGGTGCAAAGGAGGGGTGTGGCCGAGGAGAGTGCGGCTCGTGCATCGTTCTCATTAACGGCAGGCCTGTAAATGCCTGCCTGATCCTGGCCGTGGCTGTGCAGGGCCAGGATATCCTCACCATTGAAGGGATCTCTGACGGGGAGACATTGCATCCCATACAGAGGTCATTTGTTGAAAAGGGGGCCATCCAGTGTGGCTTCTGCACGCCGGGCATGATCCTCACGGCCAAGGCATTTCTGGACGAAACACCCAGGCCCACCGAGGCCGAGGTTAGGCGAACTCTCGTAGGTAACTTCTGCCGTTGTACGGGCTATACAAAGATCGTGGAAGCCGTGTTGGATGTATCGGATGTATAGGTCCCCGGCCGTCCCTTTCCCGGCCCTGGTAAAGGTCGCTATGGGGTCCTAAGAGCTAAAATGAACGACAAAAAAGGGGGTGATTCTATGACGGATCCAAGTGCTGCCCCTTTGCAGCAACCTGCCCTTTCGATAGTAGGCAGATCCATGCCTCAGCTTGATACCGTGGCAAAGGCCACGGGGATGGCAAGGTATACCGCAGACCTCAAGATTCCCGGCATGCTCTACGCAAAGGTCTTGAGGAGCCCATTTCCCCATGCGCGGATCCTGGATATCAACACCAGTAGGGCCGAAAGGTTGCATGGTGTCAAGGCGGTAATTTGTCACAAGAACGTCCCTCGGGTGGCCTATAACAGCTATTACAGGGAACCAATCGATGAAGAACGTCTGCCGGCGGATGAATACATCTTTGACGAAAAGGTCCGTTACGTGGGAGACAAGGTCGCCGCAGTGGCCGCCACCAGCCTGGATCTGGCCGAAGAGGCCCTGGAACACATAAAGGTCGAGTATGAAGAGCTTCCATTTGTACTTGATCCCCTGGAGGCCCTGTCCCCGGGTGCCCCCAGGATACACGATATGGAAAACAACCTGGTAAGAGAGGTCAGATGGGATCTGGGGAATGTGGAAGAGGGATTTGCCGAGGCTGACCATATCTTTGAGAATACCTACCGGACCCAGATGCAACAGCACGCCCCCCTGGAGCCGCACTGCAATATCGCGCAATTTGACAGCAACGGTAAGCTTCATGTGATCTCGAGCACCCAGGGTACCTTTAATGTCAGGGTCTTGCTTGGCAAGATCCTCAATATGCCCCTTAACAAGATTCGGGTTACCCGCCCTCACATAGGGGGTGGCTTTGGCGGCAAGAACGATCTTTTCGACGAAATCCTGTGTGCCCTCCTCTCCAAGAAGGCCAGGAGGCCGGTCCGCCTGGTCAACACCAGAGAAGAAGAATTCAGCTCTACTCGCGTGCGTCATTGTCACGTTGTTGACCTCAAGTATGGGGTAAAGAAGGACGGGACCTTTGTTGCCCGAGAGATGAAGGCAGTCTTAAACACCGGGGCATACTGTGCCGCTGGAGGCAAGGTCACGCTCACTACCGGCCATAGATGGATTATGCTATACCGCACGCCGAACGTCCGCTACACCGGCAAGTGTGTCTACTGCAACACCCCAGTTGCCGCCGCGATGCGCGGTTTCGGGACTCCTCAGCAATCCTTTGCCACCGAGAGTATGATCGACGAAATCGCCGAAAAACTGAGGATTGATCCGGTAGAAATCAGGCTCAAGAATCACAGAAGACTCGGAGACTTTGACCCCATAAGCAAGATAACGCTGGGGAGTGTGGGTATTCCAGGGTGCCTCACCAAAGGTGCCGAGGCCATGGAGTGGAAAAAGAAACGGCAGGCAAAAAAGGGGGAGGGCCGGTACCGCCGCGGCGTTGGGGTAGCCCTGGGGACGCACAATACCGGGGTAAAACCCTTTGTCAATGAGCTCTCTTCTGCCTTTATAAAAGTCAATGAAGACGGGTCTTTTAGTCTGCTAACGGGTGTCGTTGATCTGGGGCAGGGTAGCGATACGGTCCTGGCCCAGATTGCTGCAGAGGTCCTGGGGGTGCCTGTGGAGGACATATCAGTGGTGGATCCGGGGGATACAGACACTACACCCTATGACATGGGGACCCACAGCAGCCGGCAGACCTACCTGGGGGGAATGGCTGTCAAGATGGCGGCCGAAGAGGCCAAGGGCCAACTAATTCATGAGGCGGCCAAGCGCCTGGAGGCCAGACCAGAAGATCTCGAGATGAAAGACCGAAAGATCTATGTAAAGGGCTCGCCGTCAGCCAGCATTTCCCTGGCAGATGTGGCCGTGGGGATGATCCACGGTCAGATAACCCATCAGGTCATGGGGCGAGGGAGCTTCTCACCGGTGACCAACGCGCCGCCCTTCGAGGTCCATTTTGCCGAGGTTGAGGTGGATATGGAGACGGGTGCTGCGAAGGTAATTAACTTCGTTGCAGCACACGACCTGGGAAAGGTCGTAAACCCGCTCCTCTCTGAGGGACAGGTGCAGGGCGGGGTGCATATGGGTATTGGCTATGCCTTTTGGGAAGGGATTCAGATGGATCCCAGGACCGGTCAGTACCTCAATTTGAATCTAACGGATTATAAAGTGACCTCGCCCATGGATATGCCACCGGTCAAGGTCATCCTGGTGGAATCCAATGAACCCACAGGACCTTATGGTGCCAAGGGGCTGGGAGAGCCGGCCATGGTACCAACAGCCCCGGCCATTGCCAATGCGATCTATGACGCAATCGGCATTCGCTTTCGGCAGTTGCCCATCACCCGCGAAAAGGTGTTTGAGGCGATACAGACGCACAGGCATCGGTCGTAACTGCAGAAGGGGCTGAACAGCAGACCTCAATCATGGGAGGGTATGGTGAAGAACTTTAATTATTTCATCCCCAAGGGTCTGTCACAGATAGGCGAGATCCTCGCCAGATATCCCGAGGGGGCAGTTCTGATGGCAGGGGGCACCGATCTGTTGGTCAAAATGAAGTCCAGAGAGATCGCACCAGAGTATGTAATAGACCTGAAGGGGTTAAACCTGACCTACATCAAGGATACCGGGAATGGCCTGGCCGTTGGCGGTACCACCACCTTGCATGAGATCGAGTCCTCGGCGCTCGCCAAGGAGAAATGCCGGGTTCTGTCAACTGCCTGTTCAGAGATGGCCTCCTATTCCATTCGCCACCTGGCTACCATAGGGGGCAACCTTTGCAATGCAGCCCCTTCAGCGGATACGGCCCCACCCCTCATGGTCCTTGGGGCAAAGGTCAGGATACAAGGGTCAGAGGGAGAGCGCACCGTTGCAGTTGAAGAAATGTTTACGGGTCCGGGCGAGACCGTACTCGGAAGAGGGGATGTGCTAACCGAAATTCAAATCCCTCATCTTCCTCCTCGTGCAGGGGCGGCCTATGTCAAATTCAAGCGAAGCGAGGGGATGGATCTGGCCCTGGTTGGCGTTGCTGCCAGTCTGGTTCTGGAGGATGCAGGCACCTCTTGTAAGAGGGCCCGGATTGCCCTGGGGGCAGTGGCCCCAACACCTGTTCGGGCATCGGCGGCCGAAGAGTTCATGCGGGGAAAGGAGCTGACAGACGATATATTGGACAAGGCAGCCAAGAAGGCCAGTGAGGCAGCTCAACCCCTTACTGATGTTCGAGGCTCTGCCGCCTACCGGAAGGCCCTGGTGGAAAAACTCACCCTGGATGCCCTGAGGCAGGCAAGGGAATTGGCCACAGGAGGGAAAGACGCTTAGACCTTAACCAGGAATGGGCCCTGTTTGTTAAGGAGACCGAAATGATAGAACTGCTTATGGATGGCCAGAAGGTCAGTGGAGATAAAGGGGCAACAATTCTGGCCGTTGCAAGGGACGCGGGTTTTCATATCCCTACCCTGTGTCACCATGATGCCTTAAGCCCTGCCGGCGCATGTCGCATATGCATTGTAGAAATTGGCTGTCAAGGGGCCGAGCCTTTTTTGACAACCTCCTGCAATTTCCCAATAGAAGGGGAAATGGAGGTCTGGACCGGCTCTAACAGGGTCTTGGAGGCCCGCAGCTCACGGGTCAGATTCTTGATGAAGAAGGCACCGGCTTCAAGAGCGGTTCAGGAGATGGCAGCGGACCTGGGCATTGAAACAACCCCCTCGACCGAGACGGAAAGCAATTGCATCCTCTGCAGTCTATGTGTTCGGGTCTGCCGGGAGGCGGTCGGGGCAAAGGCACTGCAACTTGCTACGAGGAAGGAAGGCGCTGAACCCCACGTTGAGGTATCACCAAAAGACTGTATCGGCTGCGGCGCCTGTTCGCTCGTGTGTCCCACAGGCTTCATAAAGATGTCGGAGTCGGAAGGCCAACGGATCATCTGGGAAAGGACCTTTGCAATGAAAAGGTGTTCCCATTGTCATTCAAATATGACCACCGACATCTACTGGAGACAGTTAGAAGAGAGGGCCGGGACCTTAAAGGACTATGGAGACGTGGTAGATTTATGCCCGGTCTGTCGTCGGGGTGCATTGTCTGCTGAATTGCTCGATATACCCCAGGAGTTCTCTTCTTCCTTGTTCACGCATGCCTCCGACTGACCGGCTCAGATTCTCCCCCAGCGTTTAATCCTACAAGGAGACAGTATGGCGTTTCGCAAGAGAGATGAGGTGACCATAGAAAAAACTGCCTGTCAGCATTGTCACATGAGCTGTGATGTGCTGGCATATGTGAAAGACGGGCGGGTGATCAAGGTGGAAGGGGATCCTGATTCACCCCATAACAAAGGGATGATGTGCGCAAAAGGACTGGCCATTACGCAGTTCACCTACCATCCTGAACGCCTTCTCTATCCCCTCAAACGGACTGGCAATCGGGGGGAAGGGAAGTGGGCCCGGATCTCCTGGGATGAGGCCCTGGACGAAATCGCCTCCAATCTGAACGGGCTCAAGGAGACCTATGGCCCTGAGTCGATCGTCTTCGGGCACGGCACCTGTAGGGGGTGGTTCCCCATCTACGTGGGGTTCATTAACACCTTCGGGGCCCCCAACTGGTATGAACCGGGCATGGCCCAGTGCTTCTTTCCCAGGTGTACATCCAGCGTACTCACTTACGGGGGCGAGATCATGGAGCATGCCGATCACGACCATACCAACTGCATATTGATCTGGGCATCCAACCCTCCCAACTGCTGGTCGATTAAGGCCATGCGGATCATGGAGGCAAAGGCCAGGGGGGCAAGGCTAATCGTCGTGGATCCAATCCTTACGCCGATCGCCTCCAAGGCCGATCTATTCCTGCAGCTACGGCCCGGCACAGATGCAGCGCTGGCCATGGGCATGATTAACGTGATCATCACCGAAGGCCTTTACGACAAGCCCTTCGTGGGCAAATGGACGATCGGGTTTGACGCGCTTTGCGATCGGGCAGCCGAATACCCATTAGCGCGGGTAGAGGAGATCACCCATGTCCCTGCCCAGAAAATACATGAAGCAGCCAGGGTGTATGCCACCAATGGACCGTCCTGCATCACCCAGTGTGTCGGGATCGATCAGGTCATTGATACCATTCAAACCTCGCGGGCCATATGCATGCTCCCAGCGATCACGGGAAACGTGGATGTCCCCGGTGCGAATGTCTTCGACATGTTCCTGCCTGCCGGGTTCCCCGATCAATGGAGAGACAACTATGAACGAAGAGATCTGATTCCGGATGATGTACTGCAAAAACGGCTCGGGTTTAAGGAATACCCCCTCTTGTGCGGGAACGACGCCCTGCTCACCCCAGGGGCACATATTCCGAGCATAATGGACTGCATGGAGACCGGAAAACCCTATCCATTAAAGGCCCTTTACATCCAGGGGAGCAATCCCCTGGTTCAGATGGCCGACCACAATCGGATAAAGCGACTTTTCCTTAAGATGGATTTTATCTCAGTGACCGATCTGTTTCTTACAGAAACTGCACAGATTGCCGATATCGTATTACCTGCTGCCACCTGGCTGGAGTGGGACAATGTGAAGGACTCGTTTCAACAGAGCTATGACAGTATTGGTTTTCAACGAAGGCTAGTCCAGGTGGGAGAGTGTAAGTCAGATATTACCATTTTTTGTGAGCTGGCCCAGAGATTGGGACTCGACTTCTGGAAGAGCGAAAAAGAGCTGATGGATTACCGGGTGAGGACCTTGGGAAACGGCTTTGATGAGGTGGCCAGGCGAGGCAGGATCACCTTTCCGATGGTATACCGCAAGTATGAAAGAAGGGGATTCAACACCCCTTCAGGTAAGATCGAGCTCTATTCCAAGAGGCTTCAAGACCTTGGGGAGGATCCACTACCGTTTTACACCGAGTCTCCGGAGAGCCCCCTGAGTCGACCCGAGCTGGCCGAAAAATACCCCCTGATCCTGACCACGGGCGGTAGGAAACCCGTCTATCGTCATTCCGAAGGGAGACACATACCCTGGCTACGGCAGATGGCCCTTGTGCAGGACGTGGCCATTCACCCTGAAACCGCCGTTGCATTCAAGATCGAGGAGGGTGATGAGATTATCCTGGAATCCCCGCGGGGGCAAATGAAGGCCATTGCCGTGATCAGTCTGGAGACCCGAAAAGAATGGATACAGGCAAGCCCGGGCTGGGAAGGGGAGTGGAATGTCAATCGGTTGACAACGCAGGAATATTGTGCTCGCCTGGTCGGGACCTATCTGTTGCGTGGATTGCTGTGCACGATCCGGAAGGCATCGCATGATGGTTTGAGGGGATAGACATGCCCAGATATAATTTTTTGTTTGATGTGGATCGATGCGTATACTGTCATGCCTGTGAAGTCGCGTGCATGCAGGAGAACGGCCTCCCCTCCCACCCCTGGACCCGCGTGGTGCAGGTGGGGCCCAGGTGTGAGGGGGAAGACCTGATCCTCGATTTCTTGCATCAGCGATGCGTCCACTGTGAAGACCCCGTCTGTGCGAAGGTATGTCCGGTGGACGGCGCTATCCAGAAGAACGAGGACGGGATCGTCCTGCTGAATCATGAGCTTTGCGTTCTGTGCCAGGCCTGCGTGAACGTATGCCCCTATGGTGCGCTGGAATTCAACCGGGAAAAGGGGATCGTCGGAAAATGCAACTTCTGTCTGGATCGCCTCAATGACGGGAAAAAACCGGGCTGTGTTCATACCTGTATGGGGAGGGCACTCGATGTCCTTAGCGAAGAGAAACTACGATCGCGAATCGCCGGCAAGAAGACAAAGAGGGCCGGATTAGTGACGTATCTTTTTGATACGATCAAAGGCCAGGGTCTTTTCCAATATCATAAGGCCTTAGGGTGAAAGAAAGGAGAAAGAAAGGATATGTACGCAAAAAAGATATCCGATTTAAAATGGGAAGATCATTTCATGACAGACAAGGGAAAGATCAAATGGATCCTCACCCGAGAGAAAGATGGATCCCCCATAACGGTCATGAAGGTGCGCCTCGAGAAAGGCGTGACCCTGCCGGATCACGTGCACAGGGACCAGCCAGATCTGCTCTATGTACTCGAAGGCAAGGCCACCATGTTCATCGATGGAAAAGGGGAGTTTCCACTCGAGTCCCAGATGGTCGTTATGGTTCCGCCAAATACCCTTCATGCCATCAGGAACGTGGAACAAGAGCTCTTTCTCTACAACGTCTTTTCACCGGCCACCAAATAGATGGGGACGGCACTAGACAGTGAGTGAGGACGTGTCCCCGCAAGATTCTTATCAGGACGATTATGATGTCACCGTCATCGGCGCCGGAATCATCGGCGCATGGATCGCACGGGAGATGTCACGATTCAATGTTCGAGTCGCCATTGTGGATAAGGAACCTTGCCCGGGATTTGGCGTCAGCAGGTCCGGCCTGTCCCTGATGCACGCCCCTGATTTCTGTCCGTCAGGTACCCTGAAAGGCCGATTGTGTCTCAATGCGCCCAGCCGTTTCAAGGGTCTCGCGGACAAACTGGACGTCAAATTCCGGGAGGTGGATGAGTTATGGCTGGCCCTCGAAGCCTCTCAGATTCCCGGTTTCGAAGAGGCCAAAAGGCGGGGAGAGGAGTTCGGGGCAAAGAGCTTTGCGATCATCGGTCCTGAGAGAATCCGCGAGTTGGAACCCAATGTGACGAAAAAGGCAGTGGCGGCCTTGTATGTCCGTGGGCTGGGGGCCGTCTACCCCCCGGAATGGGCATTTGCACTCGCTGAAAATGCGGTTCAAAATGGCGCCCGGCTGTATCTCAACACCTCGGTCTTGGATATACAACGAGAGGCATCTGGCACATACTTGATCTGTACATCGCGAGGTCCCTTTAGAACGCAGTATATTGTCAATGCGGCAGGGCTTTTTGCAGACGAGATCGCTGCAATGGTGGGCGATCACGACATCCGGCTGACACTCACAAAGGGGACCATGGCCATACTGGACAAGTCCGTCTCGCACCTCATACGGCATATGGTTTACGGGACCTTCTCCGGAAAACACAGTCAGGTTGTGGCGCCGACGGCCCATGGCAACCTGATCGTGGGCCTCGGCCATTTCACCGTACCCGCGGGCAAGTTCGATACCGGGGTAGACAGGGAAAAGCTCCAGGAGGTTATGAATATGGGAAGGGAGCTTGTCCCCGCCTTATCGGAAAAGGATATTATCACGAGCTTTGCGGGCATCCGGAGCGAAAACAACAAGATGGAAAAGGGAGATTTCTACATATCCCCCTCCGAGCATGCCCCGGGCGTGATCCACGCAGTTATCGGCTCGCCTGGACTCACGGCCGCCCCTGCTGTGGCGGATCTGGTGGTCGGAATGCTCGCAGCTGAGGGTTGCCAAATGGAAGAGAGGCCTGATTTCCAGGGGCAGCGGAGGTCTTGGAGACAATTCCGTTTCTGTTCATGGGAGGAGCAATCGGCCTTGATTGCCTCTGACGCCAGATCCGGGCACATTACTTGTCGGTGCGAGAATGTGACCGAGTCCGAGATTGTGGAAGCCATTCACCGTGGGGCCGGGACCCTAGATTCGGTCAAGCACCTGACTCGCGCCGGTATGGGCCGTTGCCAGGGCGGATTTTGTGGCCCCACCGTGCTCCGGCTCTTACACAAAGAGCTGAATATCCCCCTCGATCAGGTGACCAAGAAGGGACATGGATCATTTATCGTGGCAGGACTATCAGGGGCCAAGGCCTCTCTTGATCAGGGAGTAAGAGGGAGTGCAAAGGTATAATCTCGATCTGGCCGTTATCGGGTCAGGGCCTGCCGGGCTGGCTGCGGCTGTCAGGGCCATAGAGCTAGGGATTAAGGACCTGGTCGTGTTTGAGAGGGATGAACGTCCCGGAGGGATCCTCAAGCAATGTATCCACAGTGGCTTTGGTCTCGAGAAATTCAAGGAAGACCTGACAGGCCCTGAGTATGCCAATCGCTACGTCAAGAAGGCCGAGAAGCTCGGCGTTGATATTGAGTTGGATAGCACGGTCCTGGAGTTGACCAGGGACAGATCCCTGAAGGTGGTGAGTGGTCACAAAGGGCTGAGGGAATATGCCTGCAAAGCGATCATCCTGGCAATGGGGTGCAGGGAGCGTACCCGTGGGGCCCTAGGGATCCCGGGGACCCGGCCTGCCGGGATATTCACGGCGGGCCATGCCCAGAGGCTGATCAATATCGAGGGTCTAATCCCGGGAAGAGAGGTAGTGATTCTCGGTTCAGGAGACATCGGCATGATTATGGCAAGGAGGCTCACCCTGGAAGGGGTCAAGGTTCCTGCTGTGCTGGAAATACTCCCGTATACAAGTGGATTGATTCGAAATGAGGTACAGTGCCTCCATGATTTCAACATACCACTCAGGTTGGGGCACACCGTTGCCGAGATCCATGGGGAGTACCGCGTGGAAGGAGTCACAGCGGTGCGGGTGGATGAAAAGAGAAGCCCAATAAACGGCTCTGAACAGTTCATCCCTTGTGATACCCTGCTCCTTTCCGTAGGACTGATCCCTGAAAACGAGTTGTCAAAGATGGCGGGCGTGTCCATAGACCCGAGAAGTGGCGGCGCCTTCGTGGACGAACTCATGGAGACCAGCATCCCTGGCCTTTTCGCCTGTGGCAACGTCCTCCATGTGAACGACATGGTGGATAATGTCTCTCGCGAGGGTGAGCTTGCGGCCAAAGGGGCGTATCTCAGGGTCAAGGGCGAACCGCGTGCCCCTGAGGCAGTGATCGATCTTGCTCCGGATTCCAATATCGGGCAGCTGGTTCCGCATCGTTGCACCCAGAGGCACGATGTGTGGATCAACCTGCGCGTCAAGGAACCCATGGGCAAAACAAGGGTGCATGTGGGTGACGTCTTGCACAAGACCTACGCCTGCGCCAGACCCGGTGAAATGATCCGGTTCAAAATACCCCGGAAGGTCTTGCAGGAAATTGGACCCTCGGAGAAGTCATTGCGCGTGAAATGCGAGGAGGTTTAGGACCATGGGCAATGCCCGTGAGATAATCTGCACCGTATGCCCTAAGGGCTGCGCGGCACAGGCCTGGGAAGAAAAGGGGCAGATTCGTGTAGAAGGGGAAGGGTGCAAAAAGGGAAAACCGTACATTGAGCAGGAATACAGGGACCCAAGACGGATTCTGACCACAACGGTCTTGACCGAGAGTCGCCGTTTCAGACGTTTGCCGGTTCGAACCTCGGCCCCGATTCCCAGAGGTGATTTGTTTAAGACCATGGTACGATTGTCCGAGGTGAGGGTTAGACCCCCCGTTGAGATCGGGCAGATTATCCTCCCAGGCATATGCGAAGGGGTCGACGTGATCGCATCGGACGATATGTTCGAGTAAGGGTTTCCGAACCTTACGGCCTATAGAGATTTGATTCAACTATGAATGATCTTGTCCCAAAAAGAAACGCGTGCCTCGGGGAATTTGATGTCATTGTGATTGGAGCGGGTATCGTCGGATCCATGATCGCCCGTGAGCTCTCCAGATTTCAGATTCGGGGGGCAGTCCTGGAAAAGGAGTCGTTCCCTGGGTTTGGGGTTACGAAGTCCGGAATGGCCCAGATTCACTCGACCGATTTCTGCCCTCCTGGGACGTTGAAGGGCAAGTTATGCCTTGATGCTGCCGTGAGGTTCAGACGGCTGGCAGGCCAACTGGACGTGACATACAGGGAGGTAGATGAGCTCTGGCTGGCCCTGGAGCCCTCTCAGATGCCGAATCTGGAGGCCGCCAAGAGGCAGGGGGAAGGGCATGGGGCAAGGGGTTACGAAATCATAGGTCCGGACAGGATCCGGGAACTGGAGCCCCACGTAACAAGGAAGGCGGTTGCAGCCCTCTACATTCGTGGCCTCGGCGTGATTTATCCCCCTGAATGGTCTTTCGCACTGATGGAAAACGGCGTTCAAAATGGTATGCGTCTCCATCTCAATACCTCTGTCCTCAATATTCAAAAAACAGGCGGGCAGAAATATGTGGTTCAGACCTCAAGAGGCCCCTTCAGGACAAAGTTCATCGTCAATGCCGCCGGGCTGTTCGCGGACCAAATCGCCTGGATGGTCGAGGATCACAAGATCCGCTTGACCCTCAGAAAGGGGGTCATGGCCATCTTCGATAAATCCGCTTCCCATCTTGTCCGTCACATGATATTCGGCACGCTTTCTGAGGGTCATAGCCAGAATGTTGCACCGACTGCCCACGGCAATCTTATCCTCGGGATCCATTACACGAAACCTGAAAACAAGTACGATACCAAGGTAAACCAGGATGGAATCCGCGAGATCATGAAGTTGGGAAAGGAATTGATCCCTGCCTTATCCGGTAAAGACATTATTACCAGCTTTGCCGGGATCCTCGCCGGTAATACCATGACAGAGAAAAACGACTTTTATATCGCGCCATCGGAACATGCCCCTGGTGTTATCCATGTCATCGCCGGGGCACCAGGGCTCACGGGGGCACCAGGAATTGCAGAGCTGGTGATCAAGATCCTCTTTAATGAAGGGCTGGAGATGGAAGAAAAGAGGGTCTTCCAGGAGAAGAGGCGGGCATGGCCTCGTTTTGCTACCGAAGGCCTTCAAAAACAAGACGAGATCATCGCCTCGAATCCGAAATTCGGGCACATCATTTGTCGCTGCGAAAGGGTCTCCGAGGCCGAGGTCCTGGAGGCCGTCCGCCGCGGGGCCCATACCCTGGACGCGGTCAAACACGTAACCCGGGCCGGGATGGGGCGTTGTCAGAGTGGATTCTGCGGACCGACAGTTTTAGGGCTCCTGTCAAGGGAGCTGAGAATTCCGGTCGGAGAGGTGACCAAAAAGGGGGATGGGTCCTTTCTGGTCTTGGGTGAAAGGAGGATCAGCGCGTGAAGTATAAGAACAAATACATCCTGAAACTGGAAGATGGAAGGAATGAGCCGATAAAGGATCTTGAACATACCACGCGTCTCGTGCTCGTTGATGGCGAAAGGGTGGGAGCAGAGGATATCACATTTGCCTACGCCCGATTTGAACCAAAGATGTCCTTTCACAAGAGGCATGTCCACGATGAGGCAGAGGAAGTCATGTATATCCTCTCAGGCAAGATGATCGGCGGTGTAAAGGATCAGGAGGCGGAAATGGTCAAGGGGGATACCATTTGGGTACCAAGGGGGGCAGTGCATTGGGCCTATAACCCCTTTGATGAGGCGTGCGAGATCCTCTTTCTCTATACCCGTCCATCCCTTCGAGCCGCAGGCTACGAGATTGTCGAGTGATGTTACGACCACTGCCCTTCCTGTATTGGGGACTCTTCATCCTAAGGGAAGAAAAAGGATAGGCATCGGGATAGCCCGTGGACAAGAAATCTATGGATAAGGCCGTTTTGCTGATTGCCACATTCGATACAAAGGAAGAAGAGGCCTTGTTTCTGAAAGAGTGTATCGAGGCCCGGGGGCCCTCTGTGGTCACCATGGACACAGGTATCCTCGCCCCTCCCCGCTCCCCCGTAGACATCGCTCAAACCGAGGTTGCTGCACGTGGGGGCATGCCACTCTCCGAGGCGGTGGCAACTGGCGACAAGGGCAGGTGTATCCTCAACATGATTCAGGGCGCGAAGGTTATCTGTAAAGAGATGTATCAGCAAGGACGCTTTCAGGGGGTGATCGGTATAGGGGGCGCCCAGGGAACGGACATTGCTTGTTCGGCCATGCGTTCGCTCCCCATAGGCGTTCCCAGGCTGATGGTCTCCACGGTTGCATCGGGCCGTGCCACCTTTGGCCCTTACGTGGGGACCAAAGACATAACCATGATGCATTCCGTCGCAGACCTCCAGGGGCTCAACTTCTTGACAAGACGCATATTGCAAAATGCTGCCGGAGCCATCTGCGGTATGCTGGAAGACCTCGGGGAGAATTTCCTACGGCCTAGCGGCATCCCGGTTGCCCTTTCCATGCTGGGAACGACCACGCCGGGGGCCTTGCGCTGTAAGAGGAGCCTGGAGCATATGGGATTTGAGGTGGTTACATTCCACCAGAACGGCACAGGCGGGATAGCCATGGAGGACCTGATTCGTGAAGGAAGGTTCAGGGGGGTACTTGACCTTAACCTCCATGAGATCGGCGACCGCTTTGTGGGTGGACTGCATGGCGCCATACGGGAGGACAGGCTTCAGGCGGCCGGGGAGGCAGGAATTCCCCAGATTGTCGCGCCGGGCAGCATCAATTATGTGGTCCTGGGACCCCTTGAGGGCCTTTCGCCGGATATGAGATCACGGAAATTCATTGTTCACAATCCGAACCTCACCCTCGTTCGCCTGAGCCCGGAGGAACTGAAGGAGGTCGGCAGACTGGTTGCGGAAAGGCTGAACCGGGCCAAAGGACCTACCCATATATTCATCCCACTCAAAGGTTTTTCATATCCCGATAGGGCGGGCCTGCCGCACTGGGAGCCTGATGGAAACCAGGCCTTTATCGACGCCCTTAAGGCGCATTTAAGCAACCGGATACCGGTAACCGAACTGGATGCACACATTAACGACCCGGAATTCATCGATCCCCTGGTAGAGGAATTTCTGTCCGTCATGAGACACCATGGGCCTTCAAACGCCTGAGGGAGGAGGGCTTATGTGCGAGCGCCTTGACAAGAGGGTAGCCATTGTCACCGGAGCAGCCCAGGGCATGGGTTTTGCTATTTCCAAGGCCCTTCACGGGGAGGGAGCCCTGGTGGTCATCGCAGACATTCAGGGGGATATGGCAAGGGAGGCCACTCGAAAAATAGACAGAAATGGGGACCGTGCGATTGGCCGGCCTGTGGACGTGACCGATAAGACACAGGTCAACGATCTCGTTCGAGAGATAAAGGCCCAATGGGGTCGGATAGATATCCTTGTAAACAACGCGGGCGGGGCCCTCCACACCCCCCATTTGCTCCAAGACATAGAGGAAAAGGACTGGGATCTAGTGGTGGGTGTTAACCTGAAAGGGGCCTTTCTCTTCTGCCAGGCGGTTGCCCCGGTGATGGCAGAGCAGGGAGGCGGGGCAATTGTGAACATTTCTGCCCTTGCGGGCCACTGGCGGGCCTCCCTTGCCGGGGTTCAATATACTGCGGCCAAGGCAGGGGTGGAGGGCTTGACCAGGCAGCTGGCCTATGATTTGGGAAAGCTCGCCATACGGGTCAACGCCGTGGCACCCACCGTGACCCTTACAGGGCAAAGGGTTCAATCCCTGTGGGAAAAGAAGAGCGAGGAGGAAAAGAAAAGGGTCCTTTCTGCCATACCCCTTGGCAGGCTGGGTACGCCTGAGGAGGTCGCATCAGTTGTCCTATTTTTGGCATCCGACGAGTCGAGCTATGTAACGGGGATCACAATTGATGTAAATGGAGGCCGATACCTCCGTTAGGGGGTGGATAAGATTCAACATCGGGACAAATAAGGAGGAAAAAATGGCTAGGAAAAGCGTTATCGAGCGGTTCTGGGAGGTAAATCCAGAGTCTGAAATATGGTGGGACT
>CAYVMN010000044.1:0-24527 GCA_964452575.1 uncultured Desulfobacteraceae bacterium | reverse complement strand
TGTGTCGCCTATTGAAATTGACCACATACCCGGTCAGTAGTTTACGCATGCTCGAGGACAGGGACCGGTTCTTTGTTTTACAGAGCAAGTGAAAATGATTTTGTAGTAACGCCCAAGCATAGATATCCATTGCGTCTCCCTCGGCTAGTTCGGCCAAACGGGATATGAAGTCGTTGCGGTCCTTCTTATTGATGAATATCTTTCTTCTTTCGATACCCCTGCCCATCACATGGTGAAGCACACCAGGGGCATCCAGTCTTGCTAAGCGCGGCATACTCGGAGGGTCTCAGATAAGGAAGTAGTCTGTCAAGCAATTTCTGCACGAACGTCCCCCCTTTAGGGGCCTGCAACGACTGCCAGGAGTTTATTGGCAGGCTTAACCGGGCAGTTCCAGGGGCAAACTTCAGGCTTCCCAAGGAGGTAGAGTGGGAGTACGCGGCAAGGGCCGGGAGTACCACGGCCTTTGCAAATGGTGGTGATGCCAGAGACAAGGTGCGGCCATGATCCAAACCTGGATGCCATGGGGTGGTATTGCGGGAACTCGGGGAGCAAGACCAATCCCGTTGCTCAGAAAAGGCATAATGCCTGGGGTCTCTATGACATGCACGGCAATGTGTGGGAGTGGTGCCAAGACTGGTACGGGGACTATTCATCAGGTGCTGTGACCGACCCTACAGGGCCTCCTCCGGCTCCTTCCGCGTGGGTCGCGGCGGCAGCTGGGACGTCGGTGCCAGGTTCTGCTGCAACGAGTGGAGGCCGCTGGCAAAGGGCTGAAGCAGGCGAAGCGCGAAGCCCCGCCAGCGTGCCGGAGCGTCTGGAGAGATAACTTCCCCTCATGTTCCCAATTTCCACCCTGGAGACATGGGTGGATAGAGTTTGGGAATGACGAATTTTGACACAAAAACCATGGTATGCTAATATGCCTTTAATATGATGTTACTGCTTAAAAGGAGGTGATAGGATTGAGCCAAGTGATATTAAGATCTGCAGACGAGAGTTCCATAGAGCCTTTGGTCCTTGCCGCCTTAGAAGCAGGAAAAAAAGAGATACTTACTGCCATTCAAAAAACTAAGGCAAAAATATCAGTGTTTGAAAAGAGATTTAATCTGTCTACTGCTGACTTCCTTGCCAAGACCTATCAAGAAATCCCCAAGATTACCGAAATGGAAGCCATAGAGTGGTCGGGCGAGTATGAAACGGCTAAGCGTCTGGAAGAGAGGTTGATACGCCTTCAGGGGATCAGGGTTTGTACATAACTGATTACTTCGGTCTGATAGACGACACCATTTCCAATTACCCGGCGATTATTTGCAAGGAGATCTTATTTGAACAAAGAACGAAACATATAGGTTTCGTACGAGGCATTTTGACCTTTGCGGACGGATCAGAGTTACACTTCAAAGAATTCGTTGATACCGAAGTTGGCATAACAAAATATAAATATGGGCACCATTATCAAAAAGGGAACAAATTGATTTTTCGATATGACAACCATCTTTATCTTGGAAAAGAGGACATCCCCACCCACCATAAACACGTTTCTACCGATGAAAACATAGTTCCGGCTTCCATTCCCAACCTTGTAGATGTACTGAGGGAAATCTTGTTTTACCTGCCTTAATCAACTAATTAGGCTTATAAGGTTCAGCCAATTGTAGGCATAGGGGACGTCCGGGGAGCAGCCCAAATGCTGTGAGCAAGTCGAGTATATGCGCCGCAGTTATTGGAGCACGAGAATATCGAGGAACACTTGCTGGAAAGTCAATAAGTTATGGACCCATGATTCCTCCCATGTTGTTGGCGAAACACCAAATAGAACATGTTAATCATCCATGTTGACATCCTTGCCTTTGATATGTACTGTATGTCTGTACATAAAATATGGAGGCAGATATGACAATTCAAACAACCTATACCCATGCCAGGGCACGATTGGCTTCTTTGATCGATGAGGTAACCAAAAACCGAGAGGTGGTTATCATCCAGCGACGCGGAAGTGAAGATGTCGCCATGATAACCGCTGACGAGTTGGCCGGTATACTCGAAACGGCACACCTGCTTCGTTCACCCAAAAATGCGCAGAGGCTCCTTACCACACTAGATAGGGTCCGGAAAGGATCCGGAACACCACAAACAATCGATGAGCTTCGTAGCGAGGTCGGTTTTGAGTAGGCGCAAAACGAAGACGCCCTGTAGCGCCACGAAACGAGAAGCTGTTTTTCAACCGGAGTTTAGAGAAGATATACGTTACTGGGTGGAGACAGACCGAAAGACAGCTCTTCGCGTTTTTCAATTAATCGAGGCAATAATGCAAGATCCGTTTCAAGGTATCGGCAAACCGGAACCTTTAAAGTTTCTAGGATCAGGTGTTTGGTCTCGCCGAATTACTCAAGAACATCGGTTGGTTTATGTCGTGGGGCATGACAGAATCGATTTTGTACAAGGACGCTATCATTATTGATAATCGTCTTTGAATTCAGGGCGAGCCGCCAACCTGTCAGTGCACCCGACAGGTGTTACGCTATGCTTCACACCTGCTGGTGACTTAATCGGTGTGCCAGGCATGGCACATGGAGGTCGAGGGGAGGTCCCGTTTCCCGAAAGTCTCTGATGAGCTTTTCACATCCGAAAAGAGGGGAAATTGCTGGTGGCGTACCTTTCTAAATGATTAATTTGAAGGGGAAGGAGGTGGTTTTTATGGAAATAGACTTTCATTTTTATACCATCTATGCACTGGCAAGAGCGGCTGGGTTCATACCTGATAATGCTTTTGTCATTGCCTATTCATCCCAGCATACTGATGACGCGAAGTATGAGCACGCCCTTGAATTTCAAAATGGCGGTAGGTTTCAGCAGGTTCTTACGGCTCACAGGTTTTTGGATCCAGGGGCACTGATTAAAGAGACTTGTTACAGGATATGGGTCCCTTTTCACTTTCTTCCTGGAAACCTGGGAGTCGAATTCTACGAGAGAATGGTGACAAGGCCAGGAAGCACAGTCGCCCAGAGCCTGATTGATGACCTCCTAAGATCCAATCCAAGACCCTATCTACTGCATCGTCTAGGTATATTCATGCATTGTTATGCCGATACCTGGTCTCACCAGAATTTTTTGGGCTTAGAACGCGATGATATTAATGACGTCAAGAGGCTAGTAGTGAAGGGCCTCGAAAAACTTTCCTTCAAAGCTTTCTTAGCAAAACTAAAACAAGATATCCTCGAGTATGCAGCTCCCAAACTCGGACATGCCCAGGCGGGCACCATACCTGATGAGCCTTACAGAGAGTGGAGATATGAGAACTATTTGAAAAAGAAATTTGACATCTCTAACGTAGAGCGTTCTCTGGACGCAGCACAAAATTGTTACCAAGTTATGCTCAGATTCCTGGGCGAATTTCCGGGCTTCTCTGTTGGTAAGCCGATCCCATGGCACGAAATAACTGGGAAAATCAGGGAATTATTTGAGACTGATGCTGAGCTGGATCAAAGAATCAAGGCGTGGAAAGACGCGATTTCAGCAGGTGAATTCGTACTAAAGACCGAGGGCAGGGACACCAACCTCAATTATGACGACAGAGAGTGGTTCAGGGAAGCTGTAAAGGTGGATAAGCCTCCAGAAGCTGGAGACGTGTACGAAAGAAATCCAGGATTTGAGACAAGCCATTGGAAATACTTTCATGATGCAGGTGCCTTTCACAGGTTTTGTGTCTTACACGAGGTACTCCCTGAACACGGCATGATCTGTGGATGAATTCTTAATGGCATTTGGCATTGAGCATTTGGTCGGACCAAGGCCAAGGCAGGTTGTTGAATTAGAGGGTGAGAGGTCCTTTCGAGATAAAGAGACAGAGAAAATATTTAGCAGGCAACTTTCGGGCAAATTGCCGCAAAATATTCAGCGTGTTGGTCGCAGGAAGCTTGTAATTCTTGATGCTGCGCCGGAATTAAATGACTTGCGAATTCCACCGGGTAACCGGTTGGAGGCTTTAAAAGGTGACCGGAAAGGTCAACACAGCATACGCATAAATGACCAATGGCGGATTTGTTTTAAATGGAGCGATGGAAATGCGTATGATGTTGAAATCACAGATTATCATTAGGAGAATCATATGAAAAACAAGAAGCTACCTCCTATCCATCCAGGCGGAATTCTTAAGGAGGAATTTTTGGAGCCCATGGGAATCAGCCAGTACCGACTGGCCAAGGATATAACTGTACCCCCCAGGCGCATAAACGAAATTGTGCACGGGAAAAGATCCATTACTGCTGATACTGCACTTCGTTTGGGACGATATTTTGGAATGTCACCTCAGTTTTGGCTAAATCTCCAGACCCGTTTTGATCTTGAAATGACCCAGGACTTGCTTGAGGCCCGACTTGATGAGGAGGTACATACTCTTCAGGTGCGAACAGGATAAGAGGAATATCCATGTATAACGAAAGAAGGGCCTCATTATATGGAATCCTTACGGTGCTCTTATGGTCAACTGTGGCATCCGCATTTAAGCTATCGCTCAGGTATCTGGATCACTACCAACTTCTTCTCTATTCCAGCGTTGTATCCATCCTTGTCTTGGCAGCCATCCTGGTCCTAAAGGGGAAAATCAGTCTCATTTTTTCTTACTCCCTCAATCAATATCTACGGGCACTTATACTTGGACTCCTGAATCCTTTCCTCTATTATCTGGTTCTGTTCAAGGCCTATGACCTGCTACCAGCCCAAGAAGCGCAGCCGCTCAATTATACCTGGGCAATAACGCTGGCACTCTTGTCCGTACCGCTCTTGAAGCAGAGAATCCGTCTTATCAATTTCCTGGCCCTGTTCGTGAGTTATTCAGGTGTGGTTGTGATCTCAACGCATGGGGATATCGTCAGTTTTCGTTTTTCCAATCCGATGGGTGTGGCACTGGCCCTGGGCAGTACGGTGATATGGGCCATTTACTGGATCTACAATGCCAAAGACGACCGGGACCCTGTAGCAGGCCTGCTACTCAATTTCCTGTTCGGCCTGCCATTCGTTTTCACATTCACCTTGCTCTTTTCCAGTCCCTCCATTTCCAACATCTACGGATTATTCGGGGCAGCCTATGTTGGTGTGTTCGAGATGGGTATTAGCTTTGTCCTCTGGCTTTCGGCCCTGAGGCTGTCCCGTAACTCGGCACGGCTCGGAAACCTGATATTTATCTCCCCGTTTCTCTCCCTTATCTTTATTCATTTCCTGGTAGGTGAGCGGATTCTGCCTTCGACCCTTATTGGTCTGGCACTCATTGTGGCTGGACTCGTGATCCAACAGGTAAAGGGCAAGCAGTCCTAGGTATTCGTTACCGGAGGATTCAGGAGAGAGACCTTGAAGTGACCAAGGACTTGCTTGAGGCCGGACTTGACGGCTCATATACAAAGGGTAGATTTATTGACGTAGCAGGCGGAAAATGACGCCTAAACAATAAGATATGTTTTCTTACATCTTCATGAAAATACTTGAAAGACGTCCCCAGCGCTATGATACGGGGATTAGTATTCTTTCGGGAGGCCATGCAGAAAAAATCAGAAAGCAGATTGTTCAAACCTATGTAAAACCTGGTATGGAAATACTTGACATAGGCTGCGGAACTGGCTCACTGCTTTTAGAGGCCGCAAAGGCGGGCGCCAATGCGACGGGTCTTGATATATCCAAAGGGATGTTAGCGGTCGCCCAAAAACGAATCGCCAACGCCGGGTTGGCAGATAGAATAAGGCTTCATCATGCCGGAGTGGTCGAGCTTGATTCGCTTTTTGCGGAAAACAGTTTTGATCTGATCACATCCACCCTTGTTTTCAGTGAACTCTATTCTGAAGAGAGGGCATTGGCATTACACCAAATCAAAAAATTACTAAAACCGGAGGGCACACTCGTAATTGCCGTAGAGGTTCAACCCGGAAAACCGCTAGAAAAGATAGTCCACCTCTTAGTTCGCTTCCCTTTGGCCGTTCTAACGTATATCATTGCCCAGACCGGGACAAGACCAGTTCCCCGAATTTCGGGAGAAATGACGGAATCCGGATTAAATGTCACCAGTGATGATCGTTCATTCCTGGATAGTTTTGCTGTCCTTTCGGCCAAGAAGGCGGCGGATGACGGCCCAGATAAGATCGTATTGCCCGGGACGAAAAGACCGGAGGATGATCTTTCATTCATTAGATCCGTATGGGATTTTATCGGTCGTTGGTTTCCGAATCCGGTTGAACCGGGACTTCGAACCATAGGCAAACCGGACAGAAATTCTCCTGTTATTCTTACCAGCAATTTTCATCTTACAGTCCGGCGGGTTGAAAGATCTTTGAAAAGGGAAAATGTCTTCCTGTTGGTGGCGCCGACAGGCGGTATCAATGTATGGTGCGCATCTTGTGGAGGAGAACTGAACACCCATTCAGTCATAACAGCCGTAAAAACAAGCCGAATTAATGAAAGAGTTGACCATCACCAAATTATCCTCCCGCAATTTTCAGGACCGGGGATTGACCGTAACCTCCTTAAGAAAGAAACAGGGCGAACCGGGCTCTTTGGGCCGGCATATTCCAAAAACATTCCCTCCTTTTTAGAAAACCGTAAAACAGTATTTGAGAATAACAAGGCCGATTTTTCGTTGCCTTTCAGATTGGAAATGCTGCTTTCAATGAATTTCATTGTTTGGATTGCAATTGGGATATGTACCCTGTTAACAGAACCGGATATGGTTCTTCCCCTCAGTATTTTTTTCTGGATAACGGGTCTGATACTTTATGCCGGATTTCCTGTAATACCGGGGAAGAGTGGCTGGCTTAAGGCAGCTGTCTTATCCGTAGTAGAAGTTATCGTGATCGCCATGTCTTCCGTTTTCGTATCGCATATGCCTATATTCAGCCATTGGAAAATAATGATAATTGTGAGCGCAATAAACTTTTGGCTTGGTTTTGATTTGAGAGGCATTGTGGCTGGCATCCCATCAGAAGCCGAATGGTTGATGAACAAACTTGGGATGGGTTCTTTTGGTCACATTTTTTCAGCCGGAGTTTTTGATCCTGGTAAGATTCAGCAGGATATAAATAAATGCAATAATTGCGGTATTTGTCTTATGGTCTGTCCTAAAGGCGTTTTTGAGACTGTAGATAAGAACAGGATAAGGGTTCAAAGACAGTGGCAGTGTTTTGCGTGTAATGCCTGTGTTACCCAATGCGCGAAAGAGGCCTTGTCTTTAGAATAAGGAAGGAAAACATTGCCTAACAACGTGCCGATCTGGTTTTTGGTTTTGTTGGTTTGGGGTCCGATCCGTAGGAACGGGAAACGGGAGAGGCATTTAAAAACAGGGCCAATTATGGAGCCACATTTTTGATATGTCTTGAAAAAGACGTCGAGATCTTATAAGTCTTCAATCGTTGGCCATGTTCCGGTTCGCTGTCCAGTGGATCCCAAGCTCGGTTTTGAGCGTTTTGATCCACAGGGCCTGCCGCGGCCGGCTGCGGATAATTGAGAGAATCATGAAAACAGGGGGGGTATAATAATCGTGTCTATGAAGGGTGGAGATCTTCTTGTTGAGTGTCTGAAAGCGCAGGGCGTCCGTTGCGTCTTTGGGATGCCCGGGGTGCAGAACCTTCAAATCTACGATGCAATTTTCCGTCGGGGGGCAATAGATCACTATCTCGTGCGCCACGAGTACGCTTCTACCTTGATGGCAGGTGGTTTCGCCCGGGCAACGGGTGAGGTCGGCGTCGCGGTCACAGTGCCAGGGCCTGGCGCCACGAATGCTGCCACGGGGATCCTGGAGGCCTTCACAGATTGCATGCCGGTGCTGCTGATTACGGGACAGAGTCATTCAAGGTTCTATGACAAAGACCCTGCGAAGGTGTTCCACGGTCTGGATCAAATGGCATTCTTCAGGCCGATTACAAAGTATTGCGCAATTGCGCGAGGCCATGACGAGATCCCGAAGGTTGTGGTTGAGGCCTTTCGCGCCCTTCGTTCAGGCCGCCCCGGCCCCGTGGTGCTGGAGTTCCCGGACGACGTCTTGAGCGATTCCGGAGAGGCGGATGTCCCCACTATGGTTGGCCGGACACCGGCTGCAAATCCGGATCCCGATGCCATCCGGGCAGCGTCAGAAGCCCTCAAGAAGGCGAGGATGCCGATGATTTTCGCGGGTTCTGCCGTCATCCATGCGGGCGCACGGGAGGAATTACGGTTGCTCGCCGAGAAGCTGAACGCCCCGGTGGCAGTGACGAGATGCGCCAAGGGCGCCCTCCGGGAAGACCACCCTCTTGCCCTCTCACACTGTAATCGCTTCCTCGCCCGTGAGGCGATGAAAATCGCCGACTGCACCCTTGCCGTCGGCCCTCGCTTCACCTCCCTGGACACGCTCTCCTGGTCCCTGGAGCCGGCCCGGCCCATCATCCAGATCGATGAGGACCCGCGGGAAATCGGCTCAGAATATCCCTCTGATTTCAGCGTCCTGGGAGACCTGAAGGCAACCCTGAGGGCATTTATCGAGAATACTGAACAGAGACAGAACACCTGGAAAAAACCCTTGCAGGGCTTTCGAAAGAGGTTCGCTGCGCAGCCCCCAATACCGCTCCTCGCCGAGATCCGGGAAGTCCTTCCCGAAGACGGAATCCTATCTGTTGATGTCCATGCAATCGGCTATGCAACTCTCGACGAGTTTCCCGTCTCCGACCCATCCACTTTTCTTTTCCCAAATGTCAGTGTTTCACTGGGATACGCATTTCCTGCGGCGATCGGGGCGAAGGCTGCTCACCCTGAAAAACCGGTTGTATGTCTTACGGGCGACGGTGGCTTCATGATGGGTTCCCCTGAGCTATCTACGGCGATGAAATACGGCATGAATGTGGTCACGATCGTTGTGAACGACCGGTGCCTTAGCTCCATCAAAGGCTCGCAGCAAAAATATTACAACGGCCGCATCATAGATGCGGATTTACACAATCCCGACTTCGTTCAGTTTGCAGAATCCTTTGGGGCCTATGGAAGGCGTGTTGACAACCTTTCTGACTTCAAGGACATTTTCCAGGAGGCCCTCTCTGTGAATCGGCCCTCCTTGATCGAAGTGCCAATGGTCGATCGCCAGCAGGAGCTGATCGACGGGATCGACTGGTTGCGCTCGGAACCATCATTGCGTGAGCGCTGATTTAGGGGGCCTAGGAGAGATACAGCCTATTAGAGTATATTGACCACCTTAAGCCACCCGGGCATTTCTGCGTTAGCGGATTGGATAGCGGTGGGGGAGCCGAGCACCTTTATCACTCCAGCGTCCCTTACGCCCTCCAGTATTCTTGAAAAGGATTTGAAGTCAGCTATAGTCGTCCCCAGGATTTCATCCCGCATCTGCTGGCGAGCCTCCTCTGTATCTCCAATGAGATGACGAACCATGGAGGTATACCCCTTTGTGTCAGGGAGCATGTGGGCGTCGAGGTCTCCAATGGCTCCGATAATGCCTTTATGCAGCTCTTCTTGGCTAAGGGTGGTGTCGCGCAGGAAGCGGGCAGCGCCGTCAAAGACCTCAACGGTAGCGGTAAGATTGGGGTCACGATAGGAGACAAAGGTCAGCACGCCCGACATGCGATTGAACTGGCAAAAGGCCCCATAGGCCCCGCCCTGGACCCTGATGCGGTCCCACAACCAGGTATTGCGAAGGTAACGGGTGATGACCTTGGCCGAGCCGTGATAGGTGTAACCCAGTTGGTATAGATTTGCGGCCTTGCCCACATAGTTGACCTGGGAAGGGATGGTCATTCCCTCAAAAACGGCCGTTTCCGGTGCTGGCCAGTCGATCTCTTCAGCCTTGACCTCAGGCAGCTCTTCAAGGAGTCCATCCAATAGGGGCATAAACCTGGTCCGGCTCGTCTCGTCAAGGGTGGTATTGAGTATAATGGATCTGCGGTTTACAAGGGCTTGCCAGATATGGGTGAGGGAAGCCAGGACCTCGTTCCATTTCTCATCAAAGTCCCTCGCCAGTTCTCTCAAAAAGGATAGATAGCTCACCCCGCTCATCTGCTCTGCGGCCCAATAGGCCTCACCAAAATGCGACCTGAGGCGCAGGTCTATGAACTGATGTCCATTTGGGATCAGCTTCTGCTCCTGCCTTGCCTTTTCTTCCATGACCATCTGACGGAAGCGTTCCTGGTTGTCCAGCCGAATCTTGAGGAGGATATCGCGCAGGATCTGGACCAGATCCTCGGCCTGAGCGATCATCGCCTTGCAGCGCAGGAAGAGCCATGCTGCACCACGGTCGACCTTAACGGTAGGGGATGTGAATGAGACCGGAAAGATCCCCCCGGTCTTTCTGCCAATTCGTTGGGTAAGAGAGACGAAGTCCTCCTCTTCTGTTCCCATTTCAACCAGGGCCCTTCCGAAGAGGGGCACATAGGCGAGGTACCTGGCGGGCAGGGTATGGAGGTTAAAGCCGATGTCAAGGTAGACGATACTATTGGTGAAGAGGTCGTGGAACAGGCTCTTGGTCTCCTTTATTTCCGAATGGGCAGAGGGGATAATTTTGTTTTTTTTATCCAGATCCTTCAGTCTTAAGACAGGAATGGTCTTTAGGGCCTCAGGGGGGTCGGGGGTTTCTTGCAGCCGTTTAAGGGAATGAATATTCTCTATCGCCCCCCTTATGTCTGCCCCAGTCATCCGGGTGCGGGCCTCTGACAACCGCTTCCTCTCTTCGGCCTCTTCCCTCTCTCGGAGTTCAGAATCGGGTTGGAGGGAAAGGGTGGTGCGATGGGGGTTTGTTGTAAAGAACCGGTCAATAAGCTGCTCAAAAAAGGAGGCGTTTTTGCCTGCAGATGATTTTATGTCTTCCATGGGTCTCTCAAAGGCCAGAAGGGCCAGCGGATCGCCGCCATAAAGCCAGGTGGTAAGGGCATGCAGCATGAGCAAGAGACCACGAGGAAGGTGTCCTGTGTTATTTTCTCTCAGTCGAAATTCTACCGTGTTGAGGGCCGCTTCCACTGTTGATGGGTCTATGCCCTCTTGGGCCAGGGTGGTCAGGGTTTCCATTACAAGGGACTCGACCTTGCCCACATCCTCCATGGCAATGCCTTTAAGCCCGGTTGAGAAGTAGATCTGTCTCAGTTCGGCGCTGAGGCCCACACCTGCCATATCCTCCCCCAGGCGGGAATCTATCAGGGCCTTTCGCAGTGGAGAGGCAGGCATACCGAGTAGGATATAGTCCAGTATGCGGAGGGCAAAGTTGGCCTGGATATCTGTGGTCTCCGGTAGGAGCCAGTTGAGGGTGACCATCCCCTTTGGTTTGCCCCCTTCTTCCATTGCTGCCATAAAGTAACGGCGCAGGTGCTTTGGTTCAATAAAAGGGGACTGCAACCGGACGGTAGAGTCAATCTCGAGGGGGTCGAAGTCTCTCAGATATTCGTCGGTAATTCTCAGGCGCTCGTGAGGGTCATCGTCACCATAGAAATAGATGCGGGCATTGGAAGGATGATAGTACTTTGCATGAAATGCGCGGAACTGGTCAAAGGTGAGGTCAGGGATCTTTTTTGGGTCGCCCCCGGAATCAAATGAGTAGGCGGTATCGGGAAAGAGGGACTGGAGGGATTGCTCTGAGAGGAGGATGTCAGGGGATGAATAGGACCCCTTCATCTCGTTAAAGACAACCCCCTTATACACAAGGGGGCTATCCTGGTCCTCCAGTTCAAAGTGCCACCCTTCCTGCTGGAAGATGTGAGGGTTCAGCCGGGGATAGAGGACAGCATCCAGGTAGACATCTATGAGGTTGTAGAAGTCCTGAAGATTCTGGCTGGCCACAGGATAGCAGGTCCTGTCCGGATAGGTGAAGGCGTTCAGAAAGGTCTTGAGGGAACCTTTCAGCAGTTCCACAAAGGGTTCTTTTAGCGGGTATTTTCGGGAGCCGCAGAGCACAGAGTGTTCCAATATGTGTGGGAGGCCTGTGGAATCAAACGGGGGTGTGCGAAAGGTTATGCCAAAGACCTTGTTCTCGTCGTCATTGGAAAGAGACAGGAGCTGGGCCCTGGTCTTCACATGGCGGAAGATGCTGGCTTTGGTTTTCAATTCCTTGATGTCTTTTTCCTTTTGGAGCTGGAAGCCGTGGATGATGGTCATTCTTGTCTCCAATATTTATCGATAAATCTTGCGAGTCTCATGACAGCCTCGACTAGCTGCCCTTTTGATGGGTAGGAGAAGTTGATCCTCATATGATTGTTTTCACGGTTTTCGGCATAGAAGGCATTTCCAGGGACGAAGGCCACCTTCAACTTTATTGCCTCATGGAGCAGTTTGAGGGTATCCATAGAATCAGGCACGGTGACCCAGAGAAAGAGGCCGCCCTCGGGTTCAGTCCAGGAGAAGCCGTCTCCACTAGGGAAATGGCCTGCCATTGTATCGAGGAACAATCGAAGCTTTTCCCGGTAATAGGTCCTGCACTTCTCAAAGTAGGAGTCAGAGTCCATCTCTGTGAGAAAGGCCGTGCACATATCCTGGTTGTACTTGGGTGTGGTGAGTACGCTCCCCTCCTTGATATTGGTCATCTGTTCAATCACATCTCTGGGGCCTATATTAAAACCCACACGCATGCCAGGGCAGAAGAGCTTAGAGAAGGTATAGAGACCAATAACATGGCCGCCCCCCATCTCCTGGTCGAGGCTGAAGATGGAAGGGACTGTTTGGCCGTAATACCTGAGGTGACGATATGGGCTGTCTTCAATGATCGGAACATCGTAGTAATAGCTCAGGTCCAGGAGGGCGCGCCTCTTTTCTAGACTCATTGTTATTCCGGTCGGATTCTGGAAATCAGGCACCACATAAATGAATTTCGGCCTCCTGTTCTCCCTTTCCAGGTCCTCAAGTCTTTCCCGAAACCCATCGACGTCAGATCCGTCTTTTTCAATATTGACCCCCACGAATACGGGGCGTTCCATCTGGAAGGCGACAATTGCACCGGCAAATGTGGGCCGATCGATGATAATCACATCTCCCGGATCCAGGAAGAGACGCCCTGCCAGGTCCAGTCCCTGCTGGCCTGATGAGGTAATCACAATATTTTCCTCCGAGATGCGGATATGGTCTTTCTCGAGAAATTGAATCACCGCCTCAATCAGGCCTTTTTCGCCTGGGGTGGCACTGTATTGCATAATCTTCTCGACATTGTCCCTCAGATCCAGTTTAGAGGCGAGTTGCATCTCCTCCTTTGCAAACATCTCCGGGGATGGAAGTCCCCCTGCCAGGGAGATGATCTCCGGGTCATCCAGTAATTTGAAAAGCTTTCCGATGGAATAGCCCTCAAATCCCCTGATGTTGTCAGAAAACCGGGAAGGCCAATCCTGCCTCATAAAGCGCTCCTTTCACCATTTTGGAATCAAGCTGGTCTTTGAATTCAGGCAAGGCTACCGGAAAGATGGCTGCCCGTCAAGAGACCTTAGTGGGTCCATAACCGTGCACAGGGTATTAGAGTGATCGAGTAGGTGAGACTCCATTGCGAGAATCTACATCCTTATTTGTCGGCAGGTGGCCTCAACCTGCTGGCAGAGACGAGCCACATCAGAAATATTGAGATGAGTATTGACCCCAATAGTATAAGGAAAGTTGAAAAGTAGCTACCGGTTCTGTCATGGATAAATCCTGCAAGCCATGGGGCAAGCGCACCGCCCAAGGAGAATCCCAGTACCACTGTGCCCTGGATAGAGCCAAAATGCCTCCCCTGGAAGAGGTCGGCTACTGTTGTGAAAAACACGGGGCCTCCGGCGCCTATCCCCAGGCCAAAGAAGACGGCAAACAAAATGGCCATCCACGGCCGCGATGCGTCTTTGATCAGGAACAAGAGGCATACGGCCAGGGCACTGACCAGGCAGCAGGATATGAAGACCTTTTCCCGGCCGGCTCGGTCTGAAATGAAGCTGCAGAGGTTACCAAGCACAAAGGCAGACCCAAATACGCTGTAAATATTGGCAGCCGGCATAGGTCCATAACCCACATCCCTGAAAAAGAAGACCTGATGAGAAATCGCTATGGTTTCAGCAAGACCCAGGAAGAAAAAGGCGATCAGGAAAAGGAGCCAGAAGTGATAGGTCTTCGTCGCCCGGGAAAGTGTCCAGGTAGTAGCCCATTTCTCGTCCCGCACAGTTGACATCTCAGGCCCATTCAGCCCCCGCGGTTCTTGTGATGAGACCGAAATACCATCTGGCAAAAGCCCCTTGTTTTGGGGCCTACTGTACATAAAGATGCCGCATAAGGGCGCAACAATAACAATCAAAGAGAGCCCGATAATGACATAGGCGGTTTGCCAGCCGAAGGTGGAGATCAAAAACTGGGCGACTGAGGCAAATACTAGACTGCCACCAAAGCCGGCAGCCAGGACACCGAAGGCAAGGCCGCGCCTTTTGAAAAACCAGTTCGATACTATGGCGGTTAGGGGTGTCCAGCCTACCAGGCTCAGGCCTGCGGCTACCATACCCCCATAGAAGAGATAAAAATGCCAGTGAGTAGTAGCCTTGCTGCATAGGGCTAAGCCACCTCCAACGATTAGGCCCCCTATGGGCAGTATGAGTCTTGGTCCAAACCTATCAACCAGGCTCCCCGCAAGCGGCGCAATTAGACCATAGGCAATGATATTAATAGAAAACATCAAGGCCGTATTGGCTCTCCCCCACCCGAATTCCTCGACAATGGTGGGATAAAAGACAGAGAAGGTGTTCCTGACGGCGTAGCCAAGAACTAGGGTGACAAAGGCAATGGATAGGATAACCCAGCCGTAGAATATGCCTTTTTGATTGTGAGGAGGTTGTCTGAATTGAATCATTTCTTCATGAGGCCCCAAAAGGCCTTGGGGCAACTCTTGTCTTGGTCTTGATGTACGTTATCACAAGTACTCTGTTATTCAACAGGAATATTTGAGGGATAGAGCCAAGGACCACCTATCTTTATTGACATCCATTTCCTCCTTGACGTAACGTAACAGTTCACCACTGAGATCACTGAGAACACAGAGGGAATAAGTTGTGAAAGAAATAGATAAGATAACAGAGTCTGTAATAGGTGCTGCCATCGCTGTTCATCGAGAACTTGGTCCTGGCTTATTGGAGTCAGCGTATGAGGCATGTTTGGCCTATGAACTGGTTGATCGTGGGTTGTCAGTCGAAAGGCAAAAGGCCCTTCCCGTGGTTTATAGAGCGGTATACGCCGGTTAATCAATGACTAAAACAAGAGAGTTTGCTCTGTCTACTCTGTGCCCTCTGTGGTGAACGATTGCGACGTAACTGGCCTCAATGGGCATAAATGGACGTATCTTCGTATGAAGTCCTTTGGCAGGGACCTCGTGGTCGTGCATATCATGACGCCCACAGGTCAGAGGGGTGCAATGGAATAAGGAAAGGGTAAGAGGGTGAAGAGGCTTTTCAGTGGGCTGGTTGGTGTGCTCGTAGTGCTGTGTCTGTCTCTACCGTCGGCAAATGGTGAGACCATTATACTGGGGGCAGAAGATGACTGGATCCCTTATTCAAAGGCAGATGGAACCGGAATGGCAAACGAAATAGTAGCAGCAGCCTTTAAGAGTGTGGGAATAGATGTGGATTTCAAGGTAATGCCTTATAACCGGATCCTAAAACTGGTGGAATGGGGTGACCTACTCGGCGGATTCAATGTCCCCTTAGATGAAGAAAGCAAAAGGAAATATATTCTGGGTAATACCCCCCTTTATGATGCTATATCGGCCTACTATCAGAACAGGGAAAAACCCTTGAAGGCCAAAACGAGGGACGAATTAGTTCACAAAGAGAAGATCGGTGTTGTTCTGGGTTATGGTTATGGGGATCATTTCCTTAAGGCGGTCGAAGCGGGGAAGATCATTAAGGAGGATTCTAGATCTGAAAAAATCAATCTCAAGAAGTTGGCCGCCGGACGAATTGACGCAACGATCATCTATGATAAGACCGCCTCTGTATTACTCAAGGAATTGGGCCTTGAAAACAAGATCGAAGCGGCGTTTATAAATGAGACCACACCGATCTTTCTGGCCTTTTCAAGAAAAAATCCGAAGAGCCAGTATTATGCAGATGAACTGGATAAAGGCCTCGCCAATATCAAAAAGGACGGAACGTATAAGAGGATTATGGATTCATATTGACCTAGATGATGCGAAGATCCCCGGCCTCCATCAAGCACCGGCCCAGTGCAGGCCTTCGGCCGCAACCGAAACAGTATTCGGTGTTTAGTGGCCGGTGTTCAGGATTCATCTAATTTGGTTAACCTAAACAAGACATATTTGCATCTTGCGAACAAGTTACATACCAAAATTCTAACCGTAGACCAAACCAGATGTCAGTTGGAGGTGAAGGCCTATGAAAATGATGAGGATCTTACTGCCGGGCTTTGCATGCCTATTTCTTTTCTTAGGGCCGATTAGTACCCAGAGCTCTTTCGGCGCCAAGATGGAGGAGGAGGTGGCCGTAGCCCCTGCAAGACCCCTAACCTATTCAGAACAGAAACAGATCTCTTCTTTAGCAGTCAAGGTGCTAAGACATATCGCAAATGCGAGGGGCTATATACATGCCAAGAATCCAAAGGATGCCAAAAAAGAGATGAGCGAGGCACTAAAGCTGATCGATAACATAAGGGCCGGGCTTCCTACCACGAAGATAAGAGATCATATCTGGGTGGCCCGGAAGCATCTATCCTATGAGAATACCGAAGAGGTTGTTCCAGACCTGATACCTATTTATGCATCTTTGGATGCGGTCGAGGACTTCATCCCTGTGAAGGAGGTCAGGCAACATGTTGATGAAGCCAAAAAGGCACTGGAAGAAAAAGACAAGGAAAGGGCAAAAAGGGAACTGGCGCTTGCTGACGAGGGATTGCTCTTTGTGGAAATTGAATTGCCTTTAGGTCACACAGAGCGCAAGGTCCTCGATGCCGCTCATTTGCTTGCCAATAATGAGGAAAAAAAGGCCGATGAGGCCTTGAGTGATGCCGAGGAGGGGGTCCAGGTTATCTCTGTGGCCATCTACCAGCCGCTGGTGATTGCAGAGACCAGCCTGTGGCAGGCCTCAAAACAATATGCAAGAGGTAAGTACGAGGCGGCCTTGGCAGCACTGAGAAAGGCCAAGGAGTATCTCAAGAAGGCTGCCAAGGAAACCGATGAACAAACGAAGAAAGAGATCGATGCCTTGAAAGAAAAAATAGATGATCTTGAAAGAAAGATAGGTGAAAAGGGAAAAGGGCTTGGGGAGGATATAAGAGAAACGTGGGACAAGACCAAGGCCCTCTTTCGCAAGATGGTTGACAAGTTCAAGTAGCTCAAGTGTCGACAAAGGGCACGTTTATAAATGGGCAGGAGGTCAGAGGTGGGGCCTCTTGCTCATTTTTTCTTGTTCCATATCTGTGCAGGGCTTTTCCGGCAGGGAGGGTCTATGAAACTTCTTGGCAAGCGATGGAACGGTGAAGGGGGGTACAGGGAATTCCTTGTCATAGCAATTCCACTCATCCTGAGCACAGGGGCGTGGTCTATCCAGCACTTTGTGGACCGGATGTTCCTCTCATGGTACTCCCCAGAGGCCATCGCGGCTGCCATGCCCGCCGGTATCCTCAACTTCACGATCATGAGTATCTTCATAGGTACGGCGACCTACGTGAGCACCTTTGTCGCCCAATACTATGGGGCCGGGAGATACCATCGGATCGGACCCGCCTTGTGGCAGGGAATCTATGTATCGGTGCTTGGTGGTCTGGCCCTTGTCTGCCTCATGCCCTTTGCACGGCCCATATTCGGCCTGGTGGGGCATGAGCCGGCGGTGCAAGGCCATGAAGTGGACTACTTTCGGATCTTATGCCTTGGGGGAGCACCTGTAATTGCATCTTCTGCCATCTCCGGGTTCTTTTCAGGCAGGGGAAAGACGTGGCCGGTCATGTGGGTGAATATCTCCTCCACGACCGTCAACCTATTCATGGACTATGCCCTCATATTCGGCAATTGGGGTTTCCCAGAGCTGGGGATAAAGGGGGCGGGAATGGCAACTGTCCTCTCAGGCCTTGTCTCATTTCTCATGTACATGGCCCTTATATCAAGAGGGGCACACAAAAAGGCATTCCGCACGCTTTCGGGCTGGAGGTTGGAAAAGGGTCTTCTCCTTCGGCTCTTGCGTTTCGGTTTCCCTGTAGGAGCTGAGTTCTTTCTCGACATGGCTGGCTTCACCATATTCATCCTTCTGGTTGGACGAATGGGGACCACTAACCTTGCCGCCACCAACATCGCATTCAACATCAGCACTCTTGTTTTCATGCCCATGATCGGCTCGGGCATAGCCGTATCAGTGCTTGTGGGTCAGTATCTGGGAAAAGACAGGCCCTTCCTCGCACAGAGGAGTGTGTACTCCGCATTCCACCTGACCTTTGTTTATATGGCTGGGATCGCCTTGGCATACGTGTTAATCCCTGATGTATTTGTAGCCCCCTTTGCGGCCCAGGCAGACCCCAGACGTTTTCCTGAGATCTATAGGCTTACGGTGATCCTGTTGAGGTTCGTAGCTATTTACTCTATCTTTGACACCATGAACATGGTATTCGCCGCTGCAGTGAAAGGGGCGGGAGACACCCGCTATGTGATGATCATGGTTGCCATTATGTCACTGCTCGTGCTTGTTGTTCCAACCTACATCTCTGTAATTATTCTCAAATGGGGGCTCATGTCTGCCTGGGTCATCGCCTCGGCCTATGTAGTTACACTCGGATTCGTGTTCTTTTTTCGGTTTCTTGGGGGGAAATGGAAGGGTATGCGGGTGATTGAACAGCCTGCGACGGCCCTTGCCCCGTGATTCCTCCAAGGAAGTAGCCTTCAGATCTGCCACAATTTACCGTTATTTTCAAAGAGGTAAAGTGATACGAATAAAGAGATTGAGGCGATTCAGTTAGGGCCGGATTTGTTTTGGCCGGGCCCCACAGTGGCGAGGACAAATCCCTCCGGTCGTATAACCTTGCGGACGGCCTCTTTTACATCCTGCAGGGTGACACGTTCTATCTTCCGCACAAACCGGTGGATGTCGTCATAACCGAGGCCGTACAGCTCATCAAAGGCCATCTGCATAGCCTGACTTCCATTGGTCTGGAGCCCGATCTTGAGGCTCCCCAACAGGTATCTCTTTGCTGCCTCAAGCTCCTTTTGGGTCAAGCCTCCTTTTCTTATCTTGTCTAACTCCTTGAAGACTGCCTCTTTTGCAACAGAGAGTTTGCCGGGATCACAGGCCAAATAGACGCCGAAGGCCCCCGTATCCAACCCCGGACGCCTGAAGGCGGTTATTGCGTATGCGAGGCTTTCCCTGTCCCTCAGTTGTGAAAACAACCTTCCCCCTTGACCGGAGAGGCTGGTCTCCACCAAGGCCATTGGTGCGTTATCCTTGCTCTTGAGATCTGCCCCCAGGTATCCCACTGCCAGGTGGGTCTGTGCAGAGGGTCTTTCAAGGTGGGCCTCTCTTGGCCTTTCAAGGGGGGGTTCGGTGGGTATCTCCGGCAGCCTGTAAGAAGAGGGAGCAAAGGCGCCAAAGAGGGTCTCGACATATGGGATCAGGTTATCCTTATCTAAATCTCCGACAATAACCAGGACAAAATTGGGAGGAGTGGCGATCATCCTGAACCACTTTACCATTTCTGCTCTCTTAATGGCGCGAATAGTCTTTTCTGTCCCTGTAAGGGGATGGCCATAAGGGTAATGCTGGAAGAGGGTCCTGTAAAAGAGATCGAAGAGTTCCACCATGGGACGGTCCTTCTTGGCATTGATAGCGGCCAGGATGTCCTCTCTTACCTTTTCCACTTCAATTTCAGGGAACCTGGGATGGATGATTACATCGGCAAGGAGCTCGAGGGCGGGATAGATGTCCTTGCTCAAAAACTTTCCCGAGATTCCAAGGCTATTTTTGCCGGAAAATCCCTCAAGTTGCCCTGCCCAGGACTCCACAGTGGATGCAATCTGGGAGGCGGTTCTTTCGGTAGTCCCCCGTGTCAGCATCTTGGCGACAAAATTGGAAATCCCCCATTCCTCCGGGCCTTCCAGCCTGGTTCCTCCAAGAAAGGCCCCGGTGAACGATACCTCTGGTAGCCTGTGGTTTTCCTTGATAACCAGTCTCATGCCGTTTGAAAGGGTGGTCATGGAGACCCCTTTCTCCCCTTCCTTAGTCAGGTCGACCTTAGCAATGGCCGTCGGTCCGGGTAGGGCAAAAATCCGTGTCAGTTCTTGAACTGGTAACTGGATATCAGAGGCTGACGGTGCCATTATTCCTATTGAGAGGTTTTCAGGTCTGAGATAGGTCCTTACCACCCTTGAGATATCATTGGGTGTAACCGCCTTAAGAGCCTGTAGGTACTTGTTGGCATTATACATATCGCCGGTCATTGTCTGGAAAAAGGCGAGCGTTCTGGCCTGACCCGCCATACTCTCCATATCAAAGACAAAGTCGGCCTCCACGATGCGCTTTGCCTTTTCCAATTCTGGTTCTGGAACCGACTCCCGGGCTATTTCAGCGATTACCCCTGCAATCGTCCTTAAGGCCTTATTGACGTTTTCGGGACCAAGGTCAGATGCAATCGAGAAGAGGCCAGGATCTGAGAGGGAATACGCCCCGGCACTGACGCTGTAAACAAGGTTTTCCTCCATTTTTAGTCGCTTGTAGAGCCTCGAACTCTCTCCGTGTGATAGGATGGTTTCAAGGAGGTCCAGGGGATAGGTGTCCGGATCGGTCAAAGAGGGTATGTGCCACGACATATCCAGATAGACCTGCTGAACCTTGTCCTCTTTGATGACCCTTCTGAGGGTGGTCTGTTCTGGTTCCTGCGGCCTTGAGGGCGCTCGGCCGGTCCTCCTTGGAAAATCTCTTGTGAGCTTCTTGATGGTCTCGAGTGCAAGGTCGGTTTTAAAGTCTCCCACCGCCACCACGACCATGTTATGGGGTGTGTACCATTTATCCATGTAATTGAGGATCGCCTTGCGGTCAATGGAGCGGATGGTTGATTCATACCCGATTATTGGCCTTCTGTAAGGATGTTTTTCATAGCAAAGCTCCATCATGGCCCAACTCAGGCGCGTTCGTGGGATATCTAATGAGCGGCGGTATTCCTCCAGGACTACCTCTTTTTCCCTCTCCAGCTCTAAGGGGTCGAAGAGGGAATGCTGGACAGCATCCAAGAGGACATCAAGGCCTGTCACAAAATGGGAAGAGGCAATTTCAACATAATAGACCGTGCGGTCAAGTGAGGTGTAGGCGTTAATATGCCCCCCTGAGCCCTCAATGGTCCTGGCAATTTCTCCTGTCTTCTTGGTAGGAGTACCTTTAAAGATCATGTGCTCAATCAGGTGGGTGATGCCCGCCTCTTCTTCCGTCTCGTTGGCGCTTCCTGTTTTGACCCACACCTGGATCGAGGCGACAGGCTCACTGTGGTCTTCCTTGAGGATTATTGTAAGTCCGTTATCCAGGGTAACCCTGTGGGCCCCCGTGGTCACAGAGGGTTCGTAGGGCACGGAGACAAGGGGCGCGGCAAGGAGAGCCACAATAGCAACAAGGGAGGCAATGAGGCGGGGGACGTGTTTCTTACGGTACCAGGATCTTTCCGGGAAGGATTTCAAGATATTATCACTCCTTTCATCAAAAGCCCACAGATATTGCGTTACTTTTCTCTTGACATACTATATATTGTGTAGTATGAAAACAAATTATGTTCAAATATTCCATTCTCTGATGTCTTAAGGGCCTGTTTGACTTGATTCCAGACGGCCGACCTTTCCTTCTTCACTAAGTCAACGAGATAGGGAATATATTGTTGAGTACTCGGGTCTATTTTGATATAAACAGTAATAACTAAAAACAGAAAGTCCATCAACCTGATTTATTGGGGGTCCCGCCAGGGATGTCTTGAGAGGGATCAACAAATCCGGGTTAATTAGTTATGGAGGGGGTCCATGGGTCAGGAAGGAAAAATCTTGATCACAGACGAGGGGGCTTTTGATCTGACTGCTTACAGATGGGACGATCATCGTTTTTCCGATCTTCTGGTCAGGGAGAACCCCATTGACACAAGCCAGGCCATGGACATCAGCAGGTTTCTTCGAGAACAGATCTCCAAGATGGAGGTCAGTACCATCACCATGCCGATTATTGAAAAAATGATCGAGGCAAAGCTGCTTGAGTACGGACTTTCCGGGGCCTCGCCAGTTCGGCTGGATAAGTCTGTCTTTGTAAAGAAGGAACTGTGTCTCTCAGAAAATGCCAGGAAGGTGCTAGAAAGGAGGTATCTCAAGAAGGACGGCCGAGGGAAGGTAATTGAAACCCCGGAGGCAATGTTCAAAAGGGTAGCAAGGCATATCGCCGGTGCGGAGAGGAAGTACGGTGGCGTCCTGCAGGTGAAGAAGATGGAGGAGGTCTTTTACGGGATGATGACCGAGTTTAAGTTCTTGCCAAATTCTCCCACCCTAATGAATGCGGGGCGCAGTCTGGGTCAATTGGCAGCCTGTTTTGTCCTCCCCGTTGAGGATAGCATGGAGGGAATCTTCGAGGCCTTAAAGAATGCCGCACTTATCCATAAGTCTGGAGGTGGTACCGGATTTTCCTTTTCTCGTCTGAGGCCGGCAAACAGCAGAGTGGGTACAACCGGGGGGATCGCATCAGGGCCTGTGTCCTTCATGAAGATCTTCAACACCGCTACCGAACAGGTAAAACAGGGGGGGGCCAGGCGGGGGGCCAATATGGCGATCCTAAGGGTTGATCATCCAGACATTATGGAGTTCATCTACTGCAAGAAAAATAACCGGGAGCTAAATAATTTCAATATCTCGGTTGCCGTGACCGACGTCTTTATGGAAGCCGTAAAAAACAATACATCCTATGCCCTGTGGGATCCGAGGGACAAGGGGAAGGCCGGAGAGCTGGATGCCGTTGAGGTTTATGGGGCCTTAGTCAGACAGGCCTGGGAAAATGGGGATCCTGGGATCATCTTCTTGGACAAGATAAATAGAGATAATCCGACCCCTGCATTGGGAGAAATAGAGAGTACCAATCCGTGCGGTGAGCAACCATTGCTCCCTTTAGAGGCCTGTAACCTCGGGTCCATTAATCTGGCCAAATTTGTGATAGAAGACGGCGGTGCTCCCGCTATCGATTATGAGGGAGTGAAGGAGACGATCTGGCAGGCCGTGCGCTTCTTGGATAATACGATCGACGTCTCCAAGTATCCCTTGCCAGAGATCGACAAGATGGTAAAAGGAAATCGGAAGATTGGCCTTGGAGTTATGGGCTTTTCCGATATGCTCTATCAGTTGAAGGTCCCATATAATAGTGAAAGGGCCCTCGAGGTAGCCGAAGAGGTCATGAGTTTTGTTCAGAAGGAGTCGCACGAGGCCTCCAAGGAATTGGCGGAAGGGAGGGGTGTGTTCGGAAATTTCGAAAGGAGCATCTTTGTGGACAGGGAAGGGTGCACGTACAGAAATGCTACCACTACCACCATCGCTCCTACAGGAACATTGAGCATCATTGCCGGGTGTTCGAGCGGCATCGAACCATTGTTTGCACTCAGCTTTGTCCGGAACGTCATGGATCATGACAGGCTCCTTGAGGTGAATCCCTATTTTGAGAAGGTGGCCAGGGAGAGAGGTTTTTATAGCCCAGAATTGATGGATACGGTTGCACGGATGGGGAGCATCAAGGATATAGAGGAGATCCCTGAAGATGTGAGGGAAGTCTTTGTGACAGCCCACGACGTAACGCCCGAATGGCACGTCCGCATGCAGGCCGCCTTTCAGCGGCATACTGACAACGCGGTTTCAAAGACGGTCAACCTGCCCCGTGATTGCACCGTGGATGATGTTCTTAAGGTTTACGACCTGGCGTATGAACTGGGATGTAAGGGTGTGACCATATACAGGGACGGGAGTAAGGAAAACCAGGTACTCTCTTTCGTAGGTCGTGAAAAGAGGGATGATGTCTTCATGGGGGCCGTTCAAGAGCGGCCTGAGACCTTAGGAGGTTTCACGACCAAAATGGCTACCGGATACGGGAACCTCTATGTTACGGTGACCGAATATGAGGGGCGGCCCTTTGAGGTGTTTGCGATAATTGGTAAGTCTGGAAGGTCCACAACGGCCAAGACCGAGGCCATTGGCCGGCTGGTATCTCTTCTCCTCAGGTCGGGGGTTGGCGTGGATAAGATCGTGGAGCAGCTAAAGGGAATCGGCGGAGAGCACCCTGTCTTTCAAAAGGACGGGCTGGTGCTCTCCATACCGGATGCCATCAGCAGGGTCTTGGAGAAGAGGTATCTCAAAGATAAGCCCCTGGAAAGACGGGGGAGGTATGAAAACAGTCTCCTCGGAGAAACCTGTCCCGAGTGCGGCCAAACCATCAGCTTTGAAGAGGGCTGTATGACCTGCCACTTTTGCGGTTTTACCAAATGCGGTTAGGACCGTTCCCGAGATAGTCCAAATTTTTCTTCATAGTAAAAAATTCAACCTGTACGGTTAGCCATTAGCCATTAGCCATTAGCGGTTAGCATTAAAAGGCGGTGGAAAT
>CAYVMN010000043.1:0-25128 GCA_964452575.1 uncultured Desulfobacteraceae bacterium | reverse complement strand
AATGAAAGGCATGCCATCCAGAAAGACCTAGCTGTCCCCATCAGGAGGACACCGATACCAAGGATAAATGCACAGGTCGTGATGATCCTTCTTGCCCCGTACCGGTCCGTGAGGTAGCCAGCAAAGGGTGTCAGGGTGACATAGAAAATGAAATATGCATTAAAAATAGACCCCCCTTCCGTCCTGCTGAATCCAAGTCCCTTTATCATCTCCGGAAGCACGACTCCATACCCCAGCCGGACGGAATAGTTGATAAAGAGATTCACAAAGCATGTACCCAGGATGACCCAGGCCCAATGAATTGAATTCTTGTTTCCTGCGCTCACTTGCCTTCTCCAGACACTCAGTCAGATCATCAACCTCTGGGAGATCGCCTACATCCATCTTCTGCAATCGATTTCGGGCAGGAGTATATGTAATCAATGGGTGATGGTCAATTTCTTAATCAAGATAGCGTAGAGATTGACATTCCTGGCCCCAATCCAGTATTTCTTCACCCATGAAGAGACTTGCTATACCCCTTGCAGAGACACTCAAGAATTTCCTTCCTCTCAAACCATACTTTGTCCGGAATCGCTGGCCGCTTGGTATCGGGCTCCTGAGTCTGCTTCTCGTGGATCTTCTCCAACTCCTGATCCCCCTGGTGATTAAGAGCGCAATCGACCTCTTGACTGCACAGGCCGCTACCGTGAAAGTCCTATTTCAAAAGGCCGTGATCATCCTGGGAATCGCCCTAACCATTGCCCTCTTTCGGTATGTGTGGAGGCACCTCATACTGGGACATTCCAGGAAGGTTGAAAAGAATCTGAGAAACCGGCTCTACGGCCATCTCCAGACCCTCTCCCTTTCTTTTTACCACAGGACAAAAACCGGAGACCTAATGGCCAGGGCTATTAACGACATAAATGCAATCCGCATGGCAACCGGCATAGGACTTGTTGCCATGACCGATGGCGCTGTCCTGGGGGTAGCAGCAATCGGATTCATGATGTCGATAGACCTAGAGATGACCCTCATCTCGCTGATCCCGGCGCCTATAATCGTGATATTCTCAAGGCTCCTCACGCGCCGTATGTCAAGTGGTTTTGAAACTGCCCAGAAGACCTTTTCCGATCTTACTGAATGTGTGAGGGAGGCCTTTTCAGGGATCAGGGTGATAAAGGCCCACGGTAGGGAATCGTGGGAACTCAAAAAGGTTAGGGAACAGGGACAGAGGTACGTAGAGGTCAACATGGACCTTGCAAGGACACTGGCCATTTTCTTGCCCATGATGGCAGTCTTTACCAATGCAGGACTCGGAATAGTGCTCTGGCTGGGAGGTCGCTTGACGATCCTTGGAGATATTACCACGGGCGATTTCGTGGCCTTTATCAGCTATCTTAACCTTCTGACCTGGCCCATGATGGCTATGGGGTGGGTCACGAACCTTATTCAAAGGGGCTCTGCCTCCATGCGGCGGATCAACCTCATACTCGGAGAAGTGCCAGAGATAAGGGATGTGACCCCAGGCGAGTATCCTCATCTGGTCAGCGGAGGGATCGAAATCAAGGGGCTGAGTCTTAGATACCAAGGGCAGAAAGAGGATACCCTGAAGGATCTGGACCTCAGAATCTCACCCGGAGAGACCATAGCCCTGGTTGGCCGTGTGGGCTCGGGAAAGAGTACCCTCTTGAATACGATTCCCCGTCTCCTGGATGTGCCGCCGGGGTCAGTCTTTGTGGATAACATTGACATACGAGAGATACCGCTCAAGGTCTTGAGAGGGAATATTGGCTTTGTCACCCAGGAGGTCTTCTTGTTTTCTGACACTATCCGTAACAATATCCTATTTGGTAGAACAGGGGTCTCAGAAGATGAGCTGCAAAGGGTCCTCTTCACATCTGATATCTTGAAGGATATAGAGGCCTTTGACAGGAAGCTGGATACCCGTCTGGGCGAGAGGGGAATGAGCCTTTCAGGGGGGCAGAGGCAGCGCCTCACCATCGCCAGGGCCATTGTGGGAGCACCGCTTATTCTCATGCTGGATGATGCCCTCTCAATGGTGGACACACGTACCGAAGAGAGGATACTGAATCAGATCCTGGAACTGCGACGTCACAAGACCAACCTGATTGTCTCCCACAGGGTCTCCACAATTATCAGGGCGGACCGCATCCTTGTTCTCGATCAGGGCCGGGTCGTAGAAGAGGGGAGCCATATTGAACTCCTGCGAAAGGGGGGGCTGTACGCCACTATTTATGAAGAACAGTTGATCGTTGAGGAACTGGAGATGGGGGCCAGGTAGCCATGTATGGCGACTATGGGTATGAGGAAGAGGGCGAACTCGGAAAGCCCTATAACCTTAGATTGATGAAGAGGCTCGCTCGTTACGGCCTTCCTTATAAGAGGACCATCGGCCTGGCACTTTCCTTTACCATTCTGATCACAGTGTTCGATCTGGTAGTCCCTTACCTCTCTAAAATCGCCATAGACAGGTATATCCTTGCAGCCTGGTATCGCGTGGACATGGGAAGACAAGAGGATCTCAGGGTCAAGGACCTGCTAAGCCGCTATGGCCATCTCCTGGAGAAGGACCGCGAGGGATCCTATTACTATATTTCTAACCTGGATATGAAGGAGCTAGATCCGGCTCACCTCCATACCTATAAGGCAGGCGCGATACTTGCCCCTGAGAGGTTCTACAGGGTACGGGCTGAGCTCCTTTCAGGGACTTCACTCGAAAAGAAAATCAGTACCTTTATAGAGATGAGCGATGGCTCCCTGTTGATTCCATATAAAGTCCTTGACACCCTGCCAAAGAAAGAGCTCCTGAAGATCAGAGGAAAAGACGTTCTTGGAGTGGCTATGATGGCCGTAATATTCCTCGTCCTGGTCGTATTTTCATTCGGGCTTGGTTACGGGGAGCACTATCTCTTCGAATTGGCGGGGCAAAATGTGATGCAGGATATCCGCGTCAGGCTCTTTGAAAGGATCCAGTCCCAGGCCACGCGTTTTTTCGACAGGCACCCGGTGGGACGACTGGTTACCAGGGTAACAAATGATGTTGAGAACCTGAACGAGATGATCAAGTCTGTCTTCATCACTGTCTTCAAAGACTTCTTTCTCCTTACCGGGATCCTGATAGTCCTCTTGTGCCTCAACTGGAGGCTCGCCATGGTGTGTTTCATCCTGATCCCGTTCATCTTTGGGCTCACATTCCTTTTCAGCAAGATGGCAAGAGAGGCATTCAGGGAGCTGCGGACCACCGTGGCAAAGATAAATGCCTTTCTTCAGGAAAGGATAACCGCTATGCGGGTGATACAGCTCTTCGTAACAGAACGATTTCAGATGGCCTCCTTTGAGCGAATCAACCAGCAGAATTACCTGGCCGGCATGAAACAGATAAGTGTCTTCGCCATATTCATGCCGATCATGGAGCTATTTTCCTCTCTTGCCGTTGCACTCCTCATCTGGCATGGTGGAGGAAGGGTGATCGGTGAACAGCTTACGCTTGGCTCCCTCGTGGCCTTCATCGGCTATATTCAGATGTTCTTCAAGCCCATTCGGGATATCTCGGAAAAGTACAATATTATGCAACTGGCCATGGCATCCACTGAACGCATATTCGAGTTCATGGACCACAATGAGGAGATGCCGGAGCCCGAACACCCCTATGTCCCATCCCGGTTCAAAGGGCATCTTCAGTTCAAAGAGGTATCATTCGCCTATGCGAAAGGCCAGCCGATTCTCCATTCTGTCTCATTTGATGTCAGACCAGGGGAAACCGTTGCCATTGTTGGACCTACCGGTTCGGGCAAGACAACCGTAATAAACCTGGTGAAACGATTTTATGACCCGGATAACGGCGTAGTTCTTCTGGACGGAGTGGACCTCAGGGAGTGGCCCCTCAGGGAGCTACAAGAGAACATAGGGCTATGCATGCAGGATGTGTTCGTCTTTAGTGGAAGCCTCGCCGAAAATATCTCCCTGGGTGATGAAGGGCTGGATATAAGAGACCTGGATTCGGCGGCCAGAATTGCCAATGCCCTCTCCTTTATTCAGAGGCTCCCGGCGGGCTTTCAACATGAGCTGGGAGAGGGGGGGGCCACCCTTTCTGCCGGAGAGCGCCAGCTACTCTCCTTTGCCAGGGCCTTGGCACATAGTCCGAGGATGCTCATCCTTGATGAGGCCACCTCCAGTGTAGACCCAGAGACAGAACGGCTGATCCAGGATGCCATCTCCCGGATGGCCCGCGAAAGGACGACCCTTGTTATTGCGCACAGGCTCTCCACCATAAGGAACGCAGATCGAATCCTTGTCATGCACCACGGCCGTATTGTCGAAGAAGGAACACATGAACAACTCATTGCCCTCGGCAGGGTCTATCATAAGCTGAGCAAGTTAAGAGAAACCCCTAAGACCTTTGCTCCCAACCGCCAAGACCGCTAGCATGGGGCAGAAGCATGCTTGCGCGAGGGGGGGAACCTCATTGAGGCTGGAGTCCCGTGCGGTGATGGCCATGGTCAATGCCTCCATGGCATATGCCCGGACAGGGGAGAAAGAAAAGGATCGGATTGAAATTTCGGTCGCCGAGTTCTACGATATGGCCTGATATGGAAAGGCGCGATTTCTCGAGGCCAAAGAAAAATTCGAGATTGGATATGGGAGCCTGGGAGATAAAGGCAACCGTCGATCAAAGATCAGGCTTGAGAAGAAGAAAGTGATACTCACTTCTATCACGAGTGTGGATTCATCTCTACTTCACCAAAAACGATTTTCCCAAGCCTGGTCAATTCACTGGCCCCGTGGATTTCGCTGGGGAAAAGCGGCACCTCTGTGATACGCCGGGGCGAGAACCTGGATTGAACCTGGTTGAGATACTTCTCCTGCTCAGCCCGCCTTGAGGAGCAAAAGGCGCAATCGTTCTCGGGGACTACCATATTGACGATGATGTGCTCGCAGGGAATCTGTGCATTGTCCAAGGCGCTACTGAGTCGTTCAAGCTCAAGCAGACCCATAGCCTCAGGGATAGTGACAGCCAAAAAGGCCGTTCTTTGGGCGTCCACCAGAATCTCTTGAATTCTTCTGACGTTTCTTGAGATGTCCAGGGCCTTTTCGGCAGCCTGGGTCAACCTGACCACACCCCTGTATTTTAGCAACAATCTGAAAAAGGCCTTCAACCATTCCCTCACCATAAGGGGCAGTTCCAAAAACCTGATGAGATGGCCGGTCGGGGATGTATCCAGGACAAAGATGTCAAATTCCCCTCGTTCTTTTAACCCTATAATACTTTCCAGGGCCATGATCTCGTCAAGGCCTGGGGGCGCGAGAGTAAGCAGTTCAGCCATGACCTCGCGGTCAAATTTGATGTCTACCTTCCTGCTCAGGAATCTATTGAACACCTCCTCAATGTTGTCTTTAAATTCCTTTCTGAAGTCGTCAAACAACCTATCAGGGTCTATTTCTAGGGCAAAGAGGTTGGTACTGTCCGAAGTCCAATGTCCAACGTCCAATGTCGAATTCCTTTCGTCGCCAGCGACCACCCCCTGGGGCGTAAGACCCTCTCGGCCGGAGGCTGCCCACTGTCCAGCGCCCTCTCCCCGTCGACCTCGGACTTCGGACTTCGGACTTCGGACTTCCAACTTCGGACTTCGGACTTCGGACTTCGGACTTCGGACTTCGGACTTCGGACTATATTCTATTGGCGTTATCTTATCTCCGATTACCTGATCCAAGGCGTCAGAAAGGGAGTGGGCCGGGTCAGTGGAAAATAGTAGAACCCTCTTCTGGGGGTTTGCCTTGGCCAGATGGAGGGCCGCAGCCGAAGCCAGGGTGGTTTTCCCTACACCGCCTTTCCCGCCAAAGAGAATGAATTGCAGCCCTGGAATGATTGTCAGAAATGTCCGGTGCCTGTCACCCCTGCGAACAGCTTTCAAGACTCCCGTTAATCTTGGGACGCCCATCAGGTGATCGGCCAACCCCATCAGTCCTTCTATGCCGTGGATCTCGCTAGGAAACATCGGGACTTTGATCAGTCCATACACTCCAAAAGATTCCTCAATTTGCATCAAGGCCGGTGTTTGAGCCTCTTTTTTTGAAACGCAAAAGGTGCAACAGTGCTCCTCTGCGACTCGGTTCACAATCATCTCACCAACCGGGATATTTATATTTTCAAGGGAGCTAACCAACCTTTTTGTTTCATACACGCTCATGGGCTCAGGGACGGTCACCGGGATGAAGCGAGTCTTCTCCTGGTTGGTGAGCAACCTCCGGACCCTGTCTATGTCAGAGGATAGCCTATCCAGGAAGAGGTCGCACCTATCCTTTTTGTACTTTCGGGCTGAGAAATGGGTCGCTATGTAGCGATATTTGTGTTGCATGAGATCCATGACCTCAACCCATTTCTCCATCTGCTCGGGCAGGGCTAACATCCTAAGGGTATGTCCTGTGGGGGCAGTATCTAGGACCAGAACCCGATATTCGCCACCCCTCAGGAGGTTGGCCATTTCAATGATGGCCATCACTTCATCCATGCCGGGTAGAGATAGATCAAAGAATTCGGAAATATCTTCTTTGTCGAAATAGGTCCCCCTGTCCGCCAGTTCCTTGATGACAGGTCCGTTTTCCTGTTTGAACCCCTCGAGCAGCCTCGACCCGTCCAGTTCCAGCGCGAAGAGGTTGGTACTGTCCGAAGTCCAATGTCCAACGTCCAATGTCGAATTCTTTTCGTCCCCAGCGACCACCCCCCGGACTTCGGACTTCGGACTTGGGACTTCGGACCTCGGACCTCGGACATCGGACCTCGGACGATATTCTATTGGCGTTATCTTGTCCCCAACTGGCATGTCAAAAGAGTCCGCCAGCGAATGGGCCGGATCGGTGGATACCACCAGCACCTTTTCGTCTAGGTCGTGGGAGCGGGCCAATTGAAGTGCGGCCGTGGCGGCCATGGTGGTCTTGCCCACACCCCCTTTTCCGCCAAAAATGATTAACCGGAGGTCTTTGTCTTGAAAATAGCCAGGAACTCGACGAAAAATCATTTCGGCACGAACACCCTTCTGATTCTCCCCTGTTTCCTCAGATTGAATATAATTATCCGGAGTTCCGTCTCATCAAAGCCAGTTTCCTTTTTCAATGCTTCAGTATCAATGCCTTCCCTGCTCCTTTTGATAGCCTCCATGACGGCGTCAATTGACGCCTTAGCTGGTACCTTGATCATCGGAACCCTCCTCTTCGGGGTCTTGGGCTTTACTTTCACCCTCTGGACAACCCGAGTATTTTCGAGCTTATCAAGCTTTTTGATTATCTCTTCAGTCTCTTGTGTTACAGCCTTCAAAGCCTCTACTACGGTTTGCCACTCCCTCTTCAATTCCTTCATCATATCATCCCCTTTGGTTGGTAATTGGTCATTTGTCATTAGTCATTGGTCACTTGTCATTGGCCTGCCCCGTGAAATTCCTGTAGGGTTACTTTTAAATCTCAAATTACAAGCACCAAATTACAAACAAATCACAAATTCCAATGACCCAAACTATAATTTCGCTACGGTTTGCATGTATTGAACCGGAGGCCTTTACCTGTTGTCTAGTATCCCCAATATTTGAGATTGTCCTGGCCAGAGTTTCGAGGAAAAGTCTGACAGCCTTAGCAAACTGGAAGGTCCTCCATTCAAGCTCATATTCTGGTTTAGGATTTTGAATTTTGGTCATTGGAATTTGTTTATTAATCTGGAATTTGGAATTTGGAATTTCCCCATTTTGGTCATTGGTCATTCTTCAATCGTCATTCCTCACTCGCCACTCGTTATTTTCCTTCGCCGCCATACATTGTCATTCGGTTGTCATTGTTTGCTTTCCACTGCCTTCTGCCCTCCGCCTTCGGCCCCCGCTTTCTGCCATCTGCCCCCTGCCCACCGGTCTTCGGACATTGGGCCTTCGGCAGTTTGATCTCAAGGAGGTTGTTCTTAAGGGAAATCTGATGACCTTCAAGTGTTGCTGCAGTGAGCAACCGGAATGTCTCTCTGAGAGAAGCACCGAGCCTGTGGGATCTAACCGTAAGCTCGTCTCCATCCAGGTCCAGCTGCACGTCCTGGACCTCTATTCCCCTCACCTCCATAATGACCTGGACATGAGTGCCCTCGTCAAATATGTCGATTAGCCTTTGCTCATTTGGTGTACATCTCTCCTGCTGGCCCACCAGCCACCAGCTGAACAAGATCGTTTCACCGGTCTGGGAGTCCACTCTTGACCTCTCAAAAGACAGGATCGGACATCCCACCACCTTCTGGCTTACGGGGTTAATCGTCTCTTTTATCAGTATCAGGACATGCATGTGGCTCGGGGCATCAATGAGGTCACAAAGTTGACTGATTTTGGCATGACGATTCTCCCAAAGGTACCATAATATGTCCCTTCCATCGGAGTCCATTTGGGAAGTTATTTTCTCGACAGTGTCCTCATCGAGCCTCAGCAAAGAAAGCTGATGAATCATCTTCCTCCATTCCCCCACCCTGTTTACTATCAAAAAGACCTCGCCCCTTGTCGAGCTGTCGCCTGCATCATAAGAGATGCACAGATAGTCCCTTTCTTTCAGTACATAATACTCCCTCCCCATGCGCAGGCTCTTCACATGACTCAGGGCCACTTCAAGCTGAATTCTGGGCATCTGGTAAAAGACAAGTCTCTGGTCCGTAAGGAACACCAGGGCGGGTTTCCAACCGCGTCGGCTCCTTGTCCGGTATCCCCCCTGGCCCTTCAGGATAATCTTTTCATCCGGATTGAAGTTTGGGGCGCTGCTGCCCATGGGTGGCATGCTTCTTCTCGGCGGTCCGAATATTCTAATTCTCTTATTCGTCATTGGTCATTAGTCATTGGTCAATCGCAAATCCTGTAGGGTTCAGGGGTCACCTTTAAATCCCAAATTCCAATGATCTAAACTACGGTCGTAGCCGCTCATGGGCGGGGAACCTGTGAATGCCTACGATCGTTCTTTCCTCCAGGCGATAGGTCTGTTTGTTATTTTGAATTTTGGTCATTGTAATTTGTTTGTTATTTGGGATTTGTAATTTCGAATTTCCTCATTTTGGTATCTCATGGTTCGTGATCCGTTTCTGCCCCCTGCCCTCTGCCTTCCGCCCACTGTCAAATCTTCTCCAACAGTCTCCTGAGCTGTTCCGTCTTCTCCCTTATAGCGTGGATTTCTCCTTCTGCCAGGGCGTCTTTGAGATCCAGTATGAACATCTGTATTTGACGGCCATGAAAGTTGGATATTCTCCCTCGTTTCTCTTCAATGAACAAGTCTGCAGCCCGAATCATACTGTCTGCGCGGATATTGATCTCCACCGCTTCGCGCCTTCTAATGTCCTCCTCGGCATGCGCTTCAGCCTCCCTCACTGCCATCTTCACCTCTTCATCTGTCAACAGATGTGATGCATCAATGCATATGTTGCTCTCCATTTCTGTATATAGCTCCTTCGCAGAAACGTTCACGATCCCATCGGGGTCTATCTGAAAGGTAACTTCCACCTGTGCCTTTCCCCTGGGCATCGCCGGAATCCCGTTAAGCTGAAACTGCCCAAGGCTGATATTGCCTGCCGCCATTTCACGTTCACCCTGGAGCACATGGATGTCCATTACTGTCTGTTCATCTTCTGCATTGGTAAATATCTGGCTTCCAGAGGTTGGGATGATGGAATTCCTCTGAATGATCTTTGAAAAAACTCCACCCTCAGTTTCGACGCCTAGTGAAAGAGGAGTTACGTCGATCAGCACCACGTGTTTAACCTCCCCTGACAGCACAGCCGCCTGAACTGCCGCTCCAATGGCAACCACCTCGTCGGGATTGATCTTGATGTATGGACTCTTCTGAAAGATCTTTTCTACCAAGTTCCTGACACATGGCATGCGGGTGGCCCCCCCCACCAGCACAGTCCGGCCGATATCTCTGGGAGACAGGCCGGCATCGGAAAGGGCTTGGCGTGTAGGTCCGATGAGTTTTTCAATCAGATCGTGTGTCATATCTTCAAACGTCTCTCGATCAATGCTGGTCTCCAGGGTATCAAAAAAGCCCTTGCATGTACGGACAAAGGGGATAGAGATATTGGTTTTTTGCTTGTAGGAAAGCTCCTTTTTGGCCTTCTCACTCGCTTCCTTCAGCCGCTGAAGTGAGCTTTTGTCAGCCCTCAGGTCGATCCCCTGTTCACTTGAAAATTTGTCAGCCAAATAATCAACCATTCTACAGTCCCAATCATCACCACCCAGGTGGGTGTCTCCATTTACCGCCTTGACGTGAAAGAGTCCCTTTCCCAGCTCTAGTATTGAGACATCGAACGTTCCTCCACCCAGGTCCCATACCAGAATTGTGTGAATGTCTTCCCTATCCAGGCCATATGCCAACGAGGCTGCTGTAGGTTCATTGATGATTCGCATTACTTCAAACCCGGCCATGCTGCCGGCCTCTCTTGTGGCCTGGCGCTGTCCGTCATTGAAATAGGCCGGTACGGTAATAACCGCCTTTTCCACCTGTTTCCCAACTTCCTTTTCGACATCTGACTTTATCTTTCTCAGAATATAGGCCGAGATCTCCTGGGGGGAATAGGCCCTTCCATTCAAAGAGACCCGGTAGTCAGTACCCATGTGCCTCTTTATGGACATAACCGTCCTTTCAGGATTGGCTGAGGCCTGTCTCTTGGCCACCGAACCTACCAGCTTGTGCCCCTGGGCCGTTTCGGCAAAGACGGATGGGGTCAGGTTTTCCCCCTCAGCGTTCTTTATTACCCTTGCCCGTCCGTCTTCCACAATAGCGGCAACCGAATAGGTGGTCCCCAGATCTATTCCGATTGTCTTACTCATTACCTTTTTCGTCTTTGACTTGAAACCGTCCTATGATTTCTATTACATTTTCCTCAGTAAACGGCTTGTCAATGAAACCGTGGACCCCCTTGTCTTCTGCCTCTGCCCTTTTCTCTTCACTGCCGTAGGCAGAAATTATGACTACTATCGTCTGGGGGGCCGCGGCCTTGATCTCGGGAAGCACATCCATTCCATCCCCGTCAGGCAACTTTAAGTCTAAGAATACCAAATCGGGCGCCTCCTCCAGACGGGCCATACCTTCACTCATGGTATTGGCAGCCGATACATTATATCCTCTACTTTGTAAGACATTGGACAAGAGCCAGCATAAGTCCTCTTCGTCATCCACTATCAAAATGTTCCTTATCTCCTTTCTCGGCAGTTCGACCGGCCTTGCCTCCTCCCTTTTCTTTCTTAAATGCCCTCGCTGTCGCTCTTCAAAATAGGAGGTTAGCTCTTCAAGTTCTTCAGGTCTGCGCCAGCCTGAAAGACCACTTCTCCATACAAGCGCTTCGTCTCGTTTGATAATACCCTTGAGAATCCAGCTTTTCAGCCTGGAATGATAGATTAGCCTGTATGTATCCGCCCCTCTTCTAACCTCGTATTTCAGTTCTGACATGAGCTCTCCTTTTGCACCTATTTTTTTGGCAAAGATATTGTAAAGACAGTGCCTTTTTTCCACTCGCTTTCCACACCTATCATCCCACCGTGGCTTACAACAATCCCATAGGTCATTGATAAACCCAGACCTACTCCCGATGGCTTAGTGCTAAAAAATGGATCAAATATCCTGATAATGTCTTCTTCAGGGATGCCTTCCCCGGTGTCTTGAATCCTTACAATAAAAAGGCCCTCTTCGACCTCTGTGCCGATTGTCATGGTGCCGCCTCTGGGCATAGCCTCAATAGAATTGATCATCACGTTTGAGAACGCCCGGTTGATCTGCTCCTTATCGACACTTAATATTGACTGTCTTGAGCTAAATCCTTTTCTCACCTGTATTCGCAATGCGGCAAGCTTGCTTGCCAGCGTCTCCAAAACGCCTTCGATGATTTCATGGATATCATAGGGACGGATACTAAGCTCTGGTGGCCGTGCGCAGTTAAGGAGTTCTGTAATCAAGAAGTTGATCCTATTCGTGTTTCTAATAATGACTTCAATATGTTTGGCCCAAGGGCTATCTTCTGTAAAGGCTGCCTTAAGCTGCTGGACCGACATAGACAGGTTGCCCAGCGGATTTCTTATCTCATGGGCTATGCCGGCGGCTATCCTACCGGTAAAGGCAAGCCTTTCGGACAGAACCGACTGTGTCTTTCGACCACCACTTCGGCCATGGGAATCTTCACCTCTTGATCTGGACATGATATTCCTCCATCCCTGACTTCCTTGGACCGAGCCTCACGACGCACAGTGGTTAGTGGTTGGTGGTCAGTGGTCAGAAGTCATTTCTTAAGTTTGGAAATCAGAGAAAAAGTCATCTTCCGCAGTTCTGTAATCTTTTCCGTCAAGGGATAGGCCATATCTGCCTCGAGGAAATCCAGCCTTTGGGCGATGATTAGCTGCGTATCTAGCTCTGCCAGCGATCCCAGCGCGATATAGAGAAACTGCCTGAATTCGGTTTTGTGCTGGCGGGATTGCCCCTCTGCAATGTTTGAAGGGACGGAAACCGCAGATCTCTTGACTTGATCTGACAAGGCATAGAGCTCCTCTCTGGGAAAGCCTTTGACGGCCTCATAAATCTCGACGACCAGATCTATCGCTTTATTCCAAATCATCAAGTCTCTGTATGATCTTATCTCTGAACCCACATTCAACTCCTCCATAGATTTGTCACCCACTGACCACTGACCACTACCCACTGACCACCAACTTCGGGCTCACCCATCCGCACTCTGAGCACCCTTCCTCCAGCAATTCCTCAACGTAGGCCGACCTTCCGCAATTGGGACAGGTTTCAATCTCATCTCCTGCACGTGAAACACCTTGCCCGGCTGCAATCCTCATGAGTATTTTGTGCCACTCCTCCAGGCCGCTGCCTGAAAAAGATGCCAATCGCCTTGCACCGTTGGTTGTATAGATCACATCAAGGACCTTCTTCTTGGACATGCCTCTCAGGTCTCGTGTTTCCGTTGTTGAAGCAGCCAGTTGGTCAAGGGTGATCTCAAGGGCCATTCGTTTTTCAAAATCATGCCACCAACAAAGCCTCTGGTCGGTCAGATACAAATGACCCGAAGACCATGTAGGCTCCATAATTCCTTGCCTGTCTAATATGTGCCACATCTTGCCACTGCATAGGACCTTTTCGCCCTCATCCAGGAAGCTTCCGCTCGTACCTTCATCCAATGGAAAGGACCATTCTTTCTCTAACAAATGCCCTTGCTCTTCCAGTGTCTTTTCCATTGTCTGTTTCAACAGGGCTACATCAACGGCCCGCAGTCTAGCTGTCTTATCTCCTTGCAACAAAATGACAAGGGTTTCCCTATCAGTATTGTTAGGATATGCGCCCTTTTCGGTCGCCAGGGCCTTGATCTTGTCCAAGCGGATTTCGAACAATACCTCCCCGAGGCCCTGTTGATGGAGAAGCAACCTCTCATGGGTGAGGTAGAGATACCCATATCTCCACGCTGTGTATATCCCCTCGCTTGAGTGATATCCCCCTAACATCCTGAGTAAGACCTCTTCTCCCTGGACCACACACTGCTGCTTTCTGCTCCTGGAATCCCGCTCCCAGGCCCTGCCCTGTTCATCCCATGCCTGCATTATCCCGTACTTCAACATGGTCTCCATGCCAGCCAAGGCCGCCCTCAGATTAACGCCGATCAGGGGAATGCCTGCCACAGACACGATCAGGTCGGCATGCACTACTAGTCCCTTGTCTAGGACACGATCAAGGAGATCTACGAGAGTGGCGTTAGGGTTGCGTTGGGGTTGCATGGGTTAGTCCAAGGTCCAAAGTCCAAGGTCCAAGTCCAATCACTTTTTCTCTTTCAAATAACTAATAAATCCACTGACAAGCTTCTTGACTGTCGTAGCCTTTTCATGGATTTCGACAAATTGTTCGTTTGTAATATACTCTTGATCGAGGGCAACATAAAGATGAGATTGGACTTCCGAAGCTGATCGGCGAGAATAGATCAAGAACCTTATGAATTCCGTATCCGACTGAGAATCGAAGCCTTCCGCAATATTTGCCATTACAGAAATTGATGCCCCTTCAATCTGATCTCGCAATCTGTTGCTTTTGATGAGATTTCCCACCGAAGTGATTTCAAAAACCATTTTTGTTAGGGATCTCCCTTCTTGCCAGGCCTTAATATCTTCAAAGCCCTCGATTTTCACTCAAAATCACCTCCGACTTTGGACATCGGACTTTGGACATCGGACTTTGGACATCGGACTACTAAACAAAAGAATACGGCGGCCAGGGGCCGGTATATCGAACAAAAAAACCTTCTAGGGCCTGAATCTTCTCCAACTCCTCTCCCAGTTCCTTATTTCGATCCTTAGAAACCAAACAGGACAGATTCATGAGCATCTGTCTATCTTCGTCTTCTGTTTTCTTGGTCTTTTCTATCTTCAGATCATCCACATGGGACCTGATCCTTTCGTAGAACTCTTGAAAGTTCTGATCAGCCAGTCTTTCTAGCTCCTTCTTCAAGAGGCTTTCAAGCTTTTGCCTGCACATATAGGCAACACCTTTGGGCTTGGACTTGATTTCTTGTTGCAACCCCTTGATTTCCGGGCTTTCCTCCAATGCCTTTTCGGCCATTACTCTGTGATCCCAGAAGACCTGAACCCCATATTCTTCCCTCCCCCTGACCTTTTCAATTTTGAGCTTCAGATTAGTGTAATCCTCTTCAAACCAGGACCTCACGTCTTCTTCCGGATCAGAAACCTTATTGCCCCCTATTATCGTATCAAACCCAATCGGGATCACCGTGCCGAGTCTCTCCCATGCCTTGTCCACGACCTTCTGATGCCTCAACACCCACTCTTTCACCACATCCTGATTCTGGGATTCATAGGGTTTAAGCGGGCAATTGTGGACAACGGCACAGAGGTCATTAAAAGGGATAGTATAGACCTCATTCTGTTCAATGCCGATCTTGCCGAAATTCACCCTCTCTCTGCCTTCCGCAATACAGTAAAGGTATCGCCCTTGCAGGGGTCGGAGGTCCGAGGTCCGAGGTCCAACGTGAGAAGACTGAGGATCGACCTCCGAAGGAAATCCTGACAACGCCCCTTCCTTTTCCACCAAGTCCCCCAGAACCTCCATAACAGATTCCCGGATTGCCCCTCTGAGTTCCGGCAGGAGCGAGGCCTTCACTATTTCTTTTATTATATCTTCATTATCAGCAAGGAGATCTCGTGTCTCTTGCCTGACCATCTTTTTGATTATCTCTTTCATCATAAATCAGTGGTTAGTGGTCAGTGATCAGTGATCAGTGAAATCATCCCTTGAGTTTGGTGATCAAAGTGGAAATCATTTTCCTCAATTCAATTATCTTTGCCATATACAAATCATTAGCATCAGAATCTATATAGCCAACTCTGTGAGCAATTATCAGTTGGGTATCTAACTCGGCCAAAGACCCGAGGGAGATATACAAGAATTGCCTGAATTCGGCTGTATGTTGACGTGATTGCCCCCCCGCAGTATTGGAAGGTACAGAAACCACTGTACACTAACCACTGTCCACTAAGCACCGCCCACTCCCTTTCCACTTCTCCGGATTAATCATCTTGTCCAACAGCTCGTCCACGATCTTATCCAACCCATCTCTCACCGACTTGACAGCCTCTCCAACTCCCTGCTCCGCTTTTATCTCGTCTATAGCAGTATCCAGATCCATCAAGGCCTGGCCTAATCGATCGATCTCTTCTTCACTGAGGCTTCCCCCTTCCATCCGCTTCAGGGCCTGAAGCCGGAGGGCATCCGTGATGATCTCAACCAGGGCTATGACTAATCCCAAGACGCCATGCTTGAGATTTTTTTCATCAATATCTATTGGCATCGCTTCTCGGCGGGCAGTGCGCAGAGGGCAGAAGGCAGTGGGCAAGAACGAGCCACGACTGACCACTGACCACTAACCACTGACCACTCTCTCCGGTTTTGCCTTGGCGCTAATCCATCCACACCAGGGACAGCCAGTGCTAATCAGTTCCTCGACAGACACCCGCTTTTCACACTGAGGGCAGTCCTCTTTCGAAACCAGCGCCTCTTTCCAGGCCGGCGTCTCTAACGCTGTGCCCGACGGAAACTCTAATCCGTATTTTGCTGCGGTTTCAAAGGAGGCAAGTGCTGCTCTTATTTTCACACCGAGCAACTCAACGCCAACTACCGACACGGCAATATCAGCATTAATGACAAGACCTTTGTCCAGTATCCGGTCTATCACATCACTTAGACCGATATCACCTTCATTGCGAGACGGTTCAAGGGCCATTCTCTTCCTCCTTTTGATGGTCGATCTTTTTATCCTAATCTTACCATAGGGATGATGAACTGCTTTACCAGGATAAACCGGTCTTCTTGACACATCCGGGTTATGTAAGGCAGAGTCCCGATTAAAAGGATTCCAAAAACTATATGTCGGGACCATTGAAGTCGGTGGAGAGACATATGAGAAATAGACTGGATGAATAATATTTCGTATAGGCCAAACACTCTGGAATTTCTTACGCTTTGCATCTCATCTCAATTCGACCTCTTCCGTATCAATTCGCTTGCGCATCTTGGTCCGTCTGAACTCTTGGATGTTTCCTTCTTCGTCCAGCCTTGTTTCATAGGTTGCAAGGATGTCCATACCTTCGGGAATTGAGCGCTTTTCAACCACCTCCAGTGTCACCAACCATCCATCGTTATCCTTCTCGGCAGACACCGTTGAGGAGATATCAAGTCCCGTGAGGGCATGCAGATCAGACCGCGCCTCTTGGATGACTTTTGCAATCCCTATAATTGTCTTCTTTTCCCTGCCTCCTTTGCTCATAACTCCTCCTTTATCGCCCTGATGGTCTCTATTCGTTCCATAAGCCTTGTCTCTTCTTTCTCATAATCCTCTTCTCCTATTTCTCCCATTTCATAGCGCATCTGAAGCTGAAGAAGCTCTTCATGCACCCTCGATTCGTCGGTCATCTCCTGGATGGCGGCTTCCCTGAGCTTACTACCCAACCAGATAGTAAACTTGAGCGGTGCAAACAATATGTCATCGATTATGAAGGCCATTGTCTTGATTGCAGAATGCGGTGGGCAGCAGGCAGTACTCAATGCTCGATCTGCTCACTCGTTAAGGAATTTTCTCAAACCGTTGAGTATCCGACCCAATTCTTCCATTTGATTTTTTGTTTCGAGGTAGAGGTGCTCTTCAATTAATGTCAGCCTGTAAGACACAATCCATAAGCTCTCAGTTTCATTCAGCGATCCCATGCTAATGTCCACAAACCGTTTGAAATCCTTCTTAGACTCTCTTCCCGCGCCTTCAGCCAAATTACTGGAAATCGAGATTACGGCCCTTCGGATCTGGGAGCTTATCCCATAGATTTCTTCCTTGGGAAAATTCCGTGTCAGATCATATATCTTTACCGCTAGGTCGACTGCCTTTTTCCAGGCATCCAGGTTTTCATATGTCTTTGCCATGCTGCCCTCTTCTCACCGCCCTCTGCCTACCGCCCACCGCCCCCTGCCCCCTGCCCTCTGCTCACCACCGAATACTTATCTCCACAAAATTGCATGGTGGGACGGGGCCGACGTATTTGAATCTTATTCTTCCATCATACATCTCACTGGCTTTTTCGACCCTGTTGTCAAATTCTTTCTCCTGTGCTCTGTTTACCAAAAACGCGCTATTCATGATCATCTGGTCCCCGAATGGTGCATTCTTCTTATGTTCCACCCAGAGCCCTTCAAATAGATTAAGGATGGCCCTCTCCTCCCGTATTCTCTTGGCATCAAGGGCCTTCTTTACCATCTCTCCTAATCGTATTTGGTCCCGGTGCGGGGGAACCTTCTTGGCCGACAGTCGATCTCTCAGCAATCTAACCTCTCTATTCTCTTCAACGATCTCTCTAAAGGGACTTCCTCGATCCTTCCACAAGGCCTTAAGTCCAAGCTCTATTTTGTCTTTGAAATATTCCAGGGCCTCTCTTAGCTCCGCGTACCGGGCCTTCAAGACCTTTTCTCTAATAAGCTCAATCTCCTCAGCGATGGTTCCGAACCTCACCGGCAACATGGGATAGCGTTTCATCACCTCTTCCATGACCCTTTGATGGACCAGTGTATTGGCCCTGGATATGGGATATTTAATAATAGGTGATGGGCTGACGACCGCGCCGATATCACGATAACAGGTAGTGGTGACATGCCTTTCCTGTTTGTCCATTCCTATAGCGCCGAAATTCTTTTCATCGCCGGTGCCCACGATGGCGTAGATGTATTGGCCTTGATTAGTCATTGGTCATTAGTCACTGGTCGTTCTTCAATCGTCACTCGTCAATCGTAAATCTTGCACAGCTCAAGGGTTACTTTTAAATCCCAAATCACAAGCACCAAATTACAAACAAATCACAAATTCCAATGACCCAAACTATAATTTCGCTACGGTTTGCATGTATTGAACCGGAGGCCTTTACCAATTGTCTGGTATCCCTAATATTTGAGATTGTCCTGGCCACCATTTCGAGGAAAAGTTTGACAGCCTTAGCAAACTGGAAGGTCCTCCATTCAAGGTCATATTCTGGTTTGGAATTTCCCCATTTTGGGCATTGGTCATTCGTCCATCGCTTCTGCCTTCCGCCCACCGCCTCCTGCACTCTGCCCTTCACCCACCCGTCTTCAGACTTCAGACTTCGGACATCCGACATCGGACTTCGGACATCCGACATCGGACTTCGGACATCGGACTTCGGACTTCGGACATCGGACTTCGGACATCGGACTTCGGACTTCGGACATCAAATACATAGCCAGTTCTTTGAATTTCTTATCGTCCCTCCCAGAAATAAGCACCCTGAAATAGTCCCTGACCCTTTTCCCGCTTTTCACCTCTTCAACAATGATCTCGTTCGAAAGATGTGTCAGCACGTCATGAAAGGCCCCGATGAAAAGGATGGCTGTCTCTCCATGGGTCAACGTCTGGTTGATCGTACGCGCTATAAAGCCATCTCTCCTCTCCAGCAGGTTTTGTCTATCATAGGCATGGCCCATCTGTGCTACGGTCCTTTCCCACGTGGAACCGGTTTGGACCATCGTCAAAATCTGACTAAACTCCTCCTTGAGAAGTTCCACATCTTCGGTCTTTCTGATCTCTGCTCCCCGTTTGATCAGATCGAGGACGATCTGATGATTTCTGCTTCCTCGCTTGGCCCCTTCTTCAATGATCTTGTGACCCAGTTCACCACCTGCCATCAAACCATCCTGATAGATCTTTAATTGGCCGGCATCCAGTCCAGCAAAATACCCTCCAATCACATCCCAGAACGCATCAACCGTCCATTTGTGCCTTTCCCAGCGCCTCTGCCCACAAACCTCTGCACTCCTTTTTTCAATTTCAGGTGCGATGCTCCCCAGATCAGAGGCAACATGAATAACCGGCACATAAATCAGCTTTCTCATTATCTGGCAGTCCTAGGGCAGGGGGCAGAGGGCAGTAAGCAGTCGGCAGAAGACAATGACAATCGAATGACAACGAATGACGCCCGCAGGCCCAGTGACGAACGACTAATGACCAGTTACTGATCGATCCACTGTCCTTACCCCGATCCACCCCCTGACATCCGGCTCCCTAAATGAACATCGATCACCCTGACAATACTGGGTGAGTGTATGATAGGCCTTGGTGATGTTCTCGAACCTCTTCTGGGCCACCGGATCACCTGGATATTTGTCCGGATGAAACCGTTTGGTCAGTTCCCAGTACGTCTCCTTTATTTCCATTGGCGTGGACTCCTCACCAAGGCCCAGCATCTCCCTGGCCTTTTCAACCTCACCAAAGTCCGCCTTGGCAATCTCGAATGTACCAAAACTATATGGAGGCACAGGTCCTATGATTCTGAACTTGATCCTGTCCTGATAATGTCTGTCTAGTTGCGTCACCTTCTCTTCAAAGACCTCCTGTTTCTCTGTGCAGATCAAGAAGGCAGTATTCATTATCATCGAATCGTCCATGATCGGGTGGTCACAATAGTCTTCTGCCTCTCTCTTCAGGACATCGCGGATAAGGGAGGCACATTCTTCTTTCCGCTTATCCATGGATTCTTTGACAAGTTTGCCCACATTTATCTTAAATTGAAGAACCTTGTCCGGCGGCATTGATGCTGCCTCTTGTTTAAGCCTTATGATTTGTTCGTCCTTCTCGCCTATCTCCCGCAAAACTGCTTTCAAGTCACTCCATAACGCCGCCACATCCAGCTCAATCTTATTCTTCATTTCCTTCAGCTTGGAGGCAATCTGAGCGCAGCCCATCCCCAAAATCCTCTTTAGCTCTTCCTCTTCCTCAACCGTGGTGCCGAATTTCACGGGGATAATCTGACTGTCTTTCATGACCTTTTCTACTACAGCCTGGTAAACAGCCAGGTTCCGGAGCAGAGTCTCTTTGGGAAGTAAATCGAATTGCTTATTATGATACTCACTGACCACCGCCGCTATATCCCCATAGGGGAAGAAATAGACTTCCTTTTCCTCAATACCATGTGGGCCTAAGGTAGCGGCCTTATTGGAATCGACAAAGCCGTAAATATATCTCCCTCCCATAACCATCTAAGTCCTCCAGGCTCTGATGAATGCCTAATGTCCCGTTTCCCGCACCTCGCTCAAGGCCTCTTCGAAGTGTCGCTGCGAAATCCTCAAATCAGTAAGCAAGCCGCCCTCTGCCTTCCCTCCGGGGCGTAGGCCCTTACCCTCCGGCCTGGAAGCCCTACGGGCTGGAAGCGTGGCCGGAGGCTGCCCTCCGCATTCTATAAATTCCCTTATCGCCGCCATTGCAGCCTTTCTGCAGATGGACTCTATGTCAGCCCCGACAAGACCATCCGTATGGGCGGCCAAGGCCTCCAAGTCCACATTATCTGCTAAAGGCTTCCCCCTGGTATGAACCCTGAATATCTCAAGCCTTGTTTCCGCGTCAGGGATGGGAAGCTCCAAATGAAAATCGAATCGACCGGCCCTGAGCAAGGCGGGATCGACAATGTCAAACCGGTTGGTTGCCGCCAGGACAACGATCCCCTTGAGCTCTTCAATACCATCCAATTCAGTGAGGAACTGGCTGATGACTCGATCCACGACATGCGATGCGGCCTCTGACCCCCGCCTGGGGACCACGCTGTCTATTTCGTCAAAGAATATGATGCAGGGAGATGCCTGCTTTGCCTTCTTAAAGACCTCCCGCACCCCCCTCTCACTCTCGCCCACCCACTTGGAAAGAAGTTCAGGACCTTTTATTGAAATGAAATTCACTTCCGACTCCGAGGCCACTGCCTTGGCGAGCAATGTCTTTCCGGTACCCGGAGGACCGTAGAGCAATATCCCCTTGGAGGGGCTTGTGTTGACCTGTTTGAATAATTCCGCATACTTTAAGGGCCACTCGATGGTCTCCTTCAAGACCCGCTTTACTTCAGCAAGACCGCCCACATCCTCCCACTTAACATCCGGGACTTCTGTGAAGACCTCCCTGATTGCCGAGGGCTCCACCTCCTTCATGGCCTCCATAAAATCGTCGCTGGTCACCTGAAGTTCCGTCAGCGTTTCATATGGAATCTCCTCAAGTTCGAAGTCAATGCTGGGAAAGATCTTCCTCAGGGTGGCCATTGCAGCTTCCCTGCAAAGGGCCTCCAGATCAGCCCCAACAAAGCCATGGGTGATTTCTGACAGTCGAACCAGATCCACATCATCGGCCAGAGGCATACCCCTGGTGTGGACATCCAGGATCTGGAGTCGGCCGTTCTTATCGGGTATGCCGATCTCGATCTCCCGGTCAAAACGGCCTGGCCTCCTCAGGGCTGGATCAAGGACATTGGGAATGTTGGTAGCGCCGATGACAATAACCTGTCCCCTGGAAGATAGCCCATCCATCAGGGCCAGGAGCTGGGCCACGACCCGCTTTTCAACCTGTTTTTCGCCGCCCATTTCCTCCCTCTTCGGCGCAATGGCATCGATCTCGTCAAGGAATATGATGCTGGGGGCGCGGGAAGTGGCCTCTTCAAATATCCGCCTCAGATTGGCCTCGCTCTGACCATAGAACTTCTGCATGATCTCCGGACCGCTGAGGTGTCCAAAGTGGGCATCGGTCTCGTTGGCAACCGCCCTGGCAATCAGGGTCTTTCCGCATCCTGGAGGGCCATGAAGCAGCACTCCTTTGGGCGCATCGATCCCGAGCCTTTCAAAGACCTGGGGGTATTTCAGGGGAAGTTCGATCATCTCCCGGATACGGCGGATCTCTTTGCCAAGGCCCCCAATATCCTCATAGGATATCCTGGCCCTTGCCTCCCCGGGCTCTTTCTTCTCCTGGATCGTAGTGACGGTCCTGGAATGGATCACCACGGGACCAGATGGCTTGGTGGAGACGACTCTGAAGTCCTGGGTTCTTGCCCCCAGAAGCCTTGTCCTGACAATATCCCCCTCCACCAGGGGCAGGCCTTCCAACAGACTCCCGATATAACGGGTATCGTAAGACCGCATCAACGTCAGGGGTGCCATGACAATCCTCTGTGCAGGCTGGGAAGCAGTGGCCTTGATAATTACCTTTTCGTCGATGCCCACCTTGGCATTGTCGCGGGTGATGCCGTCAACGCGAATTAGATTCCTTCCTCGGTCCTCCATGAAGGCAGGCAAGACCTTGGCCACCGTCTGCCGCTTCCCTTCAATGGCAATCACGTCGCCCACTTCAACCCCGATACGTTTGAAGTCTGCCGGATCCAGGCGAACAATGCCTCGCCCTACGTCCTTTGAGCCGGCCTCGGCAACCTTCAACGTAATGCTCTTCTTCACAGCCTCAGTCTTTTCTTGTGGGATTTCCATTCCATTGGTCCATTGCTAACGGTTCGACGTCCGAAGTCCAAGGTCCAGATAACATCACTTCTCCCCTTTCAGATAGCGGATGAACCCACCTATTAGATTTTTGAGGACCACAGCCTTTTCATAGATCTGATCAAATTGTTGCTTTGTAATGTACTCCTGATCAAGGGCAACATATAGGTGAGATTGAACTTCCGAAGCTGAACGGCGAGAATAGATCAAGAACCTTATAAACTCGGTGTCCGACTGAGAATCGAAGCCTTCCGCAATATTTGCCATTGACGAAATTGATGCGCCTCCAATTTGATCACGTAATCTGTAACTCTTGAAGGAATTATGGCCGGAAGTAATCTCAAAAACCATTCTTGTCAGCGCCCTGCTTTCTTGCCATGCCTTAATATCTTCAAACCGCTCAATCTTCATTCCTCATTCCTGTACATCTTTGACATCGGACCTCGGACTTCGGACATTGGACCTCGGACTTCGGACATTGGACCTCGGACGCCCTCACCACTTCACAACAATATTCACAAAATTGAAAGGGGGGGCCGGGCCCACATACTTAAAGTTGACACGGTCTTCATATTGCTTGACCAGATCTTCTACCAGGTAATCGAACTCTCTTTCGCGCAACCGGTCTATGAGGAAGGCGGCGTTCAGGAACATGCTGTCTCCGAATGTGTCATTTGTCCTCACATCAATTGCCGTCCGCTTGAACGTCTTCAGGATGCCCTCCCCTTCTCTTACCTTTTTTGCCTCCAAGGCCTCTTTAACGGCCTTTCCCAGGGCGATTTTGAGATTTTGGTCTTCCTTCCCCGATCTGGCCTCCGCCTTCTTTTTGAGGCCTTTAACCTCTTGGCTCTTCTCTCCCAGTTCCAAAAAGATCTGGTTCATGTCTTTCCAGAGGGCCTTCAGACCCATTTCTACCTTGTTATCCATATCCCTTAAGAGGCCCTTGAACTCACTGTATCTCCTCCGAAGAAGGGTTCGTACATCTTCTGCGCTGGAAGCAATGGTGCAGAAACGCACAGGCAATACTGTGTGTTCTTTCATGACCTCTTCGATCACCTTCTCATGGGCGGTCATGTTCTCCCGGTTGATTACATACTTGGTCATGGGTGAACTGCTGATCACGGCACTAATATCATTATATCCGATTGTGGAAACGATATCGCCACGCTGACCGATCCCGATAGGCCCGTAGTTTCGGCCTTCATTACTCTCTATGATGCAGTATACGTATTTGCCTTCCGCTTCCATAAGTTCTTCCCTTTGCAATTACAAACTAAAACTCGCGCATTTGATGTCCAAGAATCTAATATCCGACTTTGAGTACCTGCATGGGACTCTTGGCCCGCGGTGGGACATTCCGCCTTTTCCCCCTCCTTTTAGGGGTCTTGCCCTCGAGTTCCGCAATTCTTTGCTCCATCCCACTGATTCTCTCCTCGAGTGCCTCCTTTCTCCTTTCGATGCCTGACATTTCTCGCTTCGCCATCGTCAGATTGTTCTTCAGAAGATAAAGCTCCGCGTGATTTGTGCCTTCAGCCCCTGAGATTGACTTCCTTTTCAACTTCCTGAGCGTCTTGATCGCTTCAAGCCCCTTTACCTCTCTTTTCATTGGATCCCCCCCGTTCAGTGGTTAGTGGTTAGTGGACGGTGGTTCCTCGTCGTTCGTCCTTCGTCATTCCTCACTGCCCACTGCCCTCCGACTTCGGACTTCGGACTTCGGACCGTCTCCTATCTTTCAACAGTTCTGTTCAATCAATTCAGAAATGACTTCCCTCACCTTTGTCTGACTTGTCCTGCTGCCGATTCGGCTGGTCTCCGAGGCCAGGATATCCATGCAGGTCTGCCTGAAGATCGAGTTATCTTTGCTTACAGAACCCTTCCTTACCCCAAGGCTCCTGGCAATCATGATGCATCCCCGAACTGTCGGGGAAAATTCGCAGGTATCGGAATCCCTCAGTCCCCGGACGATCTTTACAATCTTGGAAGCATCGCCATTGGTCAAACCTGACTTGGCTTCGGTGATACGTATCTCCGTCTCTTCATCAAAATAGTCCAGGTCCATGGTTATCATCCGATCCCGCAGGGCATCCTGACTCCGGTGCACTCCGGCATATTCCTCGGGGTTGCTCGTAAAGATGGCTGTAAAATCAGGGCTAACTCTCAGGTAGGTGCTATCTCCTGCCCTCCCTATGGGAAGATCGAGCATCCTTTCCTGTAAAACCGACAATAGGATATTATTGGCCTCCGGCCTCGAACGGGTAAACTCATCATAGATGAGAGTAAAAC
>CAYVMN010000042.1:0-25147 GCA_964452575.1 uncultured Desulfobacteraceae bacterium | reverse complement strand
AACCCAAATTCTTCCCAGCCTCTGGCACGCCCCCTTAGCTTTAAATACAGGTTCTCACAGGCAGGGAGAGGGCACTTCATAGGGACGGTCTTCTATAGGGCTGTTGCGTAACGAGTTTAAAGACCTCACTGCCGTTCTATGAAATGATGCCGTCTTTTACGTCCTTTGGAAAAAAGACCCTCACGGTCCTCCCTCCGGGCCAGAGGCGGCCTATGTTTCAAAGCGCTAAGGTCTTACGGATATTCTAATATTGCGCAACTCTATATTACCTCGCAGAAGTTAGGAATGCAAGGCCTTGACTTCCCCGTGCCCCCATGCCTCCTGCCCACGCCCTATCGACTTGCCCACGGCCGATGGGCTGATCCGGAGCTCCTTGCCGGATGTATCATCCATTGGCAGGTCCATATGACGCCAGCATGGTGGTGATACCATGGTGAAGATGTCCATTGTCGGCAACAAAACCCCTAACCACGGTATGGGCGCGATTAAAGGTGAACGGCGCATTGTTCAAGTCTACACAACGGCCACCCCCCTCCGTGACCAGCAGGACACCAGCGCAAACGTCCCATTCGTTTCTAGGGCTGCGGCTCCATGATGCATCGCACAAACCGGCAGCGACCCTCGCCAGCTTGTAGGCCGTGCTCCCCACGATACGAATTCGGAGGAGACCTTGAAAGGACTCAAACTCACCCCTTTCGTACTCCGTGCGGCTGGCATCAATCATCGCACCCTCCAGTTGTGTGCAATCACTCACTTGGCATGGGGTATCATTGCAGAACACACCGCCATCACGCGTACCGTAGAAGAGTTCTTCTGTGGCAGGGTTGTAAATCATGCCTAAGATTGGTTGACCGTTTTCCACCAAGGCAACAGAGACGCTAAACTCTGGGATTCCCAATATAAATTCCTTGGTGCCATCCAGCGGATCAACGACCCAGACCCACTCCCTCTTAAGCCGTCCGGGCTGATCAACCGTTTCTTCGCTCAACCAACCAGCTTCAGGCAGCAGGGCGATCAGGCGTTGCCTCAGGAATGTGTCAGCCGAATAGTCGGCATCCGTGACCGGATTGTCCGGTGATTTGTCTTTGACATCATAAGGGCCTCTGAAATACTGCATAATGATGGCTCCGGCTTCCTTGGTAATCTCGATCGTGTCTTCGAGCAGTGATTTCATTACCAGCTCCTACCTCTGGTCGATCCCGGTAAGTCAAGGAACGAGGTACTATATTGCCTGTTCAAACCACTTGGATATTTAAATGCCCTTTTGCAGGGCCCTCCTAAGATTGCGAGAGGTTGTGGAGATCTGGCGAGCGAGCCTTGAAGCTAAGGCTCGGGCATTGGGTTCAATCTTCACGAGTTCTTCCCAAAATCTGGTATCGTGGCTCTTCAGCTTGGTATGAACCAATTCATGAAGTATGACGAAGTCCCTCAACCCTTCCGGCAACAGGATGAGTTTCAAGTTTAGGTTGATATTGTTCTTGGACGAACAGCTTCCCCATCGGGTTTTCTGGTTGCGAATGAACACCCTGTTGTAAGTAAATCCATGCCTTGTGGCTAGCTCGTCTAACTTTGCTATCAGTATTTCCCTCGCCTGCTTGACGTCGATCTCAACGGCCTTTTTTTGGGCCAATTAAAACCATACCAGATCAAATCAGAGAGTTCTTCAGCCAATTTGTAAACATCCAATTCATAGATCTCTCTCATTGTTTACCACAGTTTCCACTTTCAAATTTCCAGTTTCCAGTTTGCAGTTTCAATCCCCAGCTTCCAAAAGCATTGCCTCGACAACCAGACCGGCTAACTCCTCCATGTTGAATGGTTTTGGTATGATCAGGTCCACCCCTTGCCTTTTCATCTCATCCCGGTCCACCTCAAGCCCCCAGCCGGTGATCAGGGCTACCGGCGTGGTCGGTCTGACCTTTTTTACCTCGCCTGCCACCTCCCAGCCATTCATCTCTGGCATCCCGAGGTCGGTGAATACAAGGCCAAACGGCGTTGACTCCATTGCCCTGTGAAAAAGGGCCAGTCCCTCCCTGCCGTTACAGGCGAGCTCCACTTCATGGCCCATGGTGCTCAGCATTCGGAACAACACATTCCGAACCGTCTCCTCATCATCAATTACTAAGACCTTGGCCTTCTCAACTCTCCTGGGAGGCGCTTTCTTTTCCTCCTTCTCTTCTGTCTCATACGCAGCAGGGAAGGTGAGGATAAAGGTCGTCCCCTTTCCAGGGACGCTTTCCAATTCTATCTTGCCGCCATGTCTTTTTACTATCCCGTATGAGACACTCAGCCCGAGGCCGGTGCCCTTATAATCCTTGGTGCTGAAAAAGGGATCGAATACCTTGCCTATGTTTTCTTTTGATATTCCGATCCCTGTATCCTCCACAGTCACCTTTACATTCTCATCAACTGTGTGGGTCCGGATGGTGATATCACCCCCATCCGGCATTGCATCCATAGAGTTTATAATAAGATTGGTCATGACCTGCCTTAACTCCGAGTCGTTCCCTAAAATGGGAGGGATATCAGAGAGGTATGTTCTCACATTTATGGCTATTTTTTTCTTGTCGGCCTCATCTTTCCACCTCGGTCTGAGAAACTCGATAGCATTTTCAATGATATCATTGAGGTCGGCCGGCATATGAGCCCTGTCCTTCCTGGTTCTGGTATATTCCTGGATCCGGCGAACCGTTTCAGCCCCGTCAGAGGCTGCCCTCTCAATGGTATTGAGCATTCCCATCGACCGGTCGATTAATTCTCTTTTCTCTTTTCCCTCATGGCCGGATAAATCCATTTTTAAGAGCTGGGTATTGCCGAGGATAGCGGCCAAGAGGTTGTTAAACTCGTGGGCCACTCCCGAGGCCATCAGCCCCAAGGCCCGGAGCTTTTCAGCCTCGACAAGTCGATCCTGGCTCTCCTTCAGCTCCCGTGTCCTCTCCTCCACCATCTCTTCCAACCGCTGTGAGTACTCCTTAAGCTTTTCCTCCGCCCGCCTCCAATCGGTCACGTCTCGTATCACAACCAGTTCTTCTTCTTCTTCTTCTTCTTCTGCAATAATTATGTTTCTCGCCCTGATATTGAATACCCGTTCCCCCAATTTTTCTGACCTGCCTGTGCCTTGCGTGTCTGCGTGCGTATCGCCCGCACACGCAGGCACGCAGACAGGTTGATAACGCAGCTCAAAGTCCTCTAACATCTTTTCACTTCCAAATACCCCGGTCAGCCTGGCTGTGAGTCTTCTATCTTCATCTCCTAATATATCGGTTATGCGAGCGCCTATTACCTTTTCCGGCTCCAATCCAAATACGTTGTAAAAGGATAGATTTACACTCTTTATCCTTAAATCCTTATCGAGAACGAGCAAGGAATCGGGGATGGTAGTAATTATATTTTGAGAAAAATTCCTCTCTCTTCTTATCCCTGCCTCTGCAGCTTTTATATCTGTGATATCCTTTGCCCCTGCCACCACGGCCGTGACATTGCCTGCTTCATCAGTCAGTATACTGGCGTTAAACGACATCGGAATGAGTCGGCCGTCTTTGGCTTTGTACGTGAGTTCACGATTGCGGACGGTATCCTGAGGGTCAAGGGCTTCTGCCTTTTCGGGTTCACGGAAAAACTGGAACACCCTGCGAACTTCTTCTTCTTCTTCTTCTGCAAAAATGATGCTCACAGGCTGCCCGAGGAGCTCTTCTTCTCTGTATCCTAATAGATGACAGGTTGCCGGGTTTACCGTCGCTATCTTTGCCTCCGCATCAACCACGATGAGGGTATCAATCATGGATTTGATGATATTGTCGAAATAATCGCGTGAGACCATTGTGTTCTGCAGGTTTTCGACCATTGTATTAAAAGAGATCGCCAGTTGCCCCACCTCGTCCCGGGTTTTGACCGCTACCCGCCTGCTCAGATCACCTCTGGCTATACCGGCGATAGCCAGGCTCAATCCCTTGATCGGGCCGGCTATGCCACGGGCGATGAAAAAAGCGAGCGCAACCCCCATAATAATGGCGAGGACAGCCACCAGGATACCGGTCAGGGATGCCCTCTCTGATGTAAGTACGGCCCTTTTCTTAGCCGCATCCATCTCCTGCCAGCCGGCCTCCTGGACAGCCAGGGCAGTCTGTCGCACCTTTACCCCGGTCTCGTGCATCCTGGTCAGTATCTCACTTAACTCATTACCCTTGGCGACCCACTTTTCTGCTGCTGCCAAGTATTCATCCGTTGCCTTGCGGGTTTCTGCCATCAAGGCCTGATGTTCAAAGACATAGTCGACCTTGGTTATCTCATCGTACAGCTTGTTTAGATTGGCAATGTGTTCCTTTAGCCCGTCAAGATATTCCTGTTTCTTGTATAAGATGTAATTTTTTTCCTGCCCCCTCGCCTCCAGGGTCTCCTTTTCAATTTCCGTGCATAGGCTGAACCCCTCCATATATTTTGTTTGATCAACCCCATTGGCAATGGTCTTTTCCAATAACCTCTTGTGGTCAAGGGTGTGGGTATTGGCAAGATCGTTTACCCTTTTCCCTAATATCCTCATCTTGTGCTCTAAGGACTTATTCTCTTCTAAGAGGGCCACCACGCGATTATAGTATTTCTGGTATTTCTCAACGGCCTCGCAGACATCTGTGGATTTCCGGAGGAGCGCCCGATCGTTATATTTACCCGCCACTTCATCCACCCTGTCCAGGTTGGCGTATATCTCCCGGATATCGTGCATGGTCTGCTCGTGTATCTCTTTCTTTTCGAGCAGCAGGTAGCTCTTCGCATGTAAGATAGCCAGGAGGGCATGCCTCTTCACCCGGGTGGGATAGCGGATGGAGGGGGCGGTTCGCTCCGTTATCCGGCGCAGGACCCCGGTTACATCCCTCAAACTGTAAAACAGGGCTCCACCCATTAGAGCCGCCAGCGCCAGGAGAAGGATAAAGCCCAAAAGTATCTTGGTGAAGATTGTCATGTTTCTAAAATGGATATTCATGTGTTACTCCGTAACTGGAAACTGGAAATTGGAAACTTGAAATCTGAAAAAGAGTTCAGGACAAGTATTGGTTATTGGTTATTTAGTACTCCTGATAAATGCATTGAGTTTTGGCCCTAATTCATGTTTGAAACTGGAAATTTGAAACTCGAAACTCGATAGCTCCCAGAAATGTCAATATATCTCCAAGTTTCAAGTTTCCAGTTTCAAGCCTCATGGTCTTACCCTGTTACATTCAGGGGCCGAACCATAAGTGGCAAAAAATGATTTATACAGTTCCCTCTCCTTTTCTCTCCATCCCGCGCTCTTGTGGAAGTCGGGGGTTGAAAACCGGATATATCTAAAAGAACACTCCTGCCTTCTCAAGAAATCCCTTATCCCGCCATTTTTATTGCGTTTCCCTAAGTGGCCTCTTAATCTCTTTTTGATATTTCCGCTGCCCCCGATGTAAATAATAGGTGTCTTGCCATTGGGATAGTCCATGCCCTGGCCTTTCAGCAGAAATTCATAAATTCCCGGACTGGCCGGGGCATTAGTTCGAATTGACTCAACTGTTAAAGGATATTGTACCGAGAAGTCTGCCCACAGAGGGGGATATATACAGCTGGAGATTCTTCTCCTGGCAGAGGGCATCCCCATTTCATTACGGCATTGAACAACCGATCGAAGGGAGAGAGAGGATTTGGGAAGCATCTCTTTTATCTGCTCGTCGGAGTAAGGCTCTTTTATTCTGCCGGATAAAATGTCCCTTCTTTCCCTGTCCAGAAGCCCCTTTATGAATAATTTGTTCACCTGTTTCTGAGAGGGGAAGAAGAACTTCAAGGCGTTTTCCTCCCCGGAGGGAGTCAGCACTCTTAGGCCGCGGATCAGTCGTGAAATCCAACTGTTATCGATTTTCCTGTTCCCGCTGCCGATTGCGTTGGCCAGATCTAATTGCGTTAACGGGACCAGATCCGGGGGATTGCCTGTTCGCAGATATTCGCCTTGATGCTCGATAATTCCCTTCAAAACCTGATAGGTCAGTTCGTTCCTCGAGCTGATGCGCCGTAATTTGTATAAAAACCTATCGATCTCGGATTTTTCTATTCCGCAATCCCTCCGGGGCGTAGGCCACTCCGGGCCGGACGCCGAAATACAAAATTTCTTATTGAATCCCTCATCCGCATACCTGATCTTCAAGGCCCGTCCGTTCTTGACGATCTCGCCAATAACTCCGGATGAGCCTGCCACTGGCAGGCAGGCAGGCCCTGTTTGGGACAGGCGCTTGAATGTCACCAGAAGGCTGCCCATCAAGGGAGATGTTTCAACTTCTTCAATCATCTTTTTGTACCTCTCCAAGGGACATTCGAGAAGGTCGGAAAATATGATCCTGCCGACAAGCCTCGCATGTTCTCGTCTCAAACATCAGACCCCCCTCTTTTTTCTACTCCGCAAGACGAGAGCCAAACCTGATATCGGTATAAAAAAGAAAAACCCCACCAGTTTCTCAATGAAACCAATGGGGTTCTTAATATTACAGCCCCGGACCCAAGCGGGCACGAGTATGTTTTCCTGAATAATTACAGGTATAAGAGAGAGAGAGAGAGAGAGAGAGAGAGAGAGAGAGAGAGAGAGCAATATTTGTGCCATTTCTTTACCGCGCACCTTTTTTCTAATCCTCCTATGCGACCTATTTGAGCATCCTTAATTCAATATGTCAATCAAATGAATTGCTTCCGGTGTAATTTCGTCAGGGATTATACTGGCGTATCAGGTCTCAACAATGGATGTGGGGTCATTGCCAAGAAGAACAATTATCAGTCGTTGGAGTAAGTTTCTTACCTGATAGCAGAACTCGCTTTTCGGGGAAGGAGTATAAGAGGATTGAGGGCTGGGGCCAGGCCTGCCCTGGTGCGATCAAACGGGGCACTAGACCTCAAAATCCACCCTGATCTTGAAGGTCCTTACGGCTGGTAGACTCTGGATCTCCGGTACCCCTGTCACCTCAGAGATCTCCTTGAGCGCCCTCTCTATATGGTCCATATCAGGCGCGATAAAGGTGAACCAGATATTGTATTCATTGCCTCTCAGATAGTTGTGGGTAACACCCGGATAACTATTTACTACCTCAACAAAATCGTCGATCTTTTCCCCCGGCACCTTCGCTGCGCAGAGCGTGCTAGCAAAATTTAGCTTGCTGGAGTAGAAATTGGCCCCTATGCGCCTTATAACCCCCTCTTCTTTTAGCCTTCTTATGGCCTCAATGACCTCGTTTTCCGACAGATCGAGTCGCCTTGCCAGGTCCAGGAAAGGCCTGGGAGTAAGGGGAAAATCTGACTGGATCTCATTTAAGATATTCTTGTCTCTCTCATCCATGTCAATATGCCCTGCAGATTGCGAGCTACGGGTTGCCGCTTCCTCGTTCATAGGCCATGTGCCTGCTTATCGGGTCATATGCACATAAGGGCTCTTCTGCCAGGAAATCACCGGTAGCCTCGTATGCCCTTGCCCTGCAACCTCCACAAACCCTGAGATATTGACACGTCCCGCACTTGCCTCTATAAGACGAAAAATCTCTGAGTTGATTGAAGAGCCGCGAGCCCTGCCAGATCGATTGAAAGGCCGAGGTCTTCAGGTCCCCGCAGTTGAGCTCCAGGTATCCGCAGGGCTGAACAATGCCTGTGTTGGATATAAAACAGAAGGATGTCCCGGCCAGACAGCCACGGGTTACGGCATCCAGGCCGTGGGTATCATAGCACACCTCCTCCCCCTTCGCCTTGGCCTCCTGTCGTAAAATTCTATAATAATGTGGGGCGCATGTGGCCTTTAATTGCAAATTAACCTTATCTTTCATATGGTTGAACCAGTGTAGCAGCTCCTCATATTGCCGTGCATCAATTTCCTGGTTTACCATCTCCTTGGCCCGCCCGGTTGGCACCAGGAGAAAGATGTGATGGGCAGCCGCACCCAGGTGAACGGCCAGATCTAAGATCTCCTTGACTTGCTCTACATTTTCTCTTGTTACAGTGGTATTGATCTGGAACTCCAGGCCGGCCTCTCTGAGGAGGCTTATCCCCCGTATAGCCCCGTTGAAGGCCCCGGAGACCTTTCTGAGATGGTCGTGCTGGTACTTATCGGCCCCGTCAATGGAAATGCTAACCCGTCTTATGCCCGAGTGCTTCATCCGTTCCACGTGTGAAGGGGCTAAGAGGGTCCCATTGGTGGCCATGACCATATAGAGTCCCAATCGAGTCCCGCATTCGGCCAGGTCAAAGACATCCTCCCTTAGCAGAGGTTCACCCCCCGTGAGTATGACTATAGGGTTTCCAACCTGGCTAATCTGCTCCAGGATCTCGATGCATTTGGACCTTTCCATCTCTCCCGGATATGGGCCTCGTTCAGCTCCTGCCCTGCAGTGGGCGCAATTGAGGTTGCATCTCCTGGTGACCTCCCACGCCACAAGCCTCAACCCACCCCTCGGTGCCTCGCCACCGGCCTGAATCTCCTTGGCATTAATGTCTGCGGTTCCCACGTCTCAAGTTTCCAGTTTCCAGTTTCAAGTTTCTACCCTTCTGACCTCGGATTCTAGAAGAAACTGGGCCGCATCTCTGGCAAAGTAGGTAAGGATCAGATCCGCCCCTGCCCTCTTGATTGAGGTAAGCATCTCCATCATAGCCCTTTTCCCATCGATCCACCCCTTGCCTTCAGCGGCCTTCACCATGGCATATTCACCGCTCACATTATAGGCGGCAACCGGGACGAGGCTTATCTCGCGGACCTGTCGAATGATATCCAGGTAGGGTATGGCCGGTTTTACCATGATCATGTCCGCGCCTTCTTCCATATCCAGCTGGGCCTCTTTTTGGGCCTCAACGGCATTACCAGGGTCCATCTGGTAACCGGCCCTATCCCCAAATTGAGGGGTCGACTCTGCAGCCTCCCGGAAGGGGCCGTAAAACGCAGATGCATACTTTGCCGCATAGGATAGTATCGCGATATTCTCATAACCCTGTGCGTCCAGGGCCTCTCTAATGACGGCTACCCGTCCATCCATCATATCCGAGGGTGCCACGATATCCGCACCTGCCCTGGCATGAGACAGTGCCTGCCGGGCCAGCAGTTCCAGGGTAGCATCATTATCCACCTCGCCATTCTTGATCACACCGCAGTGGCCGTGATCTGTATACTCACACAGGCATACATCGGTGATAACCACCATTTCCGGCAATCGATCTTTGATGGCGGAAACCGCCACCTGGACGATGCCGTCATCGGCCCACGACCTGCTCCCCTTCTCATCCTTTTTGTCCGGCAGTCCAAAAAGGATTACGGACCGCACCCCAAGGGCCCACAGTTCCTCGCATTCGTTCACAATGGTGTCAGCCGAAAACTGATACTGGCCGGGCATAGAAGAGATGGGATCCTTCACTTTTCGGCCATGCTTCACAAAATGGGGAGAGATGAAATCCTTTGAAGAAAGCCTGGTCTCCCTCACCATCTCCCGTAAGGTGGATGTCCTTCTAAGTCTTCGTGGTCGAATGATCATATTCTATGCCCCCCCTTCGGAGTCCTTTGCCCGGAATCCAACTTCACCTTATCTCCTCATCGGTCAGGTAACAGGCGGGATCCGATGCCCACAGGTCACCCGTCACGGCCTCTGACCTGACCCGAAAATTCCCTCCACAGACGTTCAGCCATCGGCACGAGGCACAACGGCCCTTGACAAACTTCTTTTTTTGCTTCAGTTTTTGCATTAAAGGATTTGAAATATCCTGCCAGATTTCACTGAAAGGTCTTTCAAGCACATTTCCGAAGCTATAGTGCCTCCAGAACTGATCCGCATGCACAGAGCCCTCCCAGCTTATACACCCTATTCCGCGGCCCGAACTGTTCCCCTCATTCATCTTGAGGAGTTGAAAGACCATCTCGGCCCTCGGGTTATTCTCTCTGGTCATACGCAGATAGACGTAGGGTCCATCGGCATGATTGTCAACGGTGAGAACCTCCTTGTCTATGCCCCGGTCGTGTAAATCCCTTGTCCGGTCAATTATTAGATCGACCGCCCTTCGGGTCTCCTCGTGATCCAGATCATGATCCACCAGGGATGAGCCGCGACCCGAATAGACGAGATGGTAAAAGCAGGCCCTGGGTATATTGTATTCTTCCAGGAGATCAAAGATATGGGGAATTTCAGCCGCATTCATACGGTTGATAGTAAACCTAAGCCCCACCTTAAGCCCTGTCTCCATGCAATTCCTTATGCCTGTCACGGCATCTCTAAAGGCCCCTCTCTTCCCCCGGAATCGATCGTTAACCTCTTCCATCCCGTCCAGACTCACGCCCACGTAAGAAAGACCGATCTCCTTCAGCTCCCGGGCCTTTTCCTTTGTAATTAGAGTCCCATTTGTCGATACCACGGCCCTCATCCCCTTCTCGACGGCGTATCTTGCCAGCCTTGCCAGGTCGGGCCGCATGAGGGGCTCACCTCCGGAAAATAGGATAACAGGGACACCGAATAGGGCCAGGTCATCTATCAGTGCAAGACCCTTTTCATGGTCGATTTCCCTTTCATCACCTTGCTCAACAGCCTGGGCATAGCAGTGAATGCACCTCAAATTGCAGGCCCTGGTCACGTTCCAGACTACCACGGGCCTCTTGTCCTCAGAGAACTGGAGGAGATGGGAAGGGAGGTCCTTGGTATGTCTCCCGTAGCGCAGGGGATCAGAGGGTTCTACTGTGCCGCAGTAGAGTTTTGATATGCCGATCATATTGAAAAATACGAATGTTCAGAGGGTTCAGGGTTTAGCCTGACCCAAATGTTGCTGGCGATGAGACTCCTTAATGAGGTCGTTTATAAAATTCTCCATATTCGTAATGGCTTCTTTGCCTACAGTGAACGAGTGAGCCCCTGAGCGATCCTTTACAAGCCTGAGACCGTACTCCAGCCTTACGGCCAGTTCTAGGGCCAACGACCCGGCATCACTCCCGGTTTTCATTGCCTGGAGTATTATCTCATCTATGGCGCTATCCTCAAAAGATATACTCACCTCCAGCTTATCGACCAGGGCTGCCTCCTGGATCTTCACCTGGTCATACATGTCTTTGAATTCATCCAGGGCTGAATTTATGTCGGTGATGGCGCCCAGGTAGAGTTTCGTGATCAGCTCCGCCCTCCTCTCCGAGATCTCAAGCCCCGACTTCTGACGGAAATTTCCGGCCTTCTCTTTGATGTAGGCCTTAATGCCTTCAAATTCCCTGATCTTGGCCTTCTCAAACCTATCCGCGCCTTCCGGATCATTCGGGCCCTTTAATATCATCTTTAGCTGGGCTTCAGGATTCTCCACAACCTCCGGCGTTACCAAAAGCCTCTTGATATCTGTCGAAGGGAGCGTCTTTTCAAAGGGTATCAGGACCTTCTCAATGGCGCTTACAAGACCCCTGGCCCCGGTCTTTTCTGCTGCCGCCATTTCCGCTATCTTCGCCAGTGCCTCATCCTCGAACTTGATGTCGATACTGTATGAGCCAAAGTCCAGCCGCTTACTGAGAATGATGGGGTTGTTGGGGTTCTTGAGGATCTCCACCAGATCTTCCTTTTTTAGTTCGTCAAATACTACGACCACAGGGAGCCTCCCAACAAACTCAGATTCGAAACCAAACTCTATCAGGTCTTGAGCAGCGGCCTCTTTTAGGATCTCCCAGGGGACATCTGTGGACCTCACGGTCGCCTCAAACCCGATTCCCTGGCTCTGAAGTCGCTTCCTTATGATATCTGCCAGGTCACCAAAGGCGCCACTCATAATGAAGAGTATGTTCTTTGTGTTGACGACCTTTTTCTCCCTTTTGCCGGTCCGTCTGTACTGCTCGATCGCCTGTATCTGAGATATGGGGTCATGAGGGACCTTCAAATCCACCTCGGTCTCCTCCATCGGCTTCAGGAGCGCCCTCTGAACCCCTGTGCGAGAGACATCATGCCCGATGATATTCTTAGATGAAGAGATCTTGTCGATCTCATCGACGTAAATAATCCCGGTCTCGGCCAGCTCAATGTCGTCGTTGGCCTCATTTACGAGGTCCCGGACCAGATCCTCCACATCTCCTCCCACGTAGCCGGTTTCACTGAACTTTGTGGCATCCCCCTTGACAAAGGGGACTCCCAGCTTCTGGGCGATAAGCTTAATTATATACGTCTTTCCCACCCCGGTTGGCCCTATCATCAGCACATTGTTCTTGATCATACCCACGCTGGTGGGCTTGTTCTTTGCCCCAGCGCCCTTAATGCCCTTACCGCGATTATACTTTATCCTGTTGAAGTGGGTGCAGATCTTTGTAGAGAGGACGGCCTTTGCCTGATCCTGCTTAATTACAAAACTATCCAGATAAGACTCGAGGTCTGTGGGTAACATGTCGAAGACAGGCAGGCCATCAGATTCCTTCTGACTTACCGATCCATCGGTCCGCGCTTCGTCCTTCTTTGGGAAGACAAATGGGGATATGATCTTTATCCGGTTGCCATATTTTTTCGAAAGATATTCGCTCAATTCCTTCTCGAGCTCTTTTTGGTTGGGGATCCTCCCCATATCGCCCCTCTCATTCAGGGCCTTTTCTTCTCTCACCATCTTTTCGACTCCTTTTATATCCATTTAATTGCCATTCTAAACAATCTGTTTGTATTTTTAAATTTCTATTTTGTAAATATATCTATTTGTCTCAAAGATTTCAAGCCCTCCGCCATTCCAGACCAAGGACGATCTGCCTTGGCCTTCTCTTAATGCAACATCGGGGTTGACTCATCCATACAATTTAAATAGAGTCACCTTACTTGCTTCGAATACCCCTATGACATTTTCCTCTTTCTCCTGACGGCCTGCGATGGGAGGAATGAAGAAGGAAAAAATAAGAAGGGGGATAGAATTTCCCTGGGTTATGAGCGAACACAAACCTATGCCCTCCAGACTGGAAATCAGACTAAAACAGGACCTATTTGATGCGGAAGGCGCCGGCATCCTGCGAAAGGCTAGGGAATATTTTGGATTTGAAGTTGCCGAGATCAGGACAATAAGGGTGCTGACCATAGATGCCGATCTCGGCCCTGCCCAATTGGAGCGGGTTCGAACCGAGATATTCACCAATCCTGTGACAGAACAATCATCTTATTCACCTGTTGCCCATGACTTCGACTGGCTGATATGGGTCGGATTCCGCCCCGGTGTAAGAGACACTGCCGGGAGCACCGCAGCCGAGGCGGTCGAGGATCTCCTGGGCATAAAGTTCCGTTCGGATCAGGCCATCTATACATCAAAACTCTACGAGATAAGAGGAGATCTAATTGAGAAAGGGGTCCACAAGATCGCCAAGGACCTGCTGGCAAATGAATTCATACAACAATGGAGAGTATATTCAAGGAATGATTGGGAGAGCCGAGAAGGGATCGGGTTTATTGTGCCAAGGGTGGTCCTTGATCATGAACCCGAGGTGAGGACCCTTCCAATCAATAGCGATGAAGAGCTGATAAAGATCTCGGCTGAACGAAATCTTGCCCTCAGGGATATGGATATACCTATTATCCGTCGATACTTCATGAGAGAGGATGTAAGGCGCGATAGAAAGAAGGTGGGGCTGGATCTCCCCACTGATGTGGAACTGGAATATATCTCCCAGGCACGAAGTGACCACTGCAATCACAATACATTCAGGGGGCTCTTCCGTTACCATGACATTGCTACGGGCCATAGAGAAACGGTGGATAACCTCTTCGAGACCTGTATTGAGGCCCCGACCTTAGAGCTCAGAAGAAAGAGAGACTGGGTAATATCTGTCTTGTGGGATAACGCCGGTGTGGGGAGATTTGACGATGAAAACTACTATGTTATTACAGGCGAGACCCATAACAGCCCATCCAACATGGAGGCATACGGTGGAGCAATTACCGGAATTGTGGGCATCTACAGGGATCCCATGGGTACAGGAAAGGGGTCAAAACTGATCCTAGGGATGTATGGCTACTGCGTGGGACCCCGGGATTATGGGGGGGACCTGATGCCCCACCTCCACCCCCGTCGTCTGCTGGACGGGATAGTGGAGGGTGTAAGGGACGGCGGCAATAAGAGCGGAATTCCTACACCTTATGGACTCCTTCTGTTTGACAAGAGTTATCTGGGCAAATGCCTTGTCTTTGTAACCGCCCTCGGGATAATGCCTGCCAGGATAGGGGACGAATCATCCCATCAGAAGACCACTAGCCCCGGTGATCTCATCATTATGTCCGGGGGCAGGGTGGGAAAGGATGGAATTCACGGGGTGACCGCCGCCTCGGAGACATACAGCGAAAAAACCCCTGCCGGCCACGTCCAGATTGGTGACCCTTACACCCAGAAAAAGATGCATGACTTCCTCATTGAGGCAAGGGACGAGGGCCTCATATCCTTTATAACTGATAACGGGGGCGGGGGTCTCTCCTCATCGATCGGCGAGTCAGCGCGGTTCAGCAATGGCTGCCTGGTGCAGCTTGACAGGATCCCCTTAAAATATGAAGGGCTGGATCAATGGGAGATCTGGGTCTCTGAGTCCCAGGAAAGAATGACCATAGCCGTCAGGCCCGAACACCTGGACCGTTTCATAGAGCTTTCGCTAAAGCACGCCGTGGAAAGCACGGTCATTGGAGAGTACAATGATTCTGGTTACCTGAGGGTGGACTATAAGGGAAAGACCTGTGTCTATATCAGGATGGACCTCCTGAAATCCGATTTTCCTCAGTGGCAGTTCGATGCGGAGTGGACGAGCCCCCATATGCGGGGCCTGACAGAGCCGGTTCTCAGCGAGCCGGCCGACCACCAGGCCCTGCTGAAGGCCGCCCTTTCTCGACCCAACATATGCGCACGAAATTGGATTGCAAGGCAATATGACCATGAGGTCCAGGGGGGGAGTGTAATTAAGCCTCTGGTGGGTAGGGGAAGAGATATCCCATCTGACGCCTCGGTAGTAAGACCCGTGCTCCAATCCAAGAGGGGGATTGTCCTCTCCCAGGCCCTCAACCCGTTCTATTCAGCGATTGATACATACCATATGACCGCCGCTACCATCGATGAGGCGGTCAGGAAGGTGCTGGCAGTCGGAGGGGATCCCAATCATCTGGCCGGGGTAGACAACTTCTGTTGGCCTACCATCGAGTACCACCCCGAGAAAAACCCTGATGGTAAGTACAAGGCCGCCCAGTTGGTCAGGGCAAACTGGGCGTTGCGGGACTGCTGCCTAGGCTATGGCATACCGCTTCTTTCCGGCAAGGACAGCATGTATATAGACGGAAACCTGGAGGGCCCTTTCGGTGAGAGACGAAAGGTCTCAGGCCTTCCCACCCTGCTTTTGACGGTCACCAGCGTGATAGAGGACATCAAACTGTGTGTCACACTGGAAGCCAAGTTTCCAGGCGATCTCGTCTATGTCCTGGGGGAAACCAGGAATGAACTGGGAGGCAGCGAATACTACCAGATGATGGATACCATAGGGGTTAACGTCCCCAAAGTAGACACAGAAGAGCTGTGGCTCCAGTATCTCGCCCTCCACCGGGCAATACGAGAAGGTCTTGTCTCATCATGCCATGCCGTATGCAGGGGAGGGCTGGCAGTGCACCTGGCCATGGTTTCCATGGCAGGGGAACTCGGAATGGATATTGAACTGCCCAGGTTCCCTGCCGCCCAAGGACTTACCGTCAGCCAGATCTTGTACTCAGAGTCGTGCGGCCGTTTTGTGATAACTGTACCGCCTGAGAGAAGAAAGGACTTTGAGGAGGGCTTTACCGGGCTAAAGCTGGGTAAGGTAGGTGTGTTGACCGAATCGCCGCTTGTTTGTGTCAGAGGTGATAGGGGGGAGACAATAATTGAAGCGGATCTTTTCGAGTTAAAGGCTGCCTGGAAAAGACCGTTCGAGGACTTGATATGAAACGGGTCAAGGCACTTGTCTTTACCGGCTACGGATTAAACTGCGACTATGAGACCGATTACTCCCTGAGATTGGCCGGGGCGGAGTCTTTGAGGGTCCACATCAACGAGTTAATTGCCGCCCCAAGGGCCGGGGCCAAGGCGAGGCTCGATGACTACGAGATCCTCGTATTTGGAGGCGGTTTCAGCTGGGCGGACGATCATGGAGCAGGGGTCCTCATGGCGTCCAAGCTAAGGCATCACCTCGGCAAAGAGATCGAGCGTTTCATTGAAGAGGGGAACCTGATAATTGGGATCTGTAACGGCTTTCAAGCCCTGGTTAACCTCGGACTCCTGCCGGCCTTTGAAGATTGTTACAGGGAGAGACGTGTGGCCCTCACATACAATGACTCAGGCAATTTCATCGACGCGTGGGTGAATCTAAGAGTCAACCCTAGCTCCCCTTGCGTTTTTACAAGAGGGCTTCATAGTCTTGAACTGCCTGTCAGACACGGGGAGGGAAAGTTTTACGCCACTGATATCGATATCAGAAGGCTTTTCTCGAACAACCAGGTGGTGCTTCAGTACGCAGGGAAACACGGAGAACCGGTGGGCGGCAAATGGCCGTTCAATCCCAACGGATCTCTTGAAGACATAGCCGGGATCTGCGATCCTACCGGTCGGATCTTCGGCCTAATGCCCCATCCAGAGGCCTTTAACCATTATACCAATCACCCCGACTGGACCCTCAAAAAAGAGTCTCTCATCCGTCAGGGTAAGTACCCTATTCCCGAGGAGGGGGAAGGCATAAGGATATTCCGGAACGCTGTTCAATACTTCGGGAATTGACCCTGCAGACCCCCTAGCTCAGGGGTAATAGTTCACCGGTGAATCATGTTTATCCTGTTAGTCCTGTCAAAAACGGCTGAACTGTTAAGCTCAGAGAAAAGAGCTGAGGGGAGTTACAAATGATCAATGAAACAATGACAAGGCACGAGAGATTGCAGGCCGCTGTCTCTCTAGAACCTGTGGATAGGCATCCGGTCTTCCCGATATTGATCACGACCGCACCCAGGTTGTACGGAATTACCCAGGCAGAGGCATGGCACGATCACAGTGTGGCGCGGGAGGCATTGATCAGGTGCTTTCATGAATTCGGTTACGATTACGGTAGCAAGCCCAATTACTACTACCCAATGCTGCCTGGAAGGCTCTGCTCAGCGCCCGTACGAAATCTGATACCGGGAAAGCAGCTGGCAGAAGATGCCCTCTACCAGGTGGACGAAAAGGTCCTCTTCAAGAGAGAGGACTATGATAAGATCGCTGCCCTTGGGTGGAACCTCTTTTGGGATGAGCACTATGAAAAGATCAGCAGGAAGACAATGGAACAATTCAAGTTGATGCAGGCCATAACCAACCAACTCTACGTTGAAGACATGAGGATCTGTGAAGAGAGGGGAATGCCGGTCTTCTTGGGAGTTGCTGTGGACTCGGTCCTGATGGCCTTCTCGCTATGCCGCACCCTGAGCGAATTCACCAGAGACCTATACGAAGTCCCGGACAAAGTGGAGGCCGCCATGGAGGCATCTTGTGACGATCTGATATCCAATGCCGTCCAGGTCTGCAAAAACAACGGTAAGGATGTGGCGTTCATCGTCCTTGAAAGGGGCTCCGGCTTTTACTATCGCCTCCCTATATTTGAGCGCTTCGAATGGCCTTTCCTGCAGCGCTACGTGGACGCCTTCTTATCAGAGGGAATCACGCCGTGGCTGCACTTTGACACAGACTGGGGGATAAATCTTCCTTATCTAAAAGGGCTCCCCAGGGCAAAATGCGTATGCGACCTGGACGGCACAACAGATATCTTCAAGGCCAAGGAGATACTCGGGGCTCACATGTGCATAAGCGGTGACGTCCCAGCAAGTCTCCTAACATTGGGAAAACCCGAAGAGGTCGTGGCCTATTGCAAGAGGCTTATCGACGTGGTGGGTAAGGGCGGAGGCTTCATGTTGACCACGGGCTGTGAATGCCCTATAGACGCAAGGCCCGAAAATATACGGGCAATGGTAGAAACAGGAAAGAGTTACCAGGGCAAGGGACGTCACGGAAAGGTTCGGCGGCCTCAGACCATCAAGAAGGCACCCCCTAAGAAAGTTGAGCTTAAAGGAGAAATTGCCCAGGCAGTGGCTCAGCTCCGATACAACGATGTGATGAACCTGGTTGAGCAGGCTACCCGCAAAGAGATGGATCCCCTTTCCATCCTGAACGACTGCCGTGCCGGAATGGACCGGGTTGGGGAATTATATAGCAGCGGAGAGTATTTCCTCTCTGAACTGATCATGTCTGCCAACATATTTAAGAAGGTGGTGGCAATTCTCGAGCCGCTCCTGATCAAAGACCAGGCGGATCTTCCCCTGGGCGCGGTGGTCCTTTCAACACCCAAAGGGGATATACACGATATCGGAAAGGATATTGTTGGGACCCTTTTCAAGGTGTCTGGATTTCGTCTCATTGACCTTGGTGTAGATGTGGCACCCGAAGCGATCGTGGATGCGGTTGCAGACACAGGGGCAAGGGTCATCGCCATGTCTGCCCTCATCACGCCTACCTTTGAGTCCATGAAAAGGGCAGTCGAATTGTTGGAGGAAAGGGACATGAGGAATGGCCGATATGTAATTATTGGGGGCGGCCCAACCACGGCCACTGTTCGTGATTATGTGGGCGCTGATGCCTGGACCCTAGATCCCAAAGAGGGGGTCAATTGGTGCAAAGGCTTTGTGCAGGGCGTCGGCAAATGACAGGGCCTATTCATCTTTCTCCCGGCAACCGTTACTCCAGGCACTTCCGAATCGCCTCGAGAAGTTCTTCCGGTTCGGGCGGCTTCTCAATATATGCAGCCGGTTCAGGCACCTCTTCTCCCTTATATTCGTCCAGGACCTTTTGAGAATGAAAAAAGGTCTTCTTGGAGAGTGCGGAGACCATGATAACCGGAATCTTGCGCAGCTCCGGGTCGTTCTTCAGCTCCCGATACATGGTGATTCCGCTCTCCATCGGCATCATGATATCTAGTATAATCATGGAAGGTTTTTGTCTGCGCGCGATCTCAAGCCCTTCCTTCCCGTCTTGAGCATGAAGGGGTTTGTAACCATTGGTCTCCAACAGGGTGGTAATAAATGTCCTTATATCCAGTTCATCATCCACAACCAGGACCTTCTTTGCCATTTTCTCCCTCCGTAGATAAGGAATGATTTCCTTTCAATCTCCTTTTGGCCCCGGAACTAAAGCAACTTACCGGGCAAGGTGTATCGCTTGGCAGGGTTTCTGATGGCAATCACATGGCAATGGGCATATTTGGACACGTTCGCCACTGTGCTCCCATGTTCGATCCTGTCAAGCTCCGATTTTCCCAGGGTCCCCATGACAATGACATCAATATTATTGTTCTTGGCGTAACGGATGATTTCAACGTCAGGAGATCCGCCCTTGACAACAAATAGATAGTTGTCAAAGCCAGCCAGTTTCTCCCCATACTGCTCCCTCAGTGCCTCTTCAGCCTTCTTGGCGATCTCTTTATTGTAAAAGGCCTCCCCCCCTGGAGACCCTTCTGGAACATACTCGTCCACTATGTGCCTGCAGTAGGTGTAGGATGAATGGGGAACGTGAAAGATATGCAGCTTGGCCTTATGCTTCTTGGCCAGGTCAAGGGCATGAAAAAAGGCTATGTTGGCATCTTCAGAAAAATCGGTGCAAAAGAGGATGTTCTTATATTCTATCATGGCGAACTCCTTCTCAACTTAATTGGGTTAACGTGGTTTTCCTTACTCAAAGGGAAGACAGCCTCACTCATTGACTCTCCCCGGAGATGACCTATTCATCTCGGGAAGCCTGATAGCGAACTTCGTGCCTCTCCCCCTGGTAGATTCATATTCAATGACTCCACCGTGTTCATCAACTATCTTCTTGGTGATCATCAGGCCGAGACCCGTCCCCCGGCTCCCCTTGGAACTAAAAAATCGATAAAAGACCTTCGCCTTAGTATCTTCACCCATTCCGCACCCATTGTCAATCACCTGGTATTCCACTGCCCAGCCTCGGGCCTTCTGTGACCGGATTACAACCTTCCCCTCCCTGTGCGAGCATGAGATGTCGGTGCAGGCATCTATGGCATTCGTCACCAGATTCATGAGGCATCGGTGGATCCCTTCGGGATCAAACCACGTATCCGGCAACCCCCTATCCTGCTCTGCCTCAAGGCCGACACCGTACTCACGGGCGTAGGGAAGCATCAAATCAAAAACCTCCCGAACCGGACGGTTCGGGTCACATAGCTCGTAATTGGGCTCCCGCTCCTTCGCGTAGTTCAACAAATCCAGGGCCAGGCGCTTGACCTTGGCCACGTTCCCCTTGACCATATTCCAGCCCTGAGAGAGGTAGTCTTCGTTCTTCATCTCAATACCCTTTTCAAGGACATATGCCCCCCCGGTCAGGCCGCCCGTTATGTTCTTGATGGCGTGGGCCAACCCGGCCACCGTCTGGCCCACTGCGGCAAGTCGTTCCGATTCTAGCAGCCTTTTTGTCTTTTCCTCAACCAGTTGCTCCAGATTCTGGGTATATTCCCTGAGCTTCGCCTTGAGTCGGATCCTCTCGTTGGCCCTCTTAAGGGCGATCTCCAGGGCATCATCATTAATGGGTTTTGTGACAAAATCGGTAGCTTCATATTTTAGGCTCTGGATGGCCAGTTCCATATCACCGTGCCCTGTGATCATGATTACTTCCGTGTCCGGGCTTTCTTCCTTGATCTTTTGAAGAAGCTGGATACCATCAAACCCCGGCATCTTGATATCCGTCAATACAATGGATGGTTCCTCCTTTCTGAAGATCTGGAGCGCCTCCTCCCCCCCTTCTGCTGCCAGGACCTCATAACCGCTATCAGTCAAGGATATGCCCAGGACCTTGCGAATACCTTCTTCATCATCGACTAAGAGGATCTTCTCCGCCATCAGACCTCGCTGGCAACCGGGAACCGGACAATAAACGTGGCGCCCTTATATTCATTGGTCTTCACCTCAATTACACCATCATAGTCTTGTACAATCCCGTAACTGATGGAAAGACCCAATCCAGTACCCTTTCCCACCTTCTTGGTGGTAAAAAAGGGTTCAAAGACCTTATCTAGGTTAGATTTGGGGATACCCTTACCAGTATCTTTGACCTCTATGACCACTGTTCCATCTTCTAAATAGGTCTTCAATACTATTCTCTTGGCCTCCTCCTTGTAGTCAGAAAGTCTCCATTTTTCCTCAATGGCATCCCTCGCGTTTATGAGCAGATTAATAAAGACCTGCTCCAATCGATTAGAGTCGGCCATAATGGACGGCAGGCTCACCCCAAGGTCCTTAACGACCTCTATCTCCCTCAGCTTCAGTTGCTGGCTGAAGATTTCAATCGACTTGTTGAGCGCATCGTTTACCTGGACCTTTTCCTTTTTCACTTCTGATTTACGACCGAATTCCCTCATGTGATTGATAATTCTTGAAGCCCGATCCACGTGGCTGCCGATCTCTTCAGCCATTGTCTTGAGTATGTCATCTTTGATGGGCTCATTCATCGTCACCTTCTTTTTCAGGAAACTGCTCGCCGTTTTGATCACTGAGAGGGGCTGATTCAGTTCGTGTGCAACACCGGTGGCCATTTCGCCGAGGGTGGCCATCTTGCTGGCCTGGATCAGATGCTGTTCCGCCATCAACCTCGTGGTAATATCGCTTGCGCTGACCAGCAGGACCTCTCTCCCGAGATAATCGGAAAATGAAATGCGCATGTTGACATAGATGGCCTGCCCGTCTTTCCGTATTTGCTTTATCTTATCAAGGACCCCGGCCGCCTTGATCTCTGATGCATACTGCTCCCGTTCATTTTCCTCAAATAGTTGAAGGAAGGACGTCAATAATAAAGAGTCCTTACTGAAACCATATACCGCTGTTACGCTGTCGTTGCAGTCCAGTATATCTAGGGTCTCCCTGTCCAACACAAACACCGCATTCGGTATGGTGTTGAAAATGGATCGGTACTTCTCCTCTGATCTCTTGACCTCCTGCTCAAGCCGCTTCATCTTCGTAATATCGAGGCAAAACTCCATAGCCGCTTCAATCTCGCCATTGCTGTTCTTGATAGAGGCGGTTCTCACGATCCAGTACGATTGGGTCCCATCCTTATTAATCCCTTTCTCTTCGCTGTAATGGGATTCGCCGTCTTCAAATGTCTTCAAGACAGGGCATACCTCACATCTTTCTGATCGGCCTTTATAGGCCTTATAACAATAATCTCCCGGTGTGGGATCGAACTGTTCGGCAAACTCATGGTTGTATCTTATCAACCTGAAATTTCTATCCTGAACCGTGATGTAGCAGGGAGCCAGTTCAAATATCTTCTGGTATTCCTCCTTCTGTTTAGTGAGTCCCTTTTGCTTTTCGCCTATCTCCGCCCCCATTTGATTGATGGCCCTGGCCAGCAGTCCTATTTCATCATCCCTAGCGATATCAACGGTGTAGTTGTATTCTCCCTCACCGATGCGCTCGGTGCTCTCTATCATTTTCTTGATAGGTCGGTTCACAAGGACTGCCAGGAAAAAACCAATAATGCCGCAGGTCCCAAGGAAGACGAAGACTGCAAAGGCGATAATACCCTTTTTATAAGAACTGGCCTCATGCTCCAGGTCTTCTAATGAGACAACCACGTCCAGCCCGCCCAGGATCTTTTTTCCCGGAGGATGCACATGACACTGGGCGTTATAACACCCCGGCTCATTGTAAATGGGGCTCATTATCCCTAGAAGCGGCTGCCCGGTTGACGAGTCAAAAAACCGTGTTCTCTTGGCCAGGTTGACTGTTTCGAGTGGCGGTTTCGATCGATGGCAGATATCGCAGGCCTCTGCCTTGACATTGGTTATCCTGTCGACCTCCTCCGAGACGTTCGAGAATTTGATCTGTCCCTTCTTGTTATAGATCCGGATGTGCTCGATATCTTTCTGCCGGGCAATATTCCTTATGATCTGGTTGATATCATCCCTGGAATTCAACATCATTGCGTAGTGGGTTCCGAGTCTAATTGTATTGCCCAAGCGATCAGTACCCGCAACCATGTTCTCAATGGCCTTTTCCCCATAGTGTTTGATATTGAAATAGGCCCACGCAGATATGCTCAAAAGCAGAATCAGTCCGACAGAGAAGATCAGGCGGAAGCTGAGACTGTTGAAGATACCTGGAAATCGCCTGGGGTTTCCCTGTGAGCTGGCCATTTTCGCCGACCCTTTCCGAAAATCTTGAGTGATTCTTCCCATCGCCAAATCTAAACTGGAGGAGTGACGAGATTTTTCCCCGCCCCCATTACCCCGGTTTGAGGGCGCTAAGCTATTGCTATTTTTTAAGTATCTTATTTACCAAGGAGCCCTGTCAACATGAAAAACTGGTTCACCATTGTTTTCCATGACAGAGCTTGTGAGGTGAAGGTCGTTCAGGTGTTGGAGGCCTAGAAGGTGGTACTTGCAATCCCACCCCGGGTGTTTTAGTCTATTAGGGCCGTGGATTAATGGAGTGCGGGCATACTGGTTTGGATAGGAAGATTCACACGTAAGGGAAAAGGCAAGGATGAGCGAATATACCTGGAAAGTGTTGATAATAGATGACGAAGAGGGGATCCGAAGGGTTATGTCCATTGCCTTAAGAGATGCCGGTTATCAGGTGCTAACCGCTCCCGAGGGGAGGACCGGCCTAGAGCTCTGCAGGCAGGAATCCCCACAGATTGTCATTACAGATATCCGGATGCCCGGAATGGATGGCATTGAGGTACTTAAGAGGATCAGGGAAGAAGATCCGGACAAGGAGGTTATTGTTGTCACCGCCTTTGGAGAAATGGAGCTCGCAGTCCGGGCACTCCAGTTGCGCGCATCAGATTTCGTCATAAAGCCAGTTGATGACGGGGCCCTTCAGGGTGCTCTGGAAAGGGCCAAAGACCGTTACACTCGCCGCAAGGAGTGGAAGGACTATGCGGTCTTGATAGAAGAGAGGTGGATGGATACCGCCGAACAACTGGCCAGGACCTTTGACTTCCAGAACAACCTGATTGAGAGTTCCATTGACGGTATTATGGCCTGTGATAAAGAGGGTAAGGTCATCACTTTCAACAGGGCCATTGAAAGAATATTAGGCTATTCCAAGAACGAAGTAGTCGGAAAGATGTCATTCGATCAGTTCTTTCCGCCAGGTGGAGCGGAAAAGGTGAGGGAGGAATTGTGCTCCGAGGCATACGGAGGGAAAAACCGGTTGTTCCTGTTTGAGTCAAACATGGTCACCAGGACGGGAAACAAAGTCCCGGTCCAGGTCTCAGCAACTATCCTCTTTGAAGGCGAGGAAGAGATCGGTGTCGTGGGATTCTTCAGGGACCTGAGAGAGGTGAGAAAGCTGGAACAGCAATTTGCAGACCAGGCCCAACTTCTTCACCAAGACAAGATGATCTCTCTCGGCAGGCTCTCCGCCAGCGTGGTGCACGAAATCAATAATCCCCTTGCCGGCATCCTCAACTACATCCGTCTCATGATCAAGATCGTTGATCGTGGAACTCTTGAGGCCGAGACAATAAGAAAGTTTCAACGATACCTGACCCTGATTGAGAGCGAAACCGGCCGCTGTTCCAAGATCGTCTCAAATTTGCTCACCTTCGCCAGAAAATCTGAAATGGAATTTGCCAAGATTGATATGGGCGAACTGATACAGAGGTGCATTATGTTGAGCCAGCACAAGCTTGCCCTTCAGAATATCAGTCTCGTGACAAATCTCGACTCCCAGATTCCAGAGGTTTGGGGGGACTTCAACGAGGTGCAGCAATGTCTCATCAATCTCATTTTCAATGCAATTGATGCCATGCCGGGAGGAGGCTCCCTCACCTTGTCCAGTTCCTTTGACCCAAGAAAAGACATGGTAAAAATAAGGGTGGAGGATACCGGGTGCGGTATTCCCAAGGAAGACCTCCCCCTTATCTTCGATCCGTTTTTTAGCACCAAGGGAGAGGGAAAGGGTCTTGGGCTAGGCCTCTCAACGGTTCAGGGCATTATTGACCGGCACAAGGGAACAATTGAAGTTCATAGCGAACCGGGAAAGGGCACCACATTTATATTAGGTATTCCGGCCGGAAAAAGGGGACCGGCGTAAGGCCCTCTGGGTCTTAGCCAGATAGACTCTTCTTACTCTTCCTCCTCCAGTTCGATTCCGTCCCTTTCGTACTG
>CAYVMN010000041.1:0-25351 GCA_964452575.1 uncultured Desulfobacteraceae bacterium | reverse complement strand
TCCTGCAACTCCTTTAGGCCTCAAAAGGGTTACGCCTCCCGCGGCCTCCTGCTGGCTCATACTCAGCTGGACACTTCTCCCATCCGATATAGCCTGACTGGCGCTGGCAAGGGAAGATAGACCCCTGCTGGGATTGATCCTGAGGTGATTCAGCGCCCACCTTCCCACCTGCTCGAATACAGGCCCAGCCACTATACCTCCGTAGGCCGTGCCCTTGGGTTCATCTATGACCACCAATATGACGAGTTTGGGTTTTTCAACGGGAACAAAACCGACAAAGACGGCCACAAATTTTTTTCTGGAGTAGGTCTTTGTCTGCGGATCCACCTTCTGGGAGGTGCCGGTCTTGCCGGCAACCCTGAAACCCTCGATGGCTGCCCTTGGGGCAGTTCCTTCCCTGCCAACCACACCCTCTAAGATCCTTGCCACCTCGTTGCTCGTCTTCAAAGAAAAAACCCTCCTCACCACCCTGGGGCATTTCGCTTCAACCTTGCCCGTTGATGTATCCACTATGGATTTCACAACATAGGGCCGCATCAATCTTCCCCCATTTGCAATGGCCCCCATGGCCATGGCGAGTTGCAACGAGGTGGTGGTCATACCCTGACCGAAAAATATTGTAGCCTGATCTATGGCCCTCGCATCTTCGACCGCTCTGACAAACCCCTCCCTTTCTCCCAGCAAATCGATGCCCGTCTTGCTTCCAAAGCCTAATCTCTTAAGGTACTCTGTAAACCTTTCGTATCCGAGCCTTTGGCCGATCTTTATTGCACCGATGTTGCTTGAGCGCACAACGATATCCGACGCACTGAGAATGCCGTGTTCGTGGGTATCATGTATAATATCGTTGCCAATCCTGAATTCCCCTTGTTCACAGTCAAACTTGGTACCGGGCGTGACCGCCGATTCTTCAAGGGCTGCGGCCAGGAGAAAGGCCTTTATCGTAGAGCCCGGTTCATAGCAATCTGTGATGGCCCGGTTTCTCCACTGGGCCGGTCTGTATTCGGAAAAGACGTTTGGATTGAATTCAGGAACTACTGCCATGGCCAGTATCTCCCCTGTCACCGGATCCACCACCAGACAATGGCCGGCCTTGGCCTGTGCCTTGTCGACCGCGGACTTGAGGGCCTGCTGTGCCTTGTACTGTATGTCCCTGTCAATGGTGAGGACCAGATCGTGCATCCCGCGCCCATAAGGGATTGGTCTAGTGATAGCGAATGGCTTACCCAGGGCATCACGCATGTGGACCAGGCTGTATTCAGGTCCCTGGAGATAACTGTCATACCGCTTTTCAATGCCTTCCAGACCCTGATTATCACTTCCAGCAAACCCGATCAGATGGCCTGCGATCTCGCGACCGGGGTAGTAGCGTCTGGTCTCCTTAACTACACCCACGCCCGCCAGGTCCAGTGCCGTAACCTTTTTTGCCACATCCGGCGAAATTCTCCTCATAATCCAGCAAAAACTGCGATCACTCTCTAATAGAGGGAGGATTTTCTCCCGGCCCTCTCCCAACACCTGGGATAGTTCTCTCGCCGTCCTGGCCTTCTCCTTGATCTGTTTGGGGTGAGAAAAGATCGATCCTACCTCAATGCTCAGGGCCAATTCGTGACCCTCGCGATCGTATATTGTGCCCCGCTTGGGAGGAAGTTCGGTCTTCCCAATGTAGCTTGCACGCGCTATCGCCTTTAGCCGATCGCTCTCGAGGACCTGTAACTGGTAGGCCCTAACTAATAGGGTTCCGAAGCCAAGAAGAAAGAATATGGCTACTACCCAGATGCGAAATCGGATCCACCTTTTGTCCTCGACCTTCATTTCAGGACAATTATCTGTTCAGGAGTGGGCTGCTTCAGGCCAAATCTCCCGATTGCCTCAGCCTCTAGCCTTTCGGGCGATTTAAGTACTGCCAGTTCCAGTCTTAGCCTCCGGTTCTCCTCTCTCAGCTTCATCTCATCCCTTTTCAACTGGCTTAGGTCATAACCTATCCTGGTACTCTGAAAATTTGACCAGACATACCCGATGCTGCTCCCCATGAGCAAAAAGAGCATAAAGATGATCAAAAAGACCTGCCTTCGGGTTACGTAAAAGCGGGGCCTTTTGGGCCGCGAATTGATGACCCTCACCCCGGTCTTTCCGTTTCGCGACCTTACCATCATTGATACCCTCTCCCGCCTAGTCATGGCTAAATCCTTTCTGCGGCTCTCAGTACGGCGCTTCGAGCCCTTGGGTTCTGCTCGACTTCACCTGGGCTGGCCCTGAGCCCTCTTTTAAAAAGCCGCCTAAACAGGGGAACCTTTCCGCATATACAATCGGGAAAATCAGGAGGGCATACACATCTCTGCTCCCAATTGACCATGGCCTGTTTGACGAGTCTGTCTTCAAGGGAATGATAGGAAAGGACGACTAACCTCCCATCTCTTACCAATATATCCGGGATTGTATTCAGGAATGTCTTCAGGTTTTGTAACTCTTTATTGACGGCAATCCTAAGGGCCTGAAATGTTCTGGTAGCGGGATGTTTGGCCCTAAATCGAAATGTCTGAGGAAATACCGTTTCAATAAGCCCCGCTAACTCCAGGGAGGTCTCGATGGGTTTGCTCGTACGTGCCTTTGCTACGGCCCTAACGATTGATTTGGCCCTCCTTTCCTCACCATAATCCCTTATTATGACCTCGAGCTCTTTTTCAGGGAGGGTGTTTACAAGATGGCATGCCGTCTGCCCCTTTTCGGGATCCATTCGCATATCGAGAGGCTCCTCTCTGCGAAAGCTGAAACCCCTGCCCGACCTCTCAAGCTGGTAAGAGGATATCCCCAGGTCTAGCAAGACACCCTCAACCCCCTTGACCCCCAGGTCGTTAAGTATCTCGCCCAGCTCAGAAAAACTTGCTTTGGTAACAAAGGCCCTCTTGCCCAGGATGGCCAGCCTGCGACTCGACATCCTGACGGCATCTGGGTCCACGTCCAGGCATATTAAACGGCCCTTGCCGAGCAACCTCATTCCCACGGCCAGGCTGTGCCCACCTGTACCCACGGTCCCATCTACATATGTGCCATCCGGGATTGTGACCAGATATCTGACGACGTCGTCCACAAGGACCGGTTTGTGAGGATATTCCAATCTTGAGCCTTCTAGATCCCTAGTTCTGAAAGGGACCGGCTGACATCCGGAAAACTCTCCTTTGCCCTCCGAAACTCCTCCTCCCACCTGTCCTTTTCCCAGATCTCAAATCTCTTCAGTTCTCCTACAAGCACCACCTCTTTCTTCAACCCTGCAATCTCTCTGAGATCTAAGGGGAGCGTTATTCGTCCTTGCTTAATTTGACATTCCACCGCACCTGAGATGAAATACCTGAGATAATTGCTGGCAGCCGGATTGAACATCGGGAGGTTGGCCGCCTTTTCCTCGATCACCTTCCAATCCTCCCTTGCAAATGCCCACAGACAGAGGTCATGATTGGTGACCACCAGGCAATCATCGGGCTTCAGATCCAGCACCTCCCTGAACCTCGCCGGGATGGCCAAGCGGCCTTTACTATCCAGCGTATGCCTTGAGCGTCCTCTAAACATAGGCCCTTTTGTGACACTTTATGGGAAATTACACCACTTTATGACACTTGTAGACGCAAAAAAAACATTTGTCAAGTAAAAACTGACAGAAATATTAAGAAAATATTAGCTTGGCTTAATTTACAGACAGGCCCAGAGGGACTTCCCGTCTCTTGGCATATCTGAAACAGCGAAAACTTTTCTCATCCTGTATCACATCGACTCCTGACCCGCTTCAGGAGGACCAAGCCCATGGAACAACCCATACACATAATCCGGCGGCAAAATCCCGTTTCCCTGCATTCGCCCTGCCCGGCAGCAAAAAGAATTTTGAGATTAGTATATCCTCAGGCGATCAGGATCAAGTATTCAGCTATTGCCTGCTTTTCTGTGGGGAGTTCCCGAAGCTGAGTACACCTTGACCGGATGGATAACACTGTGTTATTAATAGGTTGTTAATGTAATGCCGTTAAGAGGAGGGGAGATGTCCCATTTTAAAAACCTTGAGCAGTGAGCCGGACGACTTGGGTTGACTGCGGAGTTGGATTACCTTCTCCTGGAATGAACGTACGCCCCTTCCCTGGGTGGAGAGGCAAACAAAATCGTTTTGTTACTGGTGGGAGAGGCCTGGTGAGGGGCGATGTAGCTCCGACCTCTGACACCTGATCTCTGGCATCTTGTGTGTAAAAGGGAGGCTATGAGGGATTTGCGAGACTTGTGAGTTTAATGCGGGCAGAGTATGGGTTATACTATATACTATAAGCGATCACGTCGAAATAGGAGAACATATAGTGAAAAGGGATGATATTGTCAGGACCCTCGTAGAGTTGAAAGAAGAGGCGAGGCAGAAATACAGGTCAGAGATAAAGGGTTTTTTTGGATCATATGCCAGGGGAGAGGAGAGAGAAGGAAGCGACCTGGATGTACTGGTGGAGTTTCAGGAAGGCGCCGATCTCTTTGATTTCGTGGGAGTCGGTCTCTTTCTTGAGGAGCAACTAGGCATTGGCGTTGATATTGTCTCGCTGGGTTCGATTAGAGAGGAAATCAAGCCGAACGTTTCGAAGGAGGCAATATACCTATGAGGGAGTACAGGCTGTATGTGAAGGATATCCTTGATGCCATGGAAGCCATAGAGAAGTTTGTACGGGATATGGAGTTTCATGAGTTTGCACAGGACGATAAGACGTCGAGCGCGGTCATAAGGAAGTTCGAGATCATAGGAGAAGCTGCAAAGAACATCCCTGAGAGTATCAGAGGGAGGTATCCGGAGATTCCATGGAAGGAGATGGCAGGAATGCGAGACAAGCTCATCCACTTCTATAGTGGAGTAAATTATGCACTCGTCTGGACGGCCATAAAGGATAGGATACCTCAACTGAAGCCTGTAATCCGGGAAATTGCGGAGGAGGGCCAGCGGTGAACGTGTGTCAGCGACCGGCAGGTTTCATAAGAGTGAAGTGAAATAAACGTCTTTTTCCTCCGAGCTGCTGAGGAGAAGCCGAGGCCGCTTTTTGCACAGAGACTTTGAACTTGCGCCTGATTCCCAAGAGGTCCCCGAAGACCTCTTAGAATCTTAAATTGTAACTTTCGCGCACGATTCGAAAATATTTTATTGAAGCTAACCTATTTGATTCATTGAAATTAGGATATTAGGTGTCAGTTAAGAAAACTGGCAATTTCCTATAAGGCTAATGTCGAAAATCCTGATCTGGAGCTTACCCCTGGCCCAGACCCGAGATACATAGCCATGGTTCCAGATGAACCGTTTTGGAAATATTGCATTCATGAAAAGGTATAGACGTTGAGTTGCACCAGGGCATGCCGTAAGGATTTTATCCCCAAGATATTGAGTAAATACATATGGATAGTGGCAAATGAATATAAAGATGCTATAATACACATTTCGCGCCACCTGAAGCCCGTTTTGGAAAATCTGAACTATGATGTGCCAACTGTGTCGGATCAGGGCCTTCTGGCACAAAATGACATTACAATAGGAAAGGCAGCAAAGACTGAGGGAAGGATGCTTCTGACTCTTGACCTTGAATTTGGTGACTTACGGAAATATCCACCTGGGAGCCATCCGGGTATCATTTTGTTCCGGCCAAGAAGTTTTGGTCCACTTGCCGTTAACCGATTTGTGGAGGGATTTGTCCAGGATACAGATCTTGCTGAAGGATCACGACGAACAAATTGAGGCCATATTTGGGGCTATTCGTCGACTCATTACTCTGCCGGAAACACCTCCTAGGAAGATCGGCTTTGAAGTGAAAGAAAAGCGCGCGGCTTACGGAAAGAAGGGCAAAGGAGTGTCTGGATAAAGCAGGTAGTATATATATGCTGCCGTTTTCAGCATCGCCCGCTGTTATGGGTGGCTGTGACATTGCTGGCTGAAATCCATGGGCGGTGCGGGTATTTCCCTGCCCACCTGCGGCTGAGGCCGGCGGAAGGAACCCTGTCGCCGCAGTTTGAAGTGGCCGAGGTGCTTCACCTCCAGGGTGTGAGGGACAGCGCAAGAAAGAGACGGAAGTAGGGAGGCCGAGGGTTGGGGAGCCAGGGTGATCGACAGACTCTCGCATGATCTCAGGCGAGAATTCCCTGGCACGAAAGTGTTCTGTTCGCGAATTCGAATCTTTGAGACGGTCTATTGAAACCTATCTATGGATCATGGACATTTGTGCAAGATGTTCCTGTACAAAACAGGTAGATTTTGAGACGAGGTTTGGACCATGACCGAAGAAACGGAAAAGGATCGATTGAAAAAGGAATTTAAGCGTCTTTTCAAAAACATGGATTTTGTCTGTGACAACTATCTCAACAAGGAAGGTGTTCCGGAAAAGGAGAAGGAAAGATTCGCCGACATATATCAACAGCTTGGGCAGGTCTGGGAATTCCTGGCCCTTCAATGTAAGCACTGGGATGGGTATAAGAAAACCAAAGAAAAGAAAGAGGTATGCCGAATTTGCGGTACAGTGAAAGGGGCTGAAGAAAGCCACATCCTGCTCCAGACCAGAGGTCCCAAGAAGATAGGCAGAGCAGTGAATCCCAACTCCAGAAAAACTTTCCCTACCAAAAAAGAGGCATGGATCATAAAGGATTCAATCCGTTTTCATGGCGCCCTTATAGATGTGGATGTCCATAATTCATACAAATCCAATCTTTTCAAAGGACATGAAATCAATATCGCCGCAGAAAGAAACGTCACCTTAAAGGAAAGGGGCGTCGAATACACCATTGGCAAGCACAGGATTGACCTGGACCTCGAAAAGCCGAAGAAAAAAGGCTCCAAACCGCCCTATGGCAACTTCGCCTTTGAACTGAGGAAAAAGGATCTGAAACACTTCCCGGTCATATTCAAATTCGACGATGATTTCAAGTTTCTGGGGTTGACAATTATAAGGTAAATGAAATGGAGAATGAGCTACTCGGTGAATTGGGCAATGCATACCCGGCCGTTTGTTGAGGCATTTTTCCATGCCAAATTCTTCCTTGAGATGGTAGTCAAATATGGAAGGGTGCTGGAAGAGCCGGCGCATGTGCTGCCTTCGGGCTGGGCCGCAGTATTATGCCTGTGTGAACTGAGTTGATTCCCCAGGACTGAAGGATGGCAGGGTTTTTTAAGGGTGGGAAGACTTAGGAGAGGATAGTACTGTAGGGTTAAAAGGATTTCGGCCCTAATCGAGTTACCGGATTGAAGTACATCCCTACGCTCCCATGTGGAGATGACAAGAGATGAGATCCCTGGACCGCAAGTTTCTTGAACAGCAGGCGATTCCGCTGGAGTTCGCGGGGACTCTTCGTACGCTGGGAGAGTATCGAGGAAAACAGGAATTCTTTTCCAGGCAGACCCCCCAGGTCCTCGATACCCTCAAACAGGTGGCGATCATTCAAAGCACCGAATCCTCCAACCGGATTGAGGGTGTCATCGTGCCCGGAAAACGCATCAAAGAGCTCCTGGAAAAGAAAACAACACCCAAGAACCGGCCGGAGGCAGAGGTTGTTGGCTATGCTCCGGGTGATCCTCGAAAATCTCCGCAAGGAGGGCAAAATCGAAGTGATTGGGGGCGGTCGGGGAGCCATGTGGGAGAAACTTGATAATGACCGATGAACGCGATAATTAACGTGATAATAACTAAAGGTGGCGGGAATTCCGCTCCTGGACAGGATTAACCTGCCTGCGCCGAGGCTTCGGCAAGGCAAGCAGGATGCACAGGATATGTTACTTAAGGTCCAGGGCCACTCGATCTGGGCGAGGCGGGAAGGTATGGGAGTGAGGAAACAGAGCAAATGAAGCATGGTCAAAATAAGCAGGAGCGTGAGGAAATCCCCTGGTGGCTGAAGAGGCTCGACCTGGTGAGGGCCGAGTTGCGTGGGATGCGTTTCCCCCGAACGGCTGAGGAAGGGATAAGAGAGTGTGCCGAGCTTTCGGAGGCATCCATGAGGCTCCTCAAGGAGCAGGTCGGAAGGTCCCTTGGCACCCGAAACGAGGAGACGGTTGATCTGGAGATTCGCCGCCTCATGGCCCGTTTCTCCAGTATGGACAAAAGGTGGAAGGCAGGTTGGAGGAAGGAGCGTGCCGCAGCCAAAGGACAATAGGGTTCTGGATGTTCTTGCGGCCGTCATTGACTCCCTGAAGGGAAAAGCAGTCCCTTTCATGATAATCGGCGCATGGGCGCTTGCTGTGTGGGGTAGACCCAGGGCGACTGTGGACCTTGATTTCCAGGTCATGGTTGATGAACAAGGCCTGGAGCGCCTTGAAAAGGATTTGATTCACAAAGGATTTTCGCTCGATGAAAGATGGCTGGAATGGAATCCGATGCTGAAGGACTTGCAGCGTCGAATGCAGTTCCATGGTGTCACGGTCGATCTCATGCGCCCTCGGGACGTTCACGACAACCAGGCTTTTGAGAGGCGCAAGAAGAAAAAGCTGGCTGGCAGATTTTGGTGGGTCATTACGCCGGAGGATTTCATTCTGCAGAAACTGAAATTGGGTCGCCCCAGGGACTTCGAGGATGCCCTCTCGGTGCTGGAACGGTCCCGGAAGATATTGGATTTCGAATACCTGGCGGTGTGGGCTGGACGACTTGGCTTGAGAGCGGAGTGGGATTACCTTCTCGGGGAATGAACCTGTCCCTCTTCGGTGGTTCGGAGAGGCAAACCAAATCCCTTGCCCCCGTGTGGGATAGGCTGGGTGTAAGGGAATTCTCCTGACTCCTCCCTTGGAAAAGGGAGGCGGGGAGGGATTTTGCGGACTTGTGGTTGAGGACGGCGGGGCATTGATGACCACCCCCAGACAAAAGCAAAAAGCGAGTAAAAGGACATGCACTCAGGAGAACTTCGAGCAAAGGCTATCGACTGGATGATTCAAAGGGGTTGGAAACGGCTCACTGCCAAAAGGAGGGGTTTCGAACAGAGTCTCTTAGAGCATACCATGGTTGAGGTTGACGCCCTCATTTCTCTCTTACCCATTCTTCGAAGACCCGAGCATTTTGCTATTGAAGAATCGGAAGAAAAGATACTGATCGCATCCATTATTGCCCATGACGCTGGGAAGGAAAAGGGGGACTGGCAAGAATACCTTTTTGGCAAAGGGAGCTATATCTCAGATGTTGATCAGGAGCTTACCAGAAAAATAGTTCCTGAACTTTGTCTCACTTTGGGCTTTCAAGATCTTGGAGACAAAGTTCTCAACGTCATCGAGAACTGTATTAATCTCCATATGCGTCGCGAGAGGGGCGATGCGAATGTGGTGCATGCCCTGCTTAGGGGAGGAGACAGATGGAAAACACTTGCGGATCTGGTTGACGCGATCGACAACGTATGTTCAGCGAAAGGTCTTTTTGGCGCCCTTACAGCCTTGGAAAGGAGCATTCTCAACCCTCATCTTAAAACAGTCTACCATCAGATTGTCTTCCGGGGGGTCTCAACGCCCATGGTCCACCGGGCCTGTTTAGATACGTATATAAAAAATGGTTGGAGTCCATTCCTTTTTTTCGGAAATGGCACATTGTATGTGTATTCGGCCGCTGAAGACCTAGTTGAACCGGCTTTGGAAGAAATTGAGGCACAATTAGCCAAAATAATGGAGGAGAGTTTCGGGAGTGACCTGTCCAACCTTATGGTAGGTAGCCCGGTCGCCAATATACTCCCCAAGCCTGACTTACTGGATCGTCGAGAGGTGAAGCAGTATCTTCTGTCCGCATCAAGAACAGTTAAACGCACGTCCTTCTTGAAAAAGAAGGAGCCGGAAAGAGCTAAGGTCGTCAAAGATTACCTTCGCATGAAAGGGGAACGTTCAGAAAAGCTGAGCGGTGATATTATAGATCATCATAGCCAAAGGATAGACAGTGCTTATCCTCAGATGGCTATCTTTAAATTCTTTAAAGCGATCATGGACGAAAAATTGGTTGGCGCGGAAGGCCGGAAAATTGCAGCCAAAGAATATGAGGAGATTTTCGGGCAAGGAAGTTGGAAGGCCCTTCAAAACACCTCCACGTTGATGGCCGCCAAAGACATGTCCCAGTGCATAGACTATTTCTGGATACTTCCAGGGAATCGATTGGGCTTTAAAGCAGATCGAATAGAAGATCTGGCAGACGAGAAAAAAGATGAACTTCTGATCAATCTTCTCGATGGTATTACGGAGAAGGTCTTTTCGAGCATTGAAAATTCGCCTTCACGGGCCGATCTCGCCCAAAAAATGGCCAGGGCCTTTATGAAGGATCTTGTCAAGCCGCGGCCAGCAATAAACTTGAAAGAACTGGCGGAACAGCAGTGGGAAGCCTATGGGCTTTCCAAACCATTTGCCGGTAAAACAACCAAAAAAGCCCAATACTTTTGCCCCCTGTGCAATGTGCCCTTCAGAGAAGGGGTCAAGGCCTCTGCAAATTTCCTGGATAATCCTCAATCCCATACCAACCGTGCTATCTCTCATGGTCCCTTCGGGTACGTTATGATTTGTGAGACCTGCAAATATGAGCGGTTTCTCAGGCAAATCCTCCTTGGGGGGAAACCTGCCGAGATGGTTGTCCTGTTTCCAAGGATGAATATCGGGTATACGTCGGGGGAAATACTCGTCCGAAAGGTAAACGCACTTTACCAGAAGGCCTATAGCCTGATGGTGGGAAATTCGGATGACCCGGGGCACCAGATCACCCTGGCACTAACACACTTGCTTGCCAGAAACGCCATGGAAAGCACAGTCGATCAGCTCACCGGCGAGGAACTGGCCGAGGTTCTTTCTTACCGGAGTGCAGAGGACACACGAAAGAAGATGAGAAGAGCCCTTGAGAAGAGAATCAAAGGCGAGATCGGCGAAACAGTTGAGGACCTGAATCGTGAATGGGGAATGGAGTTTGCCACATGGGATGAAGCTATTGATGCCTTGATCGGCAACCGTATCAATGAACCGGTTGCCCGCTCCATTCGGGCCGAAGTCTATCATCTGGTCCCCCAGATGAAGGTGATCTGTCAGACCCCCAACATGCTCCTGATCCCCCTCCTGTATCCCCTTTCTCTGGGTAAGGAATCCGAAACCAACAGTGCCCTAAGAAAGCTTTTTACGACCCTCTTGATCGGCCTAGCCCTGGACATGACTGTTGCGATCATCGGAGATACCGACGAAATAGACTTTGAAGGCGGCGAGGGGGTGGCCTTTGTGCCCCCGGTGCCGTCGGTAAGGAATCTAATCGGATCGAACTGGGTGTCTATCGAAGAGGCTCAAAAATGGCTTCGGGCCATAGGAGCCTCCAGCATTCTTGCCGGAGCCACAAGCTACCCCGAAAGATCCAATCTTTTCTCCATCCTTTCCGCCCCAACCCCAGGGCACATCCTGCGAAGGATCGAAGAAAAGGCGGAGAACAGGAGGGCTTCTTATTTTCACATCAACTATATTGAAATGGTAAAGGAGGTGCTCCATTGAAAAACTTCATTTTTACCCGGACAGAGTCTTTTGACCTGGATGCCGTGGAGTCAAGAATCGATGAGATTCGGGGGGCCTTTGACCGCTACCTGGACACCTATCCGGTCAAAACCGCAAAGAGCAAACATGGCCTGATGGGACCTGTGGGAAAGATTTTGCAGGAAGTGAAGGGGGGCAAGTGGGACGCACCGTCGCTGATGGGATACGCTATGAACATCCATCTTTCAAACCCCAGGGTCAAAGGGATTTCAGAGGCAGCCCGTTCTGCTTTGGATGAGGGAGTGGCCGGATTGATTGATCTTCTCAAGGCTGCGCCCGTCTCGACGCATGACCGAATCTTGGATCGCGTCGATTATGGGCTGTATTATTTGCGCCGGAAAAAGGGCTTGGCCTGGCTGGAATCGGTCAGGAAGCAGTGGGTTGCCTTTTTGAAAAACAGGTATGGAGACGGCCTTGCGGTGGCAGGGGCATGGCAGGAAAAGATCGAGAACATCGGAAAGGATTTCGAAAATCTCGCCTATCCCGGCAAGTCGGCCTTTGACAAGTCCAAGGGGCAAAAGAGAAAGGACATGGAGGAATTTGTTCAGCAGACCGGACTCAAAGGCTATTCGTTCGAAGAGGAGGAAGAATGATGAGCGTGTTGGATACGATTAAAGGCTATTTTGTAGATCGACCCAGACCCTTGATCGGCGCGGAAACCGTGCAGTTGATCCTCGTAAGGGAGATCCTGGACTACACCGTATTGCGGACCGAGGAAGACCGCCAGCTCAATGCTGTGGTGACGCCTCTGTCCATAGAAAAGCCCGAATCCTCCCGCAGGGTGGCCTTCTTGGCCACGAAACAAAAGGCCGCAGAATCCCGGCAACTGGAGCATCTGCTTCGAACGGCCTGCCGTGAGGCCGGAATGGAAATACGTGAGTGCTATCTCAAGGACAACCTCTGCATGCGATGTCCCCGCTGCGGTCTTTATGGAGCAACGAGCACCGAATCCGGGCAGGCTGAGCGCGCCAATATCAAACATCGGATCGAATATTCCACGGCCTTTTCCCTGTTGCCCTTCGAGGACATCGCCACGTCCACCACCTTCAATGCCATCAACGATAAGGATATCACGACGGGACAGGCCTTGGGGGCTCGAAATGCCGTTGCGCCGGCAACCCTGTTCCCTTCTGTGGTGACGCTTAAGAGTGTGACGGCAAGAGAGATGGTGCTGGCAGTCAAAACGCTGCTTTCCTGTAAGAGCTACGGTGCCGAGTCCCGGATCGGCGGGGACGTCAGAAACACGGTAGTCGGCCTCGTAGTAGGCTGGGAGGAGGCGATCACTTCACTGGAACTGGCCCTGGAGCTCTTTGACCGGCAGGATGCCATTGCACCTGCAACCGTCGAGAACTTGATCAAGACCAAATACGTTCCCATGGCCGGGCACCCGGAAAAACTTCGGGTATTCACACCAACTGAAGTGGAAGATCTCGTCATGGAGTGCACCTCGACGAAGCTCGACAAGACTTTTCTCGAGATTTGTTACAAGGACATTGAGGATTACCGGACCGCGCAGACCAAGTAATGAAGGGAGGCCGAGGAGATGCCGAAACCCATTTCATTAATGGAGCAGGGCGTCCGGCTATTTGCCTGCCGGATGTTCAACCACGACTACCTGTGGTTTTCCTCCTTTGAAATAAGCAAGCTTTCCGCCACCCTGCCCACAATCCACAACTATGCCCTTTGCTACTCCCTGGCCGACTTCTCATATGGATTTTATCTTGGATCAAAGCCCAACTATCGGGATGATCTTAAGCAGTTCCCTTTGTATGCCACGCCCGGAATCTGTGAAGCAACCTCCCGCACCCGGATCACTTACAATGCCGTGGATTCAAGGGCGCTCCTGACAGAGCGTCCGGACAGGCTCAGGGGGATCAATACGCCGGATATGGGCCGCAGGATCTACCTGAACCCCCAATGGGAGGAAAAGAGCTACACAGGAAGACAAGGGTTCCTTTGCTATGTATTCACCTTCGATGGTTCAGTGCCCAAGGGCCTCACGCGGCTGGGCAAGAAGGGTACCACCTTTCGTATCCTTTGGGAGGAGATCGAGAATCCTCTGGCCATTTTCAAGGAGGAAGTCACGCGGCCGACCCATCCGGTGAACCCCCTGGACGTATCCGGCCGTGTCATAGCCTATGATCCCATCATGCTCCCTCCCCACATGCTGTTCAGGACAGCCGATATCGCAGAAGACTGGTTTGTATTTTCAGACAGGCACCGGGTCCATGTGCCTGCGAGGGTGATGGAGAGAGGAACGTAATTGCTTTCGGACAAAAGGAAAGGAATAAGCATGGCATATTCTCTTTCGGTTGAAACAATTGTCAGTAAGATTTACTTCATTCGAGGTGAACGAGTGTTGCTGGATCGGGATTTGGCAGCACTTTATGGGGTGAAAACCAAGGCTTTGAAGCAAGCCGTCAGAAGGAACATCAAACGTTTCCCTGATGATTTCATGTTCGAACTGACAAAGGAGGAAAGCCTCTCTTTAAGGTCACAAAATGTGACCTTAAAGAGAGGAGAGCATTCAAAGTACCTACCCTATGCCTTCACGGAGCAGGGTGTGGCCATGCTATCCTCTGTTCTCAACAGCGAAAGCGCCATTGAAGCAAACATAGCCATAATGCGAGCTTTCGTTCACTTAAGAAAGCTGGCGTTTTCCTATGAAGTTATCGAGAGAAAACTCAGGGAGATCGAGGACCGTGTCGAAGATCACGACGAAAAAATTGAGGCCATCTTCGAGGCCATTCGGCAGCTCATGGCGCCGCCGGAGAAGGAGAGGAAAAAAATAGGATTCGAGGTCAAAGAGGGTCGTGCCCGTTACGGCAAGGCGGCAAAACTGAGCTGAACTTGCTGTCTGGGGTGTTGGAACTTGCGCGTACAAGTTTTTCCGTCATGCCGGACTCGATAAGCCTGCCCCGTACTTGATACGGGGGCATCCAGCTTCGTGAGGTTGAGTTCTCGTGGGAGATTATCTTCACATGCAGCGGAGAAAATGAATGATTGCCTCAAAATCCGTGAATGGAAATATTTCAGGGTCAAATCCGGTGAAGAGTAAATCGCAAGATCACAGAAGTATGTTTTAGGCTGGGGCAGGACGTATCCGGCAGAAACAAAAGGTGGATTTGAAATGGGCCGTCCCGCCTCTATGATCGAAGGGTATTGGTGAATCCAGGACCGCCGTTACCACATAAGTCTGATGTTACATTCAGAAATGGAGCCCTTAAAGGAGTGAAGCTCGATGAGTCGATTACCATTCATAGCCGAACTTCATGACATCGGAAAGCTGGTGGATTGGGATGGCCCAGGGTTGTCCGGAAAAATCCGACCTTGTTCACCCAGACACACGCTCCACAGTTTTGAACTGTCGCAACTGAACATCCCGCCACCCACCTCAGTTAGCTGGTGGAGCCAATGGTCAGGCGATATCAACAGCATGCATGCCAGCGGGAAAAATTTGCCCCTGAGCATTACGGATGACGGCAAGGCATGTGTAATTTTGACAAAAATAGCAGACGAACTGGCTTCGTCAATCAGTCGGGCATGGGCCAAGAAGGGAGCAGTTGGAGAAGGTCTTCATCTCCTTTGGAATCCCTCCTTCTATCTATATGCCAAGCAAAAGGGAAGAGAATGGGCGGCTTTTCGAACCCAAGATGAACTCAAGAACATGTTTCATTTCATCGATACCTGCAAGATGCCACGAGAATTTTTCGAAAGGTACGAGGATTCTTTGCTCCTAACTCCAGAGGATAAATCCACGCCTTTAAATTTCATTCCATTGAGGGAACACCTAGATTTGACTGGCAAGGTGTTCCGTGTCTTGCGTTTCCACAGCCGACTGGTACGGAAGGATGATAAAGCATACATTGAGTACGATGGTCAGGAGATCTCACAGGTCCAGGAAGCAGCGGGTAGCCGATGGGACAAAGGACAAAAGGGTAAATGGGTCTTCCGCATAGTCAAATGCTTTGTTCGTTTCCCCCAGTCTATCGTAAGGCTTCAAGATATAAACGTACTGGAACTTCGGCGGCAGGCAATTAGAAAAATAGTCGAAGGACAGGAGATCTACGATGATTTAGAACGACAGCCCTTTGCTATTCTTTTTCACACGGACGATTTCCTCTGCCTCTTCCTACCAAAAGAAAACCTTTTGCCTCTTGAAGATGTACTGCGACCCCTATGGGAAAGGGGCTTCTGGATGGAGTGCGAGGAATTGGAAGCCGAACTTAATCTCCTCACGAGTACAGGCGAGAGGACGCATATGCAGCTGCGGCGCAAATATCAGGGAGACCCTACTTACGGGGCCCGATATCTAAAGCTAAAACATACCGCAGTTTGGCCCAGTCTTGACCAGTTCATAACTCCTCCTATCTGTGACCTGTGCCAGCAGCGTCATGCCCAGGAATACGTGAAGGGACAGGTAAGGGAATGGCTCTGTCCGTCCTGTCGAGAGATCCGGGAGATGGGAGAACCGGCCAGTGTTTATGCGCGCTGGGAAGAAGAAGGACTTTCTGCGGCATGGCTTAAGATCTCTTTGGACCAAGAGCTTCTTCTGTCCTGTCTCCGCAGGCTCTTTGAGAAGTACGTCGACACAGGGCCGGGAATGGATCGGGTAAGCGATTCAGAAAAAGGAGATATTAAAAAGGGCTTTCGCCCTTTAGCGGCCCAAATGGGATTTATCCACGAGTATGATGAATTACTCCAAGATTTTGAGGAGAGCTTAGATAACCTGGTGGGCAGCGATGGAGCCTCGCTCTTGAAGCTGGGGGAAAACCTGCTTTTCCCAATCAGCGGATATCATGAACTCGCGGTTGTACGATTAGACAGATCTGAGATACTGAGGAGGATCATGGATGTCTTCGTTGAGCGACTCCGGGAACGATTTCCGGAATGCTTAGAAGACTCCCCCATTTACCTGTCCGCTAGCATGGGTAACCCTAAATACCCGCACCATGAACACTGGCGTTTCTTCTCAGAGCCACAGCAGCCTGGCATGGTGTTACGGATCCAACAGCCCGGGGTTCGACAGGTCACCCTAACCGTCGTCCAATACGCGGCCCTACGGGATAAACTCGCTAGTGAGCGAATCAGTCATTTTCTTCATCGCCTAGCCGCTATGGAAGTAGCGGGAGGAGAGTTGACCGCGCTCGTTCAGGCATTGGAACAGCGAAAACGTTTTCCGGAGGTTTATGAACTCATGGTATTCCATCAACTTGGCCTCAGTCAGATCTTGGATTTCTATCGGCTGATCGGCTTCAACGCGCCGTAAAGGGAGGACCAGCATGTCTGAATTGTGCTCCTCGTTGCCCACGTTTATTCTCCTGCGCCTCACCACCCGTGCTGTGGCGATTGGCGAGCGTGTTAAGAAGGGAACCTTCCGACCCTGTGTTGAGACCCTCCCGAGTTCCACGTTAATAGGTTGTTTGCGGGAGCATTTCGGACTGGAAGAGACCGTTGCTATTGGCTTCTTCCAAAAGGAAGCTTATCGCAAGGAAACCTTCACATACGCGCCTTTTGATGCTCATCTCAGGACCTCAAAGTTACCCCTGACACTCGAATATCTAGTTCCCACTGTGGGGAGAAGGGAGATCCAAGGAGAGGTTTATGTCGCCAACACTTCGGAAGCGAAGGCCGTTTTCACCCCGGTTGGAGGTCCCTGGTACATTACATTGGGGGCTATGCGGTCAAAAGGGTTTGGCCAATGTTTATTGGAATACGTGAAAGAAGTCACGCCGTCACGGCGCACAGGGTATTTACGTGGGCACTTTCGGGAGACAGATGCTTCAGCTTTTGGGATCAAGGTCCCACAGGATATAATCCGTCCACGTTACGGCTTTTTGTTTCGACCAGACTCATACCTAATCGGCGGGCGATATGAACGAGCACTTTTCGCCGGGTCCATTTTGACTGGACCGGATTTCTTGATTGGGGAGGACTACGCCTATGACCCCTAATCCGATAGAAATAGCCATGCGCAGGGTGCTGAACGATAGGCGCATTTTATGGATGCCATACGAACTCATGAATAAAGCAAAGTGGTTCGATTTTCGGCAGGCCCTATGCAGAAATGACCGGAGAGAGGCTGCATCTATTTTAGAATCGGCAGAGGGAATCCTAATGTCGCGCATCAGCGACGAGAAAGATAACAGGCGAAAGAAAGATTTGGAAGAAGCTAAGACGCTGCTGATCAGTCTTAAAGTTCACATCAATGAAAGCCCGACACTGGTCCGGAACCTAGCCGATAAGCTTGACACGTTTGGCCCTCTAAAGACGAATTTGCCAAATATGGAAGATTTTGGAAGAGTTATCGAGGGGCATGGTCGTCCGATAGCAGAGCAATTCTTCCTTTACAAAATTCAGAAGGAACAGAAAAACCATCGGCGCAAAGCCTTGGCGGCACTCTTGGAGGTAGTAAAGGAACTCTATGAGCAACGTGTGAGCCAACTCGAGATTGCTTTCTTTGTCCGCAAACTGGAATCGTTGACACAAATCGTGGAGGTGATGAAATGGAAGCCATCAAAGCCTTGACCACCTTACCAAACACCAAACAATTGGGTAGTCGAACTGTGTTCACCTTACAAATCAAGATCGAGGTCGCCGAGGGGTCATTTCTCCACATTGGGGGGACTCCCTCTCCTCTGACTGAAAAAAAACAACCGGTCTTCAGTGCAGACGGCCAGCCGGTTATTCCGGCCTCGTCTTTCAAGGGTGCCTTTCGACAACAAGTAGAAATGCTCCTTGTCCAGAAAAAGGATGCCCTTTCGGAAAGCCTGGGCCTAAGAGGTAAACAGGCTGATCTGTTGAAGCCCTCGATTCCGGCTCCTCGTCCCTCTAAAGCTGAAAAAGATCTATTCAGCCAAGGATATCGCGCTGAGCACTCAGAGATAAAAATCGAGGAGGACAGAATTCAAGTTTCCAGTAATGGGTTATGCCCTCCATCCTACTTCTTTGGTGCCACGGGTTTGGAAGGTTATCTGCGAATTCCAAATTTTTTCCCGATGCCTGGCGAATGGCGAATTGACCAAACTCGCATTCGCATTGACCGCAAGTCTCAAACAGCCGCACCAGGAGCCATTGTCACGGGGGAGCAGGTGAAACCGGGGTCGCTATTCCAGGGAGACCTCCTGATTTTCAAGGAGCGGCAAGACACTCCGTTCGGCCAATGTCGTGTAATTGGTGGGGTTGAACTGGATATTTGGCTCAGGCAGTGGATCGAACCTGATAACACGAAAAGGCAACTGTTCCTACTAAATGAGATTCTCGTGCCTGCCTTGAATAATATTCAGGTGCTTGGGGGTCAGAAAAGCCTGGGAGGTGGCAGAGTGAACATTTCTGTTTTGTGAACCATCTGAATAGTTGGGACAAAATGATGGGGATTGGGGCTGTGCAGGTGTGATTAATGCTTGTTCAGAAGCAAAAGCTTTCTCTCTTCAACCATCCTGAAACCCGGCTTGACCTTTATCCGCATCAGGCCGTGATGCTGGATGAGTGGGACAGGCACAAGACGTTTCTTCTGGTGACCAAGACCGGGACTGGCAAGACCATTGGGGCGGTGATGCCTCTGCTGAAGCTCAGGCAACGGGCTATCCTCGTATACCCGACCAATGAGTTGATCCGGGACCAGGTAACGAGTATTGGGCGCATTGCAGAAATGGAGGGGCTCAAGGCGTGTGTTCTTGCACCGGAAACACCGAAGGAAGTATTTGCCCGGGCTGATGTGGTCCTGGTGCATATTGACGCGGCTGCGCTTGCCGAGTGGGACAAGAGACTGCATCTGGGCGGCAAGTGGGCGGCTCTGAAATACCTGTTGGCGGCGGACAAACCCGTCAAGCTGATCCTCACAAACCCGGATATCCTGTTCCTCATCTTCGCCCTTCGATACCGGGCCGAACCCTTGGCAGCCCTCCAGGCTTACAAGAACTTGATTATTGACGAGTTCCATCTCTACCAGGGCGTGGAATTCGCTCACGCTCTCTTCATGATCCATCTGGCCCGCAGCATGGGAATGTTCGAGCGGGTGGTGCTGCTATCGGCGACGCCGGCCCCGGATGTCAGGGAATTCCTGGGCCGGGTGATTGAACCCTTTGCAGTCGATCAGAATGTATCGATCTCCCACCCGGCAACAGGAGAGCGTACAGCCACCCATGAGGTGGAGATCCGCCCCGTCCTCGCAGGTCCGGATGTGGTTGAGACTGCGGTGGGGCTCCTCCTGGGTCTCCAAGAAACTTTCTACCGGCTGAGGGAGGAGCACAGGGATGAGGACTATGTCCCGGCAGTAGTAGTTCTGAATTCAGTTGTCAACGCCATTCGGCTCGAGGACAGGCTCGCGGAGGAAGGATTTGACAGGAATGAGCTCCTGATTATCAGGGGACTCTCAAGCAGGGAGATAAGGCGGCGAGAGGTAGGAAAAATCCTTGCCATCGGTACGGCCGCCATTGAAGTGGGCATCGACTTCAAATGCGACTATCTGGTTTTCGAGGCATCAGAGGCCGCCTCCTTTATGCAACGCTTTGGCCGGGTCGGGAGGCACCAACCCGGCACTTCTTATGTCCTCTGTCCTCAAAATGTCAAGGCCAGTATCACAAAGCTTCCGCCTTGGGTGGATCGGGGTGAATTTGAAGAATATGTGTATGACTGGTATCCTTCTTTGGCTGCACGTCCGTGGTTCGCCGCAACCAGGGGTGGCCTGATCACGATATGTGCCCTCGCCCGCAGCATCGTCGATCGAGTAGCGGAGGACCCGGCTGCTGGCCCCAAGCTTGTCGCCGGAGTTCAAAATACCCTTGAAGACATCGTTCGATCTTATGCTGGCCTGCTGGGCATGGAAAGGGTTTGTGAAGGTGTTCTGGGCCAATTCGAGAAGGCTCAAAAGGGCATCAAGCACTATCAATGGATGAAGGTCTATGAGGATTTGAACACCTTCAGGACATCCCTGCCTTCCGAGATGGTGTGCGATTTCGCGGAAAAAGAGCGCCGCGGAATAGAGTGGGGCAAGGCCAAGTACAGTGTGGATATGACGACGCTCCTCAGGCGCGCAGAAGGTCTTCGATTCAACGAAAAGATCCCTCATCCTAATGGCGGCCTCGGCATGCTCACCGTAAAGGGGTACGGCCGCTACAAAAGAGTGTGGGTCATGCCGGCATTTGAGGATGAAGACTGCGGAGTGTTCCGGGTGACCTCTGATCATCCGGATTTGTGCTTTATGCAGGAGGGGCACAAAACGTCGGTCTCTCATCTCATGACCTTCCGGCCCCACATATTCGTTGTGGTCCCGAAAACCGTGGAAAAGGATGTGGACTGGCGTATGCCCGTGTTCGAATGCGGCCGTCACCTTATTGCTTTCGATGGGGCGGCTCTGCTGCTGAATGAATTGTGGCAGAGGAACTTGACAGGAGGAAAAGGGGGGAGCAAGGCAATTAGTGAAATCGAGGACGCTGCTAAAGAAGTAAATAATGACTTGACGTGAGGAAAGGTTTGTAACGTGTATGCAGTCATAGAAAAAGAGCAGATTGAGATTTCGGTGGCGGAATTCTACGATATGGCCTGGTATGGGAAGGATCGATTTCTGGAGGCCAAAGAGAAATTCGAGATTGAGTATGGGAGCCTGGAGATAGATGTTCACAGGAACGGGAAGAGGTACCTGACCGGTTTTGTCATTGATCCCAGGGAGTTCATCGTAGATTACCTGTGGACCCGTTACAAGAAGCAGTTTCCAGCTCCCAAGAGGTTACAGGCCGTGACGATTGACACAGGAACCCGCTTTGAGATCATTAGTGTGGACTTCCTGAAGGCCCATTCCTTTGTTGTGGACGGGATGGAAAAGGATCTGATCTTCCCGCAGTTCTGCCGGAGACGGGGAGAAAATTTGATCCAGGGCTTTGAGGTCCTTTCCCTGTTCTCGGTTTTCAGATACCTCGTCCGTAGATTCAAGTACAGGGAGACCGCCCCGATACGGAAGGGGGAAGAGGTCTTCGACCTCAAAGGCAATCGCCGATCAAAGATAAGGCTTGGGAAGAAGAAGGGAATGACGCGAAGATGAAGAATCTGAATGGTTTCAATTTTTCCCTCTATCGTCTGAGCCTTGAGGCGCAGGAGAGGATCGAACTGACGCGATTCAACAAGGGGATTACTCTCAGGGGGGCCTTCGGCACGGTGTTTCGCCGCCTGGTCTGTCACGACCTCAAGGCGCCGTGCCCTTCCTGCCTTCTTTGGGAAAACTGCCCCTATTCTGCTGTTTTCAACCCGGTGGTTCCCCCGGATGCGGAGAGGTTGAGGCTGAACAGGGACATTCCAAGGCCTTTTGTAATCAAGCCTCCCTTGAACGGTGGCGATGTTTATGTTGCAGGGGATATTCTGGAGTTTGACCTTGTCGCCGTAGGCAGGGCCCAAGACCTCCTTCCCTACTTCATTGTGACCTTTGAAGAACTGGGGCGGCAGGGTATCGGTGTTCAGCGCGGAAAATATAGATTGAAAAGATTGAATGCGATGAAGCAGGACCATTCCTGGCAGGAGATCTATGACCATGGAAGCCGGATGGTGCGCCCGCCCGATGCATCGCTTAGTCCTTCGCAATTCTCAACCGATGCGGATAAATCCGTAAACAGGGTCTCGATTGAATTTCTCACACCGGTGCTGCTCAAGGAAAAAGGGCGATGGGTCAAGCCGGAGTTCGGCCCGTTGGTGAAACGGCTAAGGGACAGGGTCAATGCCCTTTCCTATTTTTATTGCGGCAACTCCCTCGAAATGGAGTTCAACGAACTGGGCAGAAAGGCAGAGACAGTGCGGACGGTAAAGGACGATCTGCGATGGGTGGAGGAGAGCAGGTATTCCGGCCGCCAGGGAATGAAACATGTGTTGAAGGGTTACGTGGGAGAGGTTTCATTTGAGGGAGATATCGGGCCGTTCATGCCTTTGCTGAAATTGGGGGAGTTTATCCATGTGGGCAAGGCCACGGCCTTCGGACAGGGATGGTATGAAATGAAAGTAGGCAGCAAGCAGTAGGCAGTCCCGTTCGTGCTTTGCTGGAAGCGAGTTGACCGATGTGTTTCGACAAGCAGTAAACCGCTCGGCAGTCATAGAGGAAGCGCAATCTGAAGAATCGATCTCAGGGAGGTGAACCGTGATGGAAACTCAGACAGCTGATGGAAGAGCCAGGAAGGTGGTGCCGATTCGTGAGGATGTGGCCCTCCCCCTTCCTCCGGCCCAGTATGATCTTTTTACAGGGGAGCCGAAGATTCTGCCCATTGTGGTGGACCGGGATTTCGACGATGAATATCGCGTCAGTGACGAGATCGTCCTGGCCCGTTCCGGGGACGCGGCCCAGCTTATCCTTTCGGGCTTCGGGCTCTTCATGAGCAAGAAGAGCGACAGGCTCATCGTGAAAAAAGGAAAAGATCTCCTCTATGAGTTTCCGTTCTTCCGGCTCAGCGAAGTGACTATTGCATCTCGCGGGATTACACTGTCCTCCGATCTGATCCTCGAGCTTTGCCAGAGGGGCATCCAGATCAATTTCCTGCAGGGTACAGGAAGGCCGTACGCCAAGCTTGTATCCCCTATGCTAACGGCGACCATTCACGCCCGCCGGGAGCAGATACGGGCCCTGGAGGACGAAAGAGGCATGCATTTCAGTAGATTGGTGGTGACCGGGAAACTGAAAAACCAGAGAAAGCTCCTGCTCTATTTCGGCAAGTACCTGAAAAAGGCACGCCCCGATTCCCATACGACCCTGGAGGAAAAGGCTCAGTTACTCCAAGACCACGCAAAGAAGGCCGCAGCTGTTGAAGGCGCTTCCATCTCTGAGGTACGAAATGAACTTTTGGGAATTGAAGGGGTCTCCGGTCGCATTTACTGGGAGGGCGTCCAGGAAATCGTAAAAGGTAAAGTCGAGTTCTTTGGGAGGGTCCATCGAGGCGCAACAGACAGGGTCAACTCCATGCTGAACTATGGCTACGGAATCCTTTATAGCCAGGTATGGGGGGCTGTCATTTCTGCAGGCCTTGAGCCGTTCGCCGGATTCTTGCATGTGGACAGACCTGGTAAGCCGTCTTTGGTCCTGGACCTGGTTGAGGAATTCAGACAGCCTGTCGTGGACCGAACCGTGATCTCCCACATCAACCTGGGGGAAACCATAGGGATGGAAGGGGGTCTTCTGGACGCGACAACCCGCAAAGATATCAGTCAGAAGATCTTAGAGCGAATGGAGTCTCGCGAGACCTACCGAAAAAAGAGATATCAGATTCGCTCCATCATCCAGATCCAGGCGAGGGCCCTCGCCTCGTTTCTCCGCGGGGAAGGCAGCTACCACCCTTTTTCTTTTAAATGGTGATTTTTCACCAGTGGGCTCGCAATGAGCACTTTGCGAACTCCGCGGACCCTGGGATTTAGATATGGCCAAGATTGTAAAAAAGGAGGAAATGATCAAGACGGGCATAAACGCCCTTGACCTGATAGGCAGACCCGGAGAGACGCTGACCTATGTGTTCTATGACATCGAGAAAGATCCCATCCGCAACAGCGCTGCAAAAGCCTGCAAGGACTTCGGGCTGGAGAGGACGCAATTCAGCGGATTTATTGGGTATCTCTCGAAAAACAAACGCGAGGAGCTGGCCATCAGGCTTCGAGACAGTCTCGGAAAAAATAACGGCAAGATACTGATCCAGCCGGTCTGCGAAAAGGACTTCCGGCAGTATAAGGAATTCATCTCTCAGGACGAAGAACAAAATAAGGAGTAAAAGGGGGTTTTGTGGCAATTCCACCGAAACCGGGTGTCCGCGGTCCGGGTGGACGGTCGCTGAGATGGGGATCAATGGGCGAGACCTCTGGAATTCAACTGAGAGTAAGTGACCTAAAGCAGTATGTCTACTGCCCTCGGGTGGTGTACTTCCAGTACGTACTACCTGTGGATCACAGCGTCACCTATAAGATGGAAAAAGGCAAGGTGGCTCAGGAAGAGATAGAAGTATTGGAAGCGCGGCGGAAGCTCAAGAAGTATGGTCTAAGGGAGGGTAAACGGGTCTTCAATCCATGGCTGGCCTCCCGCAAGCACGGCCTTACGGGTAAACTGGATCTCTTGATAGAGACCGACGACGAGCTTTTTCCGGTTGATTTTAAGTACACCAGGGGACAGCCTTACCAAAACCATGTGTACCAGCTCGGCGGTTATGGACTATTGCTGGAGGAGTACTCTGCCAAACCGGCGAGGAAGGGGTTTGTGTATCTGATCCCTCAAAAAGACGCGGTTGTCTTTGATCTGACTGAAGAATTGAGGGAGGAATGCGTGGCAACGCTGGACAAGATCAAGGAGATGATTCGGGAAGAGCGGTTCCCTGCCCCTCCGGCTCAGAGGGGCAAGTGCCTGGACTGCGAGTACCAGAATTACTGCCGCGATATCTGGTAAGTTCGCAAACCCCCCGGTCATTCCTGCAAAAATTGATGTTTCGAAAAATTTGCTATCGCAGGCCACTTTTTCCCGTGTATTTTTGGGCCATTGGCCATAGGTTTCACTGCTGGTCCCGATGAAGAGGGAACTGAAAGTGAACATTGGTCTATTTCCTTCACTAGTTTTATGGGAGTTTCACTGCTGGTCCCGATGAAGAGGGAACTGAAAGTTGTAATTTGTGCCATTATCGCCATAAAATTTATCCAGTTTCACTGCTGGTCCCGATGAAGAGGGAACTGAAAGACGATTACGATTATATTGATTCCAGTATCGCGTACTAAGTTTCACTGCTGGTCCCGATGAAGAGGGAACTGAAAGACCAGTAGACTATCCCTCCTAGTTCCTCTTTGTGCAGTTTCACTGCTGGTCCCGATGAAGAGGGAACTGAAAGACGATTACGATTATAT
>CAYVMN010000040.1:0-25424 GCA_964452575.1 uncultured Desulfobacteraceae bacterium | reverse complement strand
CCTCAGGGGTGGACAGGTATTTGGGGATAGGGGGGCAGAGGGGGTTTTTGAGGTCAGCCACCCGCTGGGAATAGATCTCGATCTTGCCGGAGGGTGTTGGAAAGGGATTATTTTCAATATCCTCGATCTGATCTTTGAAGGCCACGATGGGCTCCGGGAGTTTCACACGGTGGATCCCCTTCCGCTTGAATTCGTCATAGTCTTTGATGTGCCGGGCCATGTCCGGACTTTTCTTAACAAAGGTGCTGAGCCATTCATCCTCGGAGTAAGGATTGAAGTCCTTAAAGCCCATACGTCCGGCGAGCTCTGTCACGATCTCCAGGTCGGATTTGCATTCCCCTAGAGGTTCTATGGCACGGTTGACAAATGTAAAATACGGGCCTGAGGGCCACGGCCGTGTGAGGTCGCTCCGCTCCGCCGTGCTTGTCACAGGTAGGAGAAGATCGGCATACCTGGCCTGGGGGGTCATAAACAGTTCGTTTACCGCCAGGAACGGGAGTCTTTTCAAGGCCCTGGCAGCCTTATTGCTGTTTCCGGTCTGGTTCAGAAAGTTGTTGGCAATCGACCACATCATTCTTATGTCGGAAGGATATCCCCCTTCGGTTCCCTGCAGTATGGCATCAAAGATCTTATTGATGTGCACCCGCTTGATCACCCGGAGCCTGATATCGAGTGTACCTTTTACCTGGGGACCGTCCAGTTCAAAGGGGTTCTTGCCCGGTGGAATTGCCGGCATGCGGAAGAGGTGGCCGATCGGTATGCCCATGAGGCCGCCGGCCGCGCTCCCTCCTGGCCGACCCACGTTGCCGGTCATGGCGCACAGGGTGGCAGCGCACCGGTTGAACTGCTCCCCCATGGCACTCCTGGCCGGCCCCTGGCAATCCATCAAGGCGGCAGGCCTGGTGGTGGCATATTCCCGGGCCAGGCGCTCGATGGTGGCAGCATCCACCCCTGAAATCCCTGCAGCCCAGGCCGGCGTCTTTTCCGCGCCGTCCTCCAGGCCAAGGACATATTCCCTGAACCTGTCGAACCCGATAGTATATTTGTCCAGAAAGGCCTGATCGTGAAGCCCTTCTCTTATCATCACATTGGCCATGGCCACCATGACTGCCGTGTCCGTTCCAGGTCTTATGGGGATCCATTCATGGGCCAGCGTGGCGGCGGTGTCGTGGTAGCGAGGGTCGACTGCTACTACCCTTGCACCTCTTTCCTTGGCCCTTATCAGGTGGTAGATGGTATTGGTTCCGGATATCATGCGGGCAGGGTCCCATCCCCACAGGATGATCATCTTTGAATTCAACAGGTCCTCACGGCTGTGGCCGACCATCACCGAACCGTATTGGGTAAGGGATGCCCAGACCGCCCCTTCGGAAGAGATGTTGCCGTAATGGGTCACAAACCCGCCAAACTGGGCCAGCAATCGGGCCGCTGCAAGCCCCCCGTTATGGAGGCTTCCCAGGTACCCGGCACCGGTGGCCAGGAAGATCCCCCTGTTTCCGTGGGTCTTCTTCACCCTGTTCAACTCGTCGGCGAGGATACCCAGGGCATCGTCCCAGGAGATCCGCTCAAACCTGCCTTCTCCTTTTTCGCCGATCCTCCTCCGGGGATACATAAGCCTGTCAGGATGATGGACCATCTGGCGGTAGGCCCGGCACCTGAGGCAGGTCCTCAGCTGATGGGGTTCTTCTATGTCATCCCCCTCAACCCGGATGATCCGATTGCCCTTTACGTGGAGCCTGATGGGACATCTGCCACCGCAGTCAAAGGTGGAGGTCGCCCTTACGATTCTCACCTGATCGTCGCTCTGACCTATCTTTTTCCCTTTCATCCATCTCCTCCGGGGGTGCGTCAGTTCTAATTCAGTCACATTAAACCATTGGCTCTGCTAGTGCGAACCTAATAGGCTCTGCCGGTCAGGCAGTAATAAGAAACAGTAAATACGAAATCCGAATATCGAAATCCCCGGCCCAGACCTGGATTACTATAGGTCTATTATCCTGGATCTCACGAACAAATCCGGGATGGGGGGGCTGGAAGCGATCGAAATACTCCTCCAAATTGACCCTGCTCTGAGGGCGATAATCACAACCGGCTATTCATCTGACCCGGTCCTGACCCGGTACGGCCAATACGGTTTCCGCGGGGCTATGGCCAAGCCCTTTACCATGGATGAATTGTATAGGACCGTAAGGCGGGTGATGCACTAAGCCTTCTAGAGGTTCAGCTCTTTGGCCATCTCTTATCCGGGCAGGAGCGAGTTCTGCGACAGCCGTAGCCGCAAGGATTAGACCGTGGTGCCAGAATAGCCTTACACAAAATCCTACAGGTATCCGTAAGCAGTCCAGCCGCCGTCTATGGTCAGGATGGAGCCTGTCACGAAAGAGGCCTCGTCGCTGGCCAGGAATACAGCAGCGCCCAATACCTCTTCCACCTCTCCCATACGCCCCTGGGGGGTACGCTTCTCAATGGCGCCCAACGGAAGCATCCCCTTGTCGATTACACCTTGGACGAGTTCTGTACGAACATAACCAGGGGCTATGGCGTTCACGCGGATGTTCCTGCTGGCCCATTCAATGGCCAGGACCTTTGTTAACATATTCGCGGCTGCCTTACTGGCACAGTATGCGGCCCGCATTGGTGCTGCTACAATACCGTAAGCCGAGGTGATATTGATGATGCAGCCGCTGCCTTGCCCTATCATCTGCCTTCCCGCTGACTGACAGCCGTAAAATACACCAAAGAGGTCTGTCTCAAGGGCAGCCATCCAATCTTCGACTGAAAGGTCCTCAGAAGGGTGGGCCATTGAGATCCCGGCGTTGTTTACCATAACATCCAGTCTGCCATAATCCTCAACAGTTCTGTCCACGACCTCTTGAACGCTCTCGTGTTTTCTTACGTCTATGGGCAAGGCCGTGGCCCGGCCGCCTTTATTCCTTATTTCCTCGGTGATGGCTGACAGGAGATCCATGGAACGGCTAGCAAGTACCACTATGGCCCCTTCCTGCGAATAACGCAGGGCAATCCCCTTTCCGATGCCCTTGCTCGCGCCTGTTATGACTGCAACCTTGTCTTTGAGTTTCATTAACATCTTTCCTTCTATGAATGAGCTGCCGTACCCCGCCTTTAGGTCGCCAACCCTGAGTGTGGAGGCCAAGATAGGTTTTCAGGGCCTCCCGTCTTTTGAACGGGCACGGTTTATGACGAAGACCGGACCCAGTCGCGAAGCGCTGATTTAAGGATCTTTCCTGTCCCTCCCCTAGGAAACTCATCAATTATCTTCACCTCTTTGGGGGCCTTGAAACGGGCCATCTGAGACCTAGCGAAATCCATAATCTCCTGAGGGCTAATCCCTGAACCTTGTTTCAGGACCACAAAGGCTATGGGGACCTCACCCCATTTCTCATCGGGGCTGGCTATTACGGCACATTCGACAATCTCAGGATGGGAATAGAGCACTGCTTCCACTTCAAGGGAAGAGATGTTCTCACCGCCGCTGATGATAATGTCCTTTTTTCGATCCTTCACAAATAGAGAACCATCCGGTCCTATTGCGCAGAGATCCCCTGTGTGGTACCAGCCGCCAGCCAGGGTATTGGCAGTCTCTTCCGGGCTCTTGTAATATCCCTTCATGACCATGTCTCCGCGGACCAGGAGTTCGCCTACTTTCTCGCCGTCCCAGGGAAGGCCGTTTCCATCAGGATTCACGACCCGGAATTCCACGCCTAGCATAGGAAACCCCCAGGTGCGCCTTGCCCTGAACTCACGGGTCTCCTTATCCAGATAGGGACCCAGTTCAGGCCACGCGATCAGGGGACATGTCTCGGTCATCCCGAAGGCAGTGGAAGCGAGGCATCCAAATGTATTTTCAACCCGCGCTATCATGCCGGTGGGTGGCGGTGCACCGCCTACAAGAACCCTTCTGACACTGGTGACGTCATAGTCCGTCAGATTGGGGAGGGCCAGTATGGCATTGACCATGGTGGGAATGATGTAAAAGCGCGTGACCTTTTCTCTTTGAATGATCTCCATGGTCTTAGTCGGATCAAACTTCTGGACCATGATGTGTGCCCCACCTGTTGCGGTGAGGTAATGGGGGGTGCCCCAACCGTTGACATGGAAAAGGGGGATCAAGTGAACCTGGATGTCGGTTTCGTCCATTGGAGAGACTGCAAGGGTCACCAGGGCATGAAGGTAGAGGTTGCGGTGAGTGAGCATAACGCCTTTGGGTTTTCCGGTGGTCCCACTTGTGTAAAAGATCTCCGCGGTGTCATCTTCTTCAAAGGGATACTTGCCCAACGGGAACGGCGGTTCTGGCGAAGTGTCGGCGATGAGGTCCTCATAATTGCCGGTGATCCACCCCGGGGCGTCTCCCCACTCCTCCAGGAGGATGTAACGCTCTATTGATGGTATCTGGTCTCGAATGGTATCGATCTGCGTAATAAAATCCCTGTCCAGGAACAGGACCCTTGGCGTAGAGTCGTTGATAATGTATTTGAAGTCATTAGGGACCAACCGGATGTTTAGGGGAAGAAGGATAGCGCCTATTTGTGGAATACCGTAGAAGGCCTCCAGCAGTCTGTGGCAGTTATAGCCCAGGTAAGAGATTCGATCCCCTTTTTGAACGCCCAGCTTGAGGAGCCCGCTTGAGAGTCTGTTTACCCGTTCACCGTACTCCCAATAAGTAAAACGGTGATTGCCGCAAACAACCCCTGTCTTCTTTCCGTAGATCTTTACGGTCCGCTCCAGGAAACGGATAGGAGTCAATGGAATTTTCATAACGTTCACTCCTTTGTTTATGGACCCTAACTCCCGCGAGGCCTGTCCTTTTCATCCAGTATCCAGTAAAGAGCAACGAGCAACGAACAACAATACATCACTATCCAGTATCGAGTAGTTTTCGTCAAATTATTTCTATTCCGTATTTGATCGTATAACGGGTAAGGATTTCGTCTACCTTGTCTTTGAGTTCTTTGGTGGAGACCTCTGAAACAAGTTTGACGGTGATCCTGGCCAGTGAGCCGTGGGCCTTATGCTCTCCTACCTTCACATCCACTGAATCAACCATATCCCCCAGGGCCTCCAGCTCTTTCAGGTAGACCTGCCTGATTGCCTCCCAGCGGAGGGCCGGCTTAAATATCTTGCCCACAGGGGTAAGGGGCATTTGATCCAGGATAAAGACCTGTTTGGGTACTGCGGCCCGTTCGCCCACCTCCTTTCTCAGGTATTCCAGGATTTGTTCCTCAGTAAGGACAGCCCCCTCCTGGAGTTGTACATAGGCTACGGGGATCTCTCCTGCGTGGGGATCAGGCCTGCCGACCGCGGCTGCAACCTTTACTCCTTCAAGCCGATATAGTGGCTCCTCAATGGCTGCCGGGTCTATATTGTGGCCTCCCCGGATGATGAGTTCTTTTTTGCGCCCAGTGAGCCAGAAATACCCTGCAGGGTCCTGTCGTCCCAGGTCCCCTGTATTGAACCATCCTGGCTTTGGCCAAATCCCGCGGTTCTGGGCCTCGTCCAGATAGCCGTTAAAGACATTGGGCCCCTTTATGCAAACTGAGCCGATCTCGTCAGTCTCGGCCTCCCTTACGAACCGGCCCTCCTCGTCCACAATGAAGGCCTTCATCTCCTGGTATGGTAGCCTCAGGCCGATGGAGCCTACCCGCTGCTCACCGTGGAATGGGTTGAGCGAAGAGACGCAGGTCCCCTCAGTAAGCCCGTAGCCTTCCAGGATCTTCATGCCGCTATGGGCCTCAAACCGCCTGAAAAGCTCAACCGAAAGGGGGGCGGCCCCGCATCCCAGATAGCGAAGGGATGAGATATCTGAGTCCCCTTTCGGGATATCCAGCAGTACGGATAAGACGGTAGGGACTGATGAGAAGGTCACTGCCCGGTAATGTTCAACGATCTTGTAGAAGTTCTGCATGACCCTGGGATTCCGATAGCCCGTGGGAGAGAGGAGAACCACATGAGCCCCCATAGAGAAGGGGACCGAACCGGTCACAGTGGTCCCGTTTACGTGAAACAGGGGTAGACCGCACATGGTGGTCTCACCGGTCTTGAGGTCGGCAGCCGAGGCGGTCATCAGGGCCATGGCCGCCTCGTTGAAGTGGGTGTGGGGGGCAAGTTTGGGGGTCCCGGTGGTCCCACCTGTGTGATACATGGAGGCCAAATCCCCGGGATCTATTACGCGGCCGGAATCCAGCTTATTGCCGCCGTAGTTATTGATGATCTCATCGTAGCCATAAACCCCGTCTTTTTCATCACCGGGACCCATGACGCGGATGATCGCCTTGAGGTGGGGGAGCTCCTTTCTGATAGCCGATACCTTTTGCCAGATATCAAATCCTTCCAACTCCCCCGGTGCCACCAGGATCTTTGTGCCGGCGGCCTTGCAGATCTCTGCAATGGTGGAAGGTTCCAGCATAGGATTGATAGGGTTGACGATGCCTGCCGCCTCCCCTCCCCAGAGGACATAGTGGGTCTCAGGAAGGTTTGGGAGGAGATATGAGACCACGTCCTGATAGCCGATGCCAAGGTCGTGAAAGAGATTGGCCGTCTGTGTTACGCGGGAGAGAAATTCCCTGTACGTCACCTGCCTGGGGTCTTCATAATCGTCGCCGGTGAGGAAAAAGCTGATAGCAAGGGAGTCTGGATTGATGCCGGCCCCCTGCCTGATCAGGTCATAGGTATTAAAGGCTTTGAGCCTCTTTTCAATGGGGACCTTTTCAAATTTCTCGACATCCTCCAATGTGCTGATCTGAACCCTCTCCATTGATTACCCCTCCTTTTCAACTCTCTAACTGATCAGGTAACGACCTTTTGGTCTCCTGCTGTGAAGCCCTCACTCCATTACTCTGATACTCCAGATCTCCAATCCCCCGCTCTTTACATCTCCAAATACTTGGCACGGATCTCCGGTTGGGCATCAAGCTCTTGAACGGTTCCGGTAAAGGCCAGAAAGGCCTTCCCCATCAGATAGATACGTTCGGCCAGGGACATGGCCACCTTGAGGTTATGTTCCACAACGAGGATGGCGACCCCAGTCCTATGGATATCTTGAAGCATATCCCGGACCTCCCTGACCACGATAGGGGCGAGGCCTTCAGTCGGTTCATCTACCATGATGAGCTCGGGATTTCCCATGAGGGATCGGCTAATGGCCAACATCTGCTGCTCGCCGCCGGAGAGGTGTGAACCCTTTTGGCTATGCCGGGCCCTGAGGGCCGGAAACTGATCGAAAATCTTCTCCACTGTCCATGCCTCTGGATTTCTCTTATCTATCTTTCCTCCTTTGATGCCCATAGCGAGGTTTTCCAGCACAGACAAGTTGGGAAAGATTCGTCTCTCCTCAGGGACATAACCAATTCCGGCCCTGGCCACCTTATACGGGGGGTACCCCGTGATCTCGACGCCTTTATAGACGACTGTTCCCGACTTTGGTTTGACCAGGCCCATGATGCTTTTCATGGTCGTGCTCTTTCCCATGCCGTTTCGACCCAGAAGGGCCACCAGTTCGCCTTTGTCTACGGATAAGGCCATATTCTGTAAGACATGGCTTTCACCGTAGAAGGTATTGAGATCCTTCACGGCGAGAAGCATTCCCTATTCCTCCATTTCTCCCAGATAGGCATCCTTGACCGTCTGTTTTTCTCGGATCTCAGCTGGGGGCCCGCTTGCCAGGATTGTTCCGAGGTGGAGCACGGTAATGCGGTCCGCCAGGGAGAAGACCACGTCCATGTCGTGCTCGATGATTACCACAGTCTTACCCTCGGTGAGTCTCCGGATGAGATCGACCGCGTAATGGGTCTCATCTTTGGACATACCGGCCGTTGGCTCATCAAGCATAACCAGATCCGGGTCTGTCGCCAGGGCCATGCTGATCTCCAGGGAGCGGTGTTTTCCGTAGGACAAAACACCGGCCGGGAAGTTCCGCTCATTGTGAAGGTTGATCCGTTTGAGTCTTTCTTCGGTTTCCCTGGTAACCTCCCTCATATTGTCGACCCTGCGGAAGAGGTTGAAGCGAATGCCCCTTCGGGAAAGGACTCCCATCCGAATGTTCTGGAAGGCCGTGAGTCTTGAAAAGGTGCTGGTAATCTGAAAAGAACGGCCCATGCCCAGGCGCACCATTTCGTGAGGCTTGAACCCGGTGACTTCCTCTCCCTTGAAATAGACCGCACCGCTGCCCGGGGTGTACGTCCCGCTGATGACATTGAAGAGGGTTGTTTTCCCGGCCCCGTTCGGCCCGATAATGGCGTGCCGCTCTCCTTCCTTGACTTGGAGATTGACGTCAAACAGGACCTTCAACCCCTTAAAATCATGATATAGACTCTTCGTCTCCAGGATATTCATGAATCGTCCTCCGTGACTCCTCTCCCTCACCGCTTGATGAACCATTTTTCCTTGATAAACCTTACGAGCCCCATTAAGCCCATAGGGAAAAACAGGATCACCACAATGAGAATCAGGCCAGAGACCAGCTCAACCCGTTCCGTGTATCGGGTGGTCAGTTCTTCGATCAACCCGAAAATGCCGGCGCCGAAGATGGGCCCGAAAAAGCTGGCCACCCCGCCTACCATGGTCATCAGAATGGGTGCAAAGGAGACCATGATGTGCAGTCCTCCATCTGCAGAAATCAGGTCGTTGAACATGGCATAAATGGCCCCCGCCACCCCGGCAAATCCACCGGCGAAGGCATAGATGACCGCCTTGCTCTGCGGCACCTTGAACCCCATGTAATCGACCCGTTTGGCGTTGTCCCGGACACTCACCATGATCTGGCCGAAAGGCGTCTTGGTGAAAAACCAGAGGATCCACATGCTCCCCATCAGGACGATCATGGCGAAATAATAGAAATTTAACGGGTTCGTCATGCCGATGGAAACAATACCCGGGATGCGGAATGGCGGGATGTGAAACCCCCCTATTCCGTCCTCACCGCCGGTGATCCCCCTCAGTTTGAGCGCCAGGACGTACATGAGTTGGGCAAAGGCCAGGTGCAACATGGAAAAGGCGGCGCCGCTCACCCTGACCACGATGGGACATATGAGCAGGGCGAGGACCACAGAAGAGAGGAAGCCGATCAGGAGTGCCACAAGCAGGGGGCAGCCCTGGATATGGGTGAGGGCTAAGGCCGTGGCATAGCCTCCCATGCCGAAATACATGGCATGACCGAAGCTGAGAAGACCCGTAAAACCCAGAAGCAGGTTAAAGGAGACTGCGAAGAGGGCAAAAATGGCAAAGTTCACAAAGATGTTGGTGAAATAGATGCCAAAAAGCTTCGGGTAGATGGCCACAAAAACCAGGACGGCTGCCCAGAAAACCCCATTAACCGTTTTATTCATCATTCTCTCTCTCCGAAAAAGCCCATGGGCCGAATTGCCAGGACCACGGCCATGAAGAGGAACATGAGGACCGGCGCGAGCTGAGACAGGAACTGAACGCCGTAGGATGAGAGCAGCCCGCATATCATGGAGACCATGAAGGCGCCTCCCAGGCTCCCGAATCCACCCACCACCACCACGATAAAGGCATCCATTCCCATCTGGTCCGCCAGTCCCGGGAACACCGTCAGGATAGGAGCGATGGCCACCCCCGCGAGTCCCGCCAGCCAGGTGCCGGCCCCGAAGACAAACATGAAGAGCGCCGGGACGTTGATCCCGAGGGCGTTCACCATCCCTGAGTCAGAGACGGCTGCACGCACCACCATACCCAAACGGGTCTTGTAGAGGATTATGATCAGCAGACCCAATACGAAGAGGGAAAGACCAATGATGAAAAGCCGATAAATGGGATAATCCATGCCCGCGATGTTCACAAGGCCCTCCAGTACTTGTGGGATGCGGACCGGCAGGTTCTGGGTCCCCCAAAAGACCTTGACACCGTCCATGATGACCAGCATCACCCCGACGGTCAGGATCAGTTCGCCCATGTGTCCGAAGGCGTGGAGCCTTCTTAAGAGAAATCGTTCAACCACGACCCCAACAATGGCCGTAGCGACCGGGGCCAGGAGCAGGGCGAGCCAGAAGTTGCCTGTCCACGCAAGGACCTGGTAGCAGAAATAGGCCGACAGCATGAAGAAAGCGGCATGGGCGATGTTCAGGATCCCCATCATGCCAAAGATCAGTGTGAGCCCGGATGCCACCAGAAAAAGTAACATCCCGTATGCAATCCCGTGAATGCCTTGGGCAACATACATTGCCGTTGTCGCATCCATTGTTATGTATCCTCCTGTCTGTGGCCCTTTCTATTGACAAAAAAGCGGCCAAAGCGAGCTAAAGAACCCACGTTTTGGCCCAGCGCAATATGCCCAAGCCCTCGGGAGCCACGGCTCTCCTTAGGCACTCTCTTGTTTGATCAGTCCGTAAGGTCCGCACTTGAAAAAAGATGGCGGACCTTGCGGGAATGAAATGTTAAATCTTTCGTCCGTTCGCCTTGTCCCCTCATCCAGTGACGACGGATGACAGCCCACAGGCGAAAGGCGATGGAACCATACCTATTTGGGACACAATTTCGGGTCCGCCTTGGGCAAGACCTTCTCTGCCGGTATCTTGTAAGACGGCCCCGGTTCGGAGCAGCCCTTGTACCAGTAATAGGGTGGGATATTAAACATCCCCTTCTGCTCTGCTGGCTTCACATAGATCTCCACGTGCAGATCCTGGACCGCCTTGTGGTCGCAGGCACGCATCTTCATCACTTTCCCGTTCGAATACTGGTAGGTGTCCCCCTCAAAGACCTTGATGATCTTTTCGGGGTCCGTGCTTCCTGCCCGCTCGATAACACTCAGAAGCCAGTAGGTCTGCTCCCGGTAGGAGCCAATGTTTCCCGTCCCGTGTTTGTACAGCATGGTGTTGAAGGGCTTTTTCCATTTGTTCTTCCAGAGGTCATTCCACGCCTTGTAGAATTTAATTTGCTCGGGGGTCTTGAAAGCGGGGTTTTCCACGCCATACTGGCTCAAATGGACCAGCCCCTCGGTCCCCTCGACCCCTACCTCGTGGAGCATATTGGGCTCATCCAGAAAGATGTTGGCGAACGGTAGGGTAATCCCCATCTGCCGCGACTGCTTGAGGAGGTTTGCCGCATCCGGGATCCAGTCGCCGGTGTAGATGACCTCGGCCCCTGAGGCCTTGATCTTGGTCAGATATGGGGCGAAGTCGGTCAGGAATAGCTTGTGGTAGTCTTCGCCCACGATCTCAGCGTCAGGATAATATTCCTTGAGACCTACCTTGAACCCGTTCGCCATGGAGTGGCCGAAGAGGTAATCCTGGCACAGGATATAAAACTTCTTTTCCTTCTTTCTGATCTGCCCGTAGAAATAGGCCAAGCCGCGGCCGATCTGCTCGGTGGAAAAAGAGGTCATGAAGGAATATCTGCTGAAGTTCTGGGCGTCATACAGCTCATCGGAAAGGGCCGCAGCGCACAGGGCAATGGTCTTGTACTGATTGGCCACCTGGTTGATAACCTTCATCAGATGACTGCCGTTGGTCCCCCAGAGCACGTTAACCTTTTCCTGGAGGATCATCCTTTCACAGACCTGTTTGCAGACGGGCACCTTGGATTGGTGGTCGGCCTTTATCACCTCTACCAGCTTCTTCTTGCCGTCCACCATGATGCCGCCCCGCTTGTTGATGTCGTGGGCCGCCCACAAGACCGAGATATAGAATATCTCGCCCACCGTGGCCGCCGGTCCAGAAAAAGAGGCTACCAGCGCGATCTTGATGGTATCGCCCGTGGGCACCATCTTTGGGTCTTGGGGATCGAAATCGGACATGTCTCCCATCTTGTTTACGTCAAATGCGGCATTGACCGCCATGGCCTGGGGCAAACCGAACAGACACAGGCAAAAGAAAACAAGAATCCCTGAAACGATGAATCTGTGAGTCTTCATATTTACCTCCTCTCAAGTTGTGGGGTGGTGGATAAAGCTGTTATACGAGACGTGTAAAGCAGATTACCGTATGTGCTCACCTCCTTTCTCCCAGATATCGCCAAGTGGTTGAGCCTCAACTTCTCCCTCGACAAGCCTGGCAAAGAGTGCGCTTTCCTCCCTGATCAATTTGCGATAGAGATGGTAAAAAAAGACGCTCATGAGCTCTCTGCCCCGTATACCCCGTTCCAGCTTTTGTTCAGGTGTGAACTTGTCCAGACTGGTCTGGAGGAAGTTCATATGGGCCATCGCGGCTATTTCCCGAAATTTTTCCGTATAGCGCCTGACATACTCAGGGTCAAAACCGTCTTTAGGTCCGAAACCGGCCCGATCCATATCAACCATCAATTTTCCGATAATGACATCATCCTGAGAATAGACCTTCTGACCATTGCGCAATTCGGCGGTGATAACCCCCCACTTTTCAAAGTTGGCCAGCCATCTGGGTCCAAGACCGGTTGTCTGGCAGAAGGCCTCCTCCCCCACAATCTCGTTTTCGAGGAGCTGATCAATGGGTCTAAAATACTCGGTCCGCAGCTCCAGGAGCGACTGCAGTTCGGGTGACTTGCTGTGATGCTTTACGATCTTTTTGATGAGGGAGAGCGGCAGGAAGAAGTGATCCTGGATTTGCTTGATCAGACGAATTCGTTCCATATGGCCCTTGTTATATTCCGCCACGTTTTTGGCCTTTTTCCGGGGCCTGGGGATGAGTCCTTCACGAACATAGTAATGGATGGTCTCTTTGGGAACACCGGTCTTTTTTGAAAGCTCACTGATCTTCACTTTTGCACGCAGGTTTGGGTTGACGAGTGGGCTTAGGAGATAGCGAATGAAATGAATACTATTCAATGCCAAAGGTCTTGTCAACAAAGATTTTGCCCTTAACATCGAAATTATTTTATTGACAATATTATCAATAAAATTATAGGGTTTGATTTCTGATAGACCCCTAAATTTTTCATTGAGCGTATAGCAACACTACACAGAAGGCATAGGGAGAAAAAATTCCCCATGCATTGGCTGAGGTTTCTTTGACATTCAGGGATTCAGGAGATAAAATAGATGGATAATAGACCCTGGCAACGCCACTATGACTATGATGTACCCACCACGATCCGCTACCCCAGGATACCTGCCCACCAGTTGATGCAGGTCTCGGTAAATGCCTATCCTGACAAGCCGGCCCTCAACTTCTACGGCACTGAGACCACCTTCTGGGAGTTGCGGGTGCAGATCCTGCGAATGGCCAATGCCCTGGAAAACCTGGGTGTCCGGAAGGGCGAAAGGGTAGGCATTCATCTCCCCACGTGCCCGCAATACGTTATTTCCTATCACGCGGTATTGTCCCTGGGCGCCATTGCAGTGAATCTGAACCCCATGTACACGACTACGGAATTGAGGCCTGTGGTTGAGAATACCGGGATTACCACACTGATCACCTTTGACATGGTGCTTCCCAATGTCAGGCCCCTGTGCCACGAGGTGGAGATCCCCAGGGTCATTGTCACCAGGATTACCGACTATATAAAGGGTTTTGAGAAGAGCACACCCGCGGAACTGGACCTGGAGGAAGGGTGGTATCACTTCAGCCTTATCTTGGAAGGCGCGTCGGGTAAGGGACTTCCTAAGGTGGAGATCAGTCCCCAGGACGCGGCACTGATCCAGTTCACGGGAGGAACCACCGGCATCCCCAAAGGGGCAGTCCTGACCCACAGTAATCTGGTAGCCGCGACATTGCAGATTTCCTTGTGGGGAGGGAGCACCGGAAAACTGACTCCCCCTGAGAGGAGATCTGTCCTGGCCGTGTTGCCCTATTTCCATGTCTACGGAACGATCGTGGCCATGAGCTGGGCCCTCTTCAACTGCGCCACCCAGATCCTGGTGCCCAGGTTCGAGATAGAGGAATTCATGGGGCTTCTGGCTGGCTTCAATGACATCTCCTTTTTCCCGTCCGTCCCGACCATGATCAATGCCATCATAAACCATCCGAAGGCCGAGGAACTGAACCTGGATCGGAAACTGGGTATGCTGAACTCGGGTGCTGCCCCCATGCCGGTGGAGCTAATCGATCAGGTTACGGGCATGGGGATCTTCTACACCGAGGGCTGGGGCATGAGTGAAACGACCTCGCTGGGGATCAGTAATCCGCTTCTCGGACTTAAGAAGGTCGGGAGCATTGGTATCCCCTGGCCCGACACCGACGTGAAGCTGGTGGACGTTGATGAGGGAAAAGAAGAGATGCCAAGGGGAGAACCTGGGGAGATCATGATAAAGGGTCCTTTGGTTATGAAAGAATACTGGAATAACCCGCAGGAGACGGCATTGCAGTTGAAGGAGGGGTGGCTCTACACCGGCGACATAGCCGTCCGGGATGAGGACGATTACTTCTTTATTGTGGATAGGAAGAAGGATATGATTATAGCAGGCGGGTATAATATCTACCCGCGCGAGATCGACGAGGTGCTCTATCAGCATCCCAAGATCCAGGATGCCGCTGCGGTTGGGGTGCCTGATGAGTACCGGGGAGAGACGGTAAAGGCCTTTGTTGTTCCAAAGGAAGGGGAATCATTAAGCGAAGAAGAGATATTCGAATTTTGCAAGGATAGGCTGGCTGCATACAAGAGGCCGAAGCTCGTGGAGTTTAGAGATTCTCTTCCCAAGTCGGCGGTGGGGAAGATCCTCCGCAAGGAACTCCGGGCACAGGAAGAGGCCAAAAGAAGAGAGGGAATAGTTATTCGTTAATTGTTATTCGAGCTGTCAAAGCCAAGAAATATTATTGTACCAGCGACCAATAACAAATAACTATTAACGGCCAACTTCGCACGGGGTGGTTGCAGGCTGAGAAGCGGTGAATCATGACTTAAATCAGAACTCAAATTACAGAGGAGAGTTAAGAACCATGAAGACGGACTACAAGACCATAAAGGTAAAAATTGATAATGGGGTGGCTGTGTTTACTATCAACAACCCGCCGGTAAACCAGATGTCACCGCAGTTGAACCAGGACTTTGCCGAGGCCATTGAGGAGGCCTACGCCGATGATAAAGTAAAGGCCATTGTACTGACCGGGACCGGGAAGAACTTTATTGCGGGGGCGGATATCACCAAGTTTCAGGAGGCGAAGGTCACGGACAGGGATGGGGTCTTTTCCAGGGCGCTGGCGGCGGCCCGGTTTATCAGTGGGCTCGAGATCGGGCCAAAGCCCGTGGTTGCGGCCATCAATGGCAACTGCCTGGGCGGGGGTCTGGAGACCGCCATGGCCTGCCATTATCGGGTCGCGGCAGAGGGCGTCAACCTAGGACAGCCCGAGGTGCAGATAGGCGTCATCCCCGGGGCGGGCGGGACCCAGAGACTTCCCAGGCTCATCGGGCTGCCCAACGCCATTGAGATGATCACCGTGGGAAAGCCGATCAAATCAGAAAAGGCCCTCCAGAGAGGATTGGTTGATGAGGTGGTTCCCCAGGGGATGCTCATTGAAGCAGCCTTGAAGGCGGCGCGTCGATTCATCTCGGGGAAACTGAACCAGAAGATGCGGATGACCCGGAATATGAACCTGAGGATTCCAAGCGCCGCAGAGAAAGATGCGCTCATAGGTTTTACCAAGGCCATGACCGCGGAAAAGGCCAAGGGCTACATCGCTCCTTTTAAGGCCATCGAGGCAGTGGAGAAGGGCCTGGGCTATGACATCGATGCCGACATCGAGAGGGAGGTGGGGCTTTTTAGCGAGTGCCTCGTCTCTGATGTGGCCCAGAACCTCATCGGCATATTTCTCAACACCCGCGCCGCCGGCAGGCTTCCGCGCATCAAAGACATAGAGCCGGCCAAGATCAAGAGGGTGGCCATGCTGGGCGGTGGCGTTATGGGGTCCGGAATTGTCAACCTGTTGCTCACCGGAGGCTTTGAGGCGGTCTTGTGGGACATAAACGATGAGGCTGTTGAAAAGGGGCTTGCCGCTATCCGAAAGACCTTTGAATACCCCATAAAGAAGAGGAAGATGACACAGGCCGACCTGGACGGCATGATGGAAAACCGCCTTACCACCACCACCAAGCTCGATGATATGGGGGATGTGGACCTGGTGATCGAGGCGGTTTTGGAAGATATGAAGATAAAACAGGACATCTGGAAGCAGCTTGAGGGCGTCTGCAGGCAGGACGTGATATTCGGTACAAATACATCGGCCCTTCCCATTACCGAGATGGCATCCGTGTTGAAGGCCCCGGGCCGCATGATCGGGCTGCACTTCTTTAACCCTGCCCACCGGATGCAGCTCCTTGAGATCATATGTGCGGAGAAGACCTCAGATAAGACCCTGGCTACGAGCGTCGCGTTTGCCCGTGCCATCAAAAAGATCCCGATTGTGGTCAATGACGGCCCTGGATTCTATGTCTCTCGACAACTTGGCGGCCTGTTTGGAGGGGCCGTCTTCCTGAGTGCCGATGGGGTGAATGGGGCTGACATCGAGGAGGCCATGGTCGATTTCGGCATGCCGATGGGCCCGGCAACCCTGGCGGATCTCACCGGAATCGATATCAACTACCATGTGAACAAGACCTTTGAGCGGAGACTGGGTGAACGTTACAAGGTTCACCCCCTTACCGAGGTGGTCTATAAGACGGGTTGCTATGGCAGGAAGACCGGAGCGGGATACTTTGATTACAGTGGGGACCAGCCTGTGCCTAACCAAAAGGTCGTGGAGGCAATTCAGGGGTATCTAAAGGAGAATGGTGTCGCTCCTAAGGAGATGTCCAGGCAGGAGATTGTGGATGCGATGCTGGCTCTGGGTATCAATGAGGCCGCCCTCATGATGGAGGAGGGTATCTGCGACCGGCCACAGGATATGGACCTGGCCATGATCTACGGGACAGGGTTCCCGCCGTACAGGGGGGGTATCCTCCGCTATGCCGACAAGTGGGGTCTCAAGAACGTGTATCAAAAACTCGTGGAGCTGGAGAAGCAGTATGGGGTTCGGTTCAAGCCGGCTGAGCTGATCAAGAAAATGGCCGAGTCTGGACAAAAGTTCTACCAGAATTAGCCCACTACCTGAGAGTTTCGAATGAAATCCAAAATCAGACGTCTAAGATCCAAAATTGCATAAGGAGGTTGACTTATGAAAGAAGTAGTAATTGCCGGATATCTGAGGACAGCGCAGTCCCGTTCCAGGCCAAACGACCCGGCCAGGGACTGGTTTTGCAAAATGAGAGGGGATGAGCTGTTGGCCAAGTTGTTGCCAGAAGTGATCAAGCGGACAGGGATACAGCCCGAGGAGGTCGACGATTTCCTCTTGGGTTGCGCCACCGCCGTCAGCGAGCAGTGGGCATATGGCGGGCGCACGCCCATATTTTTGGCCAACCTGCCCAACACCATTTCTGCCAAGTTTGTGGACCAGCAGTGCGGATCGGCCATGGCAGGCATACACATCGGTTTTATGGAGATCGCCCAGGATTTTGCCGATGTCGTGCTGGTGGGCGGCTATGAGCACATGACACGGGTGCCCATGGGGGGGCCGCTGGTGGACAAGGGAATAATAGCACCCAACATGACCCTCTTTCTGGATCCTTCCTACCAGCATTGGGATATGATGACCACCATGAACATGGGGCTAACTGCAGAGAAGCTGTTCGCCCAAACCGACTTTACCCGAGAGGATATGGATAGGTGGGGGGCCCGATCTCACCAGCGCGCGGCAAGGGCCCAGGACGATGGATTTTTCGATGGAGAGATCTTGCCCATCCAGGCAGAACAGGCCGACGGGACAGTGATGACCGTGGACAAAGACCAGGCCGTGCGTCATGATGCCACTGTAGAGGGCATGGCAGGTCTCAAACCGGCCTTCAAGAAGGATGGTGTTATAACGGCAGGGAACTCCTCTCCCCTGAATGCCGCTGCTACGTCCATGGTGCTTATGTCCAAGGAGACAGCCAAAAAGAAGGGGATCAGGCCCATGGCAACGATCCGTTCCATCGGTTTTGCCGGAGTGGACCCAACCATTATGGGGGTAGGCCCGGTGCCAGCCAGCAAAAAGGCGCTTGAAAAGGCTGGGCTCAAGGCATCGGATATAGACTTTTGGGAAATCAACGAGGCCTTCTGTATCGTGGCGCTCAACTGTATCAAGGAACTGGGACTTGACCCTGAGAGGGTAAATGTCATGGGAGGCGGCACTGCCATCGGGCATCCCCTGGGGGCCACTGGCATCCGCCTGACAGGGACCCTGGCCCGTATAATGGAGGCGAAGGGTGGTCGGTACGGTTGTGCCAATGCATGCGTTGGAGGCGGTCAAGGCGTGGCCACGATCATAGAAAGGGAGGCTTACGACTGGTGAGCAGGCGTTCACAGGTTCCGGGTTTCAGATAGTAGAATCCTCCGCTTCATATAGGGACAAGTTATGCGAAAGCTGTGGTTTAGGTCATTTCACTGATGCAGGCCCGGGTCCCTTGTATGGAAAGGGGTGGGTCCGGGCTCGGTGGTGGTAAGGAGATGAATTATGGGTACCAATTATTTTAACCGAGACGATAGGGATCTGAAGTTCGTGCTCTTTGAGTACCTGGACATAGAAAAACTCTTGTCCTACGATGCCTACAAGGATTTTTCAGTAGAGGACTTCAGTATGATTATTGATGAGGCCCTAAAGGTCTGCCGGGAGGTGATAGGTCCAACCAATCAGGACGGTGACAGGGAAGGGTGTGCCTATAAGGACGGCGAGGTCAAGGTGCCAGCATCTTTTCACAAGTGTTGGAAGGTCATGGCCGAGAACGGATGGATGGCGGCCTCCAGTAGTGCGGAATTCGGAGGACAAGGTCTGCCGGCCACAGTTGGGGGCCTAATCGGAGAACTTTTTGCCGGAGCCAACATGGCCTTTCAGACCTATCCCGGGCTGGCTGTGGGCAACGGACGGTTGATCGAGAACTTCGGAACGGACGAAGACAAGGCCCTGTTTGTGGAGAAGATGTATACCGGCCTATGGGGTGGAACCATGTGCCTCACCGAACCGGATGCCGGATCAGACGTGGGTTGGCTTCGCACGAAGGCAATTCCAGATCCGGATGCAACGGATCCGCACATTTACAGGATTGAGGGGACCAAACAGTTTATAACGTGTGGCAATCACGATCTAACCGAAAACATCATTCATCTTCTCCTGGCCAGGATTGAGGGTGCTCCTCCGGGAACAAAGGGCATCAGCCTATTCATCGTTCCCAAGATCTGGGTCAACCCGGATGGATCCCTGGGGGAACCAAACGATGTTTACTGCGGCAATATCGAAGAGAAGATGGGAATTCATGGGTCTGCCACCTGCACCCTGAATTTCGGAGAAAACGGTAAGTGCCGGGGGATCCTGTTGGGTGAGCGCAACTCGGGAATGGCCAAGATGTTTCAAATGATGAACGAGGCCCGGATGGGATGCGGTGTTCAGGCCCTGGGATTGACGGCGAGCGCCTACGACACGGCCCGTACTTATGCAAAGGAACGGGTTCAAGGCCCACCTTTCACCAACCGTGACGCGGATCGGGTGCCGATTATCCAGCATGAGGATGTGCGTCGAATGCTTATGAACCTGAAGGCCGGAACAGAGGCCATGCGGGCCATGATCGGCAAACTCTTCTTTTCCATCGATATCCACGCGCACGACCCTGACGAAGCCGTCCGAGAAGATGCCGGGCTCCAGGTGGAGCTTTTTACCCCTCTGGTAAAGGCATACTGCACGGACTTCGGCTATCAACTGATCCGTGATGCCATTCAGGTCTTGGGCGGGGCGGGATATTGCAGCGAGTTCCCGGTGGAACAATATGCCCGTGACGTCAAGATCATCTCCATATGGGAGGGAACCAACTATATAAACTCCCTCGACCTGGTGGGGCGAAAGCTCAATATGAAGGGTGGAAAGGTCTTCCAGGGCTGGATTGAAGGCGTGATGAAGTTCACGGGAGAGCATCAAAATGATTCTGATTTTGGTTCTGATTTTAAGCTCCTCTACAAGGCAGCCAAGGCCACAGCGGATTTTACCCTGCGCTACCTTGACTATTTCCAGAAAGGGAAGCTCCGGTTGATCCCTATCAGCATCACGCGCTTTCTGGAGTGTTTTTCCGAGGTGCTCATGGCCCAGTTCATGCTGGAGCAGGGGCTTCTAGCCCGTGACAAGCTAAAGTCGGTTGATGCCGAATCCACGGACGGGATTTTTTACCGGGGCAAAGCAGAGACAGCCAAATACTTCTGCCGTAACATCCTGCCTAATGTCTTTGCCAGACACACGGTCTTGCAGCAGGAGGATACCTCTGCCCTGGATATCCCGGAAGCAGCCTTTTAGGTGTCAACCTGAGATTTCTGAAAAAGGCCCGCAGAGCACGGTCATGTCTCTGCGGGCAATTTTTGATCTGCCACCGGGTCTGCCTGCAAACGATCCTTCAGGCAGAGAGGGAAGATCTATGCGCTTTCTGCTTGTAAACCCTTATTACCCCATATCAGAAAATCCTTCCCCCCCTTTAGGAATCGCCTACCTGGGCGCTGCACTGGAAAAGGCCGGGGTGGAGGTCAAGGTACTTGATTATGTTGTAAGCCCATATAGCAGGGAGGCCCTGGGATCTGAACTGAATGGCTTCATGCCTCAAGTTGTTGGGGTTACGGCCGTCAGCATGACCTTTCACAAGGCCATTCAGGTGGTCAGAGACGTCAGATGCGTTGCCCCGGAAATCATAACGGTCATGGGCGGACCCCATGTCAGTTTCTGTGCCGAGGAAACGCTAGAAGCCTTTCCAGAACTGGATATGATTGCGCTCGGAGAGGGGGAAGAAACCATTGTTGACCTGGCGATAGAGGCAAGCGACGGGCGAAACTGGAAAAACATAAAGGGTATCGTCTATAGGGATGGGGCTAGGATTTCCAGAAACGCCATGAGAGAACCCATCGCGGACCTGAATGGGCTTCCTCTCCCTGCAAGGCACCTGATTCCCTTGGGAAGGTACAGGGCCTTGGGCATGCCCGTAAGTATGACCACAAGCAGAGGGTGCCCTTTTAAGTGTATTTTTTGTGTGGGAAGAAAGATGGTTGGGTCAAGGGTCCGTTACCGTGACCCAGGGACGGCGGTAGACGAATTTGAGTATCTGGCTGGGCTCGACTTTAACCAGATCAACATCGCCGATGATCTCTTCACCGCAAACAGGATGCATTGTCTATCTATCTGCCGCGAGATCATATCGAGAAAGATCCGCACACGGTGGGCCTCCTTCGCAAGGGTGGATACGGTATGCAAAGAGGTCCTCGAGGCTGTGAAGGAGGCCGGATGTACAACGCTAAGCTTCGGGGTTGAATCGGCAAATCCAGAGATCCTTAAGACCATTCGAAAGGGAATTACCCTGCATCAGGTGCTTGCCGCCATTAGCATGTGCCAGGAAGCCAGTATTACGCCCCACGTTTCATTCATTCTGGGGCTTCCAGGGGAAACACCGGAGACCTTGAAGGAGACCGTGGAATTCGGAGAGCAACTCAAAAAAATAGGTGCCTTATATGGTTTCCACATGTTGGCCCCCTTTCCGGGGACTGAGGTCCGTGATAAATGCGATAGCCTGGGCATCCGGATTCTCACTGATGACTGGAGCCAATACCACGCCAATAGGGCCATTGTTGAGACCCAGACGGTGACCCGTGACATGATGGATGCCATTGTTACTGAGTGGGAGGGCGAGTTCAACGAGTACTTGGGGTATGTGCAACATCAGATGGAAAAGGGAGAGGCCACAGAGGAGGAGGCCTGGCAGATAATACGGCTTGAACATACCATTTTGATCTATGATTTGATGATGGCTAATATCATCGAAGATTATGGCTCACTTACCTGCGGGGAAGGGCCGATCTCTGAGGACGCGGCCCTCAACAGGCTCGTTGAGCTACTCCTAGGATCAACCGGTTTTCAGGAAAAAAAGCTCAGGGATACGTTGAGGTTTTCAGTTGAGCAAGGGTACTTAAGGCGGCATCAGGAAGGGGACAGGATTCGATGGGAATGGGCAGAGTTTCTCTAAAAGCGCCTGTTGCACCAGATAACCATTCCTCGCTGAGGATTTGTCTGCTGAGCTACAGGAGCAACCCCCACTGCGGCGGTCAGGGGGTTTATCTGAAGAATCTGAGCAGGGCCTTGAAAGACCTTGGGCATCATGTGGAGGTGGTTTCCGGTCCACCGGATCCACTACTCGATGAGGGAATTCCCGTATTTCGACTCCCATGCCTGGACCTTTATGATCCCGAGGACCCCTTCCGTATACCTAGCCTGGCCGAACTTTCCAATCCAGTCAATTTCATGGAATGGTTTGGGGTTGCCACCATGGGTTTTCCGGAACCATTTACCTTTGGTATCCGGGCATACAGGTTTTTGCGCAACCGGTTTGGACAATACGATGTCGTGCACGACAACCAGAGCCTCTCTTACGGGCTGTGGGCAATCAAGCGATTCGTGCCCATAGTGGCGACCATTCATCACCCCATCACTGTGGACAGGGACCTAGCTGTTAATGCCGTTTCTTCTCCCTTGAAGAAGATGAAGCAGAGGCGTTGGTATTCTTTTGTTGGGATGCAAAAAAGGGTTTCGAGGCAGCTTTCCCGAATTATTACGGTCTCCGAATGCGCGAGCAGAGACATAAGCAAGGCCTTCAAGATACCCATTGAGCGGTTCAGGATAGTGCCCAACGGGATAAACATCGAACTCTTTTATCCAATCCCTGCAATCGAGCGTGAACCTAACCGGCTGATAGTGACCAACAGTGCCGATACGCCGCTAAAGGGGCTTCGGTATCTCCTGTTGGCCGTGGCCGAGGTGGCAAGGACCCATGATGTAAGGCTGACGGTCGTCGGGACACCCAAGAAGAACGGCGATATCCAAGGGCTGGTAAGCCAGCTGGGCCTGGGAGAAAGAATCAGATTTACAGGCAGGATTGACAACGGGGAGTTCGTTCGTCAGTATGCAAGGGCCTCAATAGCAGTTGTCCCTTCTCTTTATGAGGGATTTGGCATCCCAGCGGGTGAGGCCATGGCCTGTGGCGTCCCTGTCATCAGCACAACGGGCGGGGCCTTACCCGAGGTTGTGGGCAATTGCGGCATTCTAGTCCCTCCGCGGGACCCTTTTGCGATCAGCAGGGCAATTAAGGACCTTCTGGATCACCCCCAAAGGGCGAGAGAGATTGGGGATGCAGGGCTCCAGCGGGTGCGGTCGTGTTTTACGTGGGAGAAGGCGGCCATAAAGACAGTCGAGACTTACAGAGAGACCATCCATGATTACTGTCGACTTCGACAGGCTGCCCCTTAAACCTGGTGCCAGGATACTTGATGTGGGGTGCGGGTCGGGTAGGCACACTGGCGAGGCGTCCCGAATGAGAGATGTCGTGGCTATCGGTTCGGACATCTGTTTTAGCGATGTGGTAAAGGCCAAAGAGAGGCTGAGATATATCCAAGAGCTTGGTGAAAACGGCTGTGGGTTTTTTGCTGCGGTGGTCGCTGATATCAGGCATTTGCCTTTCAGGGACGGATTTTTTGACTTTGTTATCTGTTCAGAGGTCCTGGAACATATCCCTGACCATGAAGCCGCCATTTCCGAAATCTTAAGGGTCCTTGCCCCAGGTAAAGACCTGGTGGTGAGCGTCCCAAGATACCTGCCAGAACGTATATGCTGGGCCCTTTCCACAGATTACGGGAATTCAAGCAGCGGACACGTCCGTATCTATAGGAAGGAAGAGCTGATCAGACTGTTGGAAGGGGCCGGTGCGACCACATGGGCAACCCATTATGCCCATAGCCTTCACACGCCTTATTGGTGGTTGAAATGCCTTGTGGGCCTCAACCGGGAAGACTCAGAACTCGTCAACCTGTACCACAGCCTCCTTGTCTGGGACATTATGAAGCGGGCCTGGATTACGCGGTTGCTGGACTACCTCATGAACCCGCTCCTGGGAAAGAGCGTGGTGCTTTACCTAAGGAAGAGAAGAGATGTCTAAGACAAAGCATTCTACTCATGCAGCTTATGCCGTGCATCCATCTGTGGACATAGCCTCCTCGTCGGAATTTATCCTGAAGGTCCAGAAGAGAAGCGGCGAAATTCCGTGGTCAGAGCGCGGGAAGACCGATCCCTGGGATCACGTTGAGAGTGCCATGGGCCTTACCATCGGCGGTTTTCACGATCAGGCAAGACAGGCCTACCTCTGGTCCAGGGAAACCCAGCTCTCAGACGGGAGCTGGTGGTCCGACTACCGGAATGGAAGGCCCCAGGACGGGGCGTACAAAGACTCCAACATGACCGCCTATATTGCGGTAGGGGTGTTCCACTATTTCCTTGTTACGGGCGATAATCGTTTCTTGAGTTTTATGTGGAATACCGTATCAAGGGCTATGGATTACGTGCTGGGACTCCAGGGGAGGGGAGGTGAAATCCTCTGGGCAAAGAGGGTTGACGGAAGCATTGATAGAAGGGCCCTCCTTACGGGATCAAGCTCCATCTACATGAGCCTTGGCTGCGCCCTCAGGATCGCATCGCTTCTTGGCCAAGAAAAGCCAGATTGGGAGATTGCCAGGATAAGGCTGGGAAACGCCATAAGGAACAGGCCCCACCTCTTTGACCAGAGCAAGTCCAGGTACTCCATGGATTGGTACTACCCTGTGCTTTGCGGGGCTATCAGAGGAAAGGAGGCCAGGGGCCGGATTGATCGATCATGGGATACCTTCGTGATCCGGGATTGGGGGGTCCGTTGTGTCTCTGACAGGCAGTGGGTGACCATGGCTGAGACATCGGAATTCGTTTTATCCCTTGCTGCCATCGGGGAGTTCGAGGCCGCCGAGATGGTCTTCAGCTGGCTACGGGACAAGAGATACGAAGAGGGGATATTCTGGACCGGGGTCACCTTCCCTGAAAGGGAGATCTACCCGAGAGAAATGACCACGTGGACTGCTGGCGCAGTACTCCTTGCCGCAGATGTCCTTTACGGGATTACGCCTGCGAGGCAGCTCTTTAGCCATGAAAGTCACGGGGTCAGGTGTTCATTCTTGACAATCGGTCGAAGTTGAATGAACAGAAGGCCTGACCGCTCACTATCAAGTGTGATGTTGGACGTAGAGGTCCACGACTTTCCTGATGAGCCTCTGGTAAGGAATGCCTGCCTTTTTTGCCTCCTCCTTAAGAAAACGAACGCTTTCCTCATTTAGATTAATGCTTACCCGAACGGTTTTATCTCTCAGGGCCAACTCACCAGGAGGCGGCAAAAAGTCCTTCACGGTCTTTCCCAGCTTGATAGGCTCATTAGTGTATGTGATTTTCTTTTTCATATCGTTCCTTACCCTTTCGCCAGTATCCGGCACCAATGATTCTGATGACATCACCCCGATATGTGAACCTAACCGTCATAACCCCTCCCCCCACTTCACCCATACAGAAATATCGCTGTTCATAAATGCTATGGTCAGCGTCTTCAACAATGACTCTCTGGGGGTCGAAAAAGGCCTTTCGGGCCTCCCGGAATGATACACCATG
>CAYVMN010000039.1:0-25527 GCA_964452575.1 uncultured Desulfobacteraceae bacterium | reverse complement strand
GTTTTTTGAGAGCCAGGCGGCCAAAGTTGATTTCCCAGAACCGGCCGGACCGCAAAACGCTACCACCTGATCACCGATCTTGACCGCACCAGCATGGAGCATGAGGAGCCCTCGCTGGTAGCTCAGCGCTCCCCAGGCCGTGCCCAGAAGAAAGAGCCGTACCTCTTGCGCTCCGGCCTTCGACATCGGCCTGATAATAATCTCATGGCCATTACGGATGTAATATTCACCCACTTCGGGAAAGAAGAAACGACATTCATTCTCTGCGATAAATGGTACGTTACTACTTGGATCGGTTTCCGGTGCAGGTTTCTCCAAGCGGATCCACACATCCGGGGGCCCAAAGCCTTCAGCTTTTTCAAATACAGCCCATTCCGAAATCGAAAGCTCGGAGGAAATCCTAAGACCCGAACAGACGTAATGCCTCCATTTCAATTCCTCACCCTCCCTTTTCAACCCAGAGAATATAGCACCCCGTCATCAGACCGAATTCCAGCACAGTACGATACTTGCGCATCAATTCGGCCGCGTCGTCACCGGCATGGGGCATCTCTTCAACCAGCCGGCGCAGTCGCGACATGTCCAATGCTCGCCTCGCCAGTTGGCTTCGCTCCATGCGCTCCAATTCTTGCAAGATTTGATCCTGCGCACCGCATAGCCGCTCGAACCAATCGGCGGCCTGCAAGCCTCGCCCCTTGTTCCATAGCACCTCCGGGGGCAGTCGATCCTGCATGGCTCGACGGATAAGCCGACGCTGAAGGCCTTCACAAAGGAATTGTCCCTCCGGGATTGCAAGGCAAAACTCGATGATGCGGACATCGGTGGTGGGATCGCGCATCTCCACGCCGAATAGGGCTTGATATCCAGTCCCCAGACCATCGGACAGGCCAAACCCGGTCATGGTCTTCAGACGAATGGCACGGGTATCCCGCGTCAATCTGGGGTGGAAATCATGACCTTTTTGGCGAGCCCGTTCTTCCACTTTTTTCTCTTTCACAAAATCGGGATGGATGGCCGAATAGGCCGGCCATGGTAGGGAGTCGGATGACAAGGCCCTCTTTCCCTTCCGACGAAAATATTGCAGCCCGTGCCACAAGGGTTTGGGCAGGAGCGGCATGATTCCCTGGGCGACAAGCGCCCGCCATGTTGACCGGCCGTTGCCGCGGCGGGTAAGGGCGCGCGCCTCAAGCAGGGCACGCAACCACTTTCTTTCGTAAATCAGCTTCGGCAGGAGTCCGGCACCGTTCCAGCTAATGGTCAGGTTGCCCTGTCCGCCTGTCAAGAGTACTCCGATCCCCTGTCTTTGGGCTGCCTGTAAGATCGCCTCCAGATAGACCCGATTGGAGGCGTTTCGAAAAGGGACCTCCGCCGCCGCAAAGTAGGTATCCAGATCTTCCAGATAGACCCGGCCATCGGTACGGATAAGGTTCAGATCGAGGTTGTCGTACAATCGGGCAATAGCCTTCACAAATGGCGTTTCATCGGCATACCGGCCCTTCACAATGGGACCTTCAAAACCTGATCGTGGCACTTCGGTAAAGGTGGCCAGCCGTTTTCCTCTTCGCCTGAGCAAAGGGGCGGCAGTCGCTGCCACAGAACTGGAGTCCAGCCCCCCGCTCATCATGACTCCGACAGGGGTCTGACTCCTGAGTTGCTCACCCACAACCAGCTCGAACAATTCGTTGAAGGCCTCAACGTAATCCTCGTCACGGGGATAGTGGATGTCGCGCTCAAGATTCACTTTCCAGTAATGCCGAACCTCCAGCCTATTAGTCTTCATCAGCATCCAATGGCCAGAGGGAAGGCTTCGAACGTGGCGATAAAAGGTTGCCCCGGGTTCATGTGGCGCAAAGGCCAGGTAGTCGGCCAGGACCTCCTCATCGAGCTCACGCGGGATATGAGGGAGGGCGAACAAACCCTTAGGCATGGTGGCGAAAGCAAAACAATGAGATGTCGTGTGATAAAAGAGCGGACGTCCGTTTACGGGAGATCGAGCGATGAACAGGTTCCTCTCCTGTGCATCCCAGCAAGCAAAGGTAAAGGAACCGATCAAGTGCTCCAAGCAATCCCGGCCCCATTTTTCGAAAGCGCGCTGAATGAAAACCGAGTCCGGCAAAATGGAGGCTTCCTCAAGCGATATATCCAGGGCGCACATCAAGTCCGGACGGTTGTCAATACGTCCGTCAAACACCAGCACCCTTTTTCCGGATGGATGGACCAAGGGCTGCCTTTCGAACCGATCCTCAGGTGTAAAACACATGAGGCGCTGTCCCAGCCCCGTATTTCCTCCCGTCCATATGCCGCCCCCTTCGGGTCCGTGCACCGACAGCGCCGCACTCATACGTTCAAGATGCGGTCTGACAACAGGCCGATCATTTAGATTAAAAAGCCCGAAGATTGCACTCATAGTGTCTCTTGAAAAAGTCTGTCTCTGCTCCTGGCTTACCGTCCAACAAATGCATCATTGGTCGGCGATTACAGTTTAGGATTTCGATTCATCTTGCATTTGTCAGGACTAATACCAGTTTTATCTCGCATCAGTCCAGCCTGTAAATATATCAGCGCACCTTCCAGGTGCCCCTTGCCAAGCCGCCGCCTCTGGCGGTTGTGGTTAAGATTCTTTTCCTCAGGTAAATGTAGATACAATAGCATACTCTTTCAATCCAAAGCCCCCGAGTATGATGATCTCTCCCACCAGGAGCCATGCGTGAGCGTTCAGGTCGCCGTCTTCCTTTTTGGCCACCCCGAGGTAAAGGGTACTGGGGATCTGCCTTCTTCGGAGCATCATTTTGCCGGAAATGGCCTGGGCCAGGCACTCGCATTCCCAGGGGAGATAGCGGCTCATGGTAAGTATGGCGCGGGAGATAGATATCTCTATTTTCCTGTCTCCACTTTCATCATCTTCATCAGAAAGGCCATGTGCTGCCCTAGGAAGGGTGCAACCCATCTGAAAGGCAGGATCAAAAGCGCAAGCCTCGACATTGAGAGCCAGAATGCGGCCCCAAGGTAAAGGAACTGATCGGCTGTAGGTTTCTTCAGAAATTTGGTAAGAACTTGCATATCTTAGGCAGGATTCACAGGGTTAACATCATAATGGCCCATACCGTTAAATACGTTTCAAGCAATGCCTACCTGCCATAGTCAAATGATTTTACAGCCATATTGTAAGAATTTGGAATCATCAGACATCAGAGAAAGCCCGTTTGTGAGAGCTTGCGCAATTATCATTCGGTCGAAGGGATCTTTATGGTGAAACGGAAGTTCGCCCAAAATCATGGCGTCAGCGCCTGAATGGGTATCAACGAGAATTTTCACGAGCGATCACCATAAAACATCGCATTTATTTCCTCATCTTCATCCATAAAATCATCTGGAATATGGATTTGTCCTGCAAGCAAACCAAGTTTGCGTTTTGGTTTAGGCTTATGTGCTACTAATTCGACAAGAGGTAGATTATTCTTGGCAATGATCACCTCTTCGCCGTGATAAGCCATATCAATAAGTTTCGAAAGGTTTGTTTTAGCTTTGGATACATTGATAATCATTGCTCGCTCCTATCTTAGAAAATCAATAGACTAAGTATAGCCATTTAGACCAAGTTGGTCAAGGATATGTTTCCTACTCGGAGCAAGGAATTTGTCTAACCCCACAGGTCAGAAAACAACCTCATCGTTCGTCCCAAGATACCCGAAACCAGGTGTTTCCCGACTTGGGGTATGATGCAAGCCAGATGATGCCGTCCATTGTCAGAAATTCCTCTCCACGAGATCCATCAGTTCATTCAGGCGAAAACTCTTCCTCGGCCGGATGATTTTGATCACCCCCGCCTTAGCTGCAACCGCTGCGCACTGCTTGAAATGCCTTTGCTTGCCGCCCAACCCCTCCAGAAAACGGGGGCGGTAGGTATGGTTGAGAGATATTCAGTCCAAAGACATGACACGGGTGTCTAGTCTCAGATAAAGATCTCATTGAACAGCCATTAGAAGGGAAACATCGAAGCATGATGGATAAGATCGGTCCAAAACGGCGTTACCTTATTGAAAACCAGGGAAAAGGTCAAGGTCGATTTGCCGGTTTCATGATGGTATGCCCATCCAGAGGTGACCCTTTCAAGAGTCTCGCACTGAGGGCACCTCACGGCCTGGAAACCCCTGTTTCAATTTGAATCTGCGAGCTTCGCCCGCTCATTTGAATACCTTGACGGAGCCTTCTACTTCGGCCTCGGCTGCGAGGCCGACGATCTGAGGCCGGAAACAGGGCGGATCCTCAGGATGCCGTATGAGCCAAACAAGCGACTGCATTAGGCATTTTGAAGGCGTTCGAAGATTCAGAGTTTGATGATCATCTAAAAGACATCTCTTTGATTACGTGGAACTGCCAAATCAAATCAATACATCAGCTATGACTTGAGGTTCCCCCGAAGGAGGCAACCACTTGCTCGTCATAAGCGTGCGACCTGTGGGGTAAGGCTCACCCATTTCATAAGTTCTAGAGGCCGGGAGAGGCTGTCAGGCCTAAGGTTTCCTAACCGCGGTTTCCAGGAACGCCTCCAGACCGGCAATACTCTCCTTATCACGATAGACCTTCGATTCATTCTCTGACATTTTTTCTTGAACCGAATTTCGCCAGGGTTTGTCCTTTCCGAGCCGGACGGCGATGTCAAGATAATCATCAACCGACCGAGCAATGGTATCCGTAACACCTATTTTCTTGAGAATCCCCGTAGTTAGGCGGCAGCGCATGAATGCACCAGGGAGGGTCACAATCGGCAGATGGGCCGGCAATGATAACCAGGTAGTCATGCCGCCGGTCCAGCCGATGGTATCCAGCATGACATCACAGATGGATTGAAAGGAAAGGTATTGGTCCTGCGGCAAGCGAGGAAGCATGACCACATATTCACCCTTGTTGAGTCCGAAATCTGCAAACGTCTGATCCAGACGTCGTTCAAAATGGCGCATCGTCAGCTCAGGTGTCACATACTTGAAAAAGGCGAACTGACAGTCCTTGACAGATCGGGCAATGTAGGGATAGATAAAGTCATATTGAGGGAGGTATTTGAACAGGGATTGGGAACAGAGATAGACCACGGCGGAGGAACGTAGGCTGAAATCCGCACGATTTAAATGGAACTCCGGCCCATCTATCGGCTCGAAAAAACTGCCCATATTGGGCAGTCTGATCAACCTCTCCGAATAGTGGGCATCCGCTCCCTCAGGTTCAATCAGCTCGCCGCTGATGAAATAGTCTATGGAGGGCAAGCCGGTAGTAACGGAATGCCCGTAACTGGCACATTGAACGGGCGCAAGCCTCAGTCCCGCCAATTTTAAGGACAGTCTGGCCATACCGGTTTCCGGATAGATCAAGACGTGCAACTTGTCACCCCGGATAACCCTGCACCAGTCCTCAAAGCTGAACTCTCCCTGAGTGAATTTTCTGCACGAGGTTCGTGCATATTCGGTTTGGGCATCTTGTAGGGGATTTAATGCATATCCGAAGACGGCAAACCGGGAAGGATTGAGCCTGCCGACCCATCCCTTGATTAAAACGGACCATACGGAGTGACGGCGGAACTGGTCCGCCGCAATACCCACGCGAACCGGTTCATGTCCGGCAGGTAAATCCACATGAGGCGACAGTGTCCATTGGGGGTAACGGGCACTTAGAACACGACAAACAAAAGACCCGTACATCCGCTGCAATTCCAGATCATCTTCTGCCTGATAACCCAGATAGAAGGGCTGCAATTTCCCGATAGATTCAGCGGCTTCATAGATCTCCTTCGGACCTGCCGAATCGAGTGCCTTCAAAAGCCGACTGAGGCATCGGCCATATGACCGGCGGCTTTCCTGGACCTCATCGGCATGGGCACAAATGATGGGAATTTGAAGCATGGACAAATAGAACAAGGCCTTGAGAGAATCGGGGGCAATGCTCAGCGCGTTCTCACAACACCGTGTTGCTTCACGCTGATGACCCAGGCGGTGGTGAGCCCTTGCCAGTTTCAGATAAATATCAATATTGTCCGGCTCAAGTGCCAGTGCTTTGCGATAAAGACCAGGCGCCAGGGATGCCAGCCGAGGGTCGCCGGGATTGGACAAATGTGATTTTGCCAGTTTTATATAATACTGGGCTGTTCGCGTAATCCTCATGATCAATTTCCACTTTCCGGTCCCATGCTCAGCCAAGCCTTGAATTCAAGGAAAGATTCGCGGCAGAATTAGGGCGGCGGACCATCATCTTCAAGACCTCTGGGGTCTGAGAGACCGTAATAAATGCCCTGCCCGATAGACGGCTATGGCAGGTCGATTATGGGCAAGAACTTCAAGGTAGACCGCATCGAGCCTGAAGAAAGCAAAGGCCACTTTCAAGGCCGTCTGCGTGGCAGCCTGGGGCAGGCGTGTGAATCGCTTCCAGGCATCTTCAAATCGGACAGTCTTAAAGCCCAGACCGGTCCAGCCTTTTTCCAGGCATTCGCGAATTTCGCTCAACGTCTCTCCTATTCGAAAGGCCGGAACGAATAAATGAATAGGGTCCATCTTGACGAATTAACTCCATCTTGCAGGTGGCAACCCATCCACGCCAGCCAGTTCATTGCTATATTCCCCAAATACCTGCTTTTCATAATCCTGGCCATAGCCCCGCCGACCTGATGCTTCTGACTCCATGCAAAGGTTTTGTCAGTATACCTGCATGCATGGATATTTCAAGCCTTTTCAAAGACCTTCTTGAAGTCATAACCAAAAATGTGGCAAGTCAAGTTCTGACCCCAGTTCCTTGAAAAATGCTTGAAATACTGCTTTTTATCTGGCAAAAAGACTAAGTTGAAAAACGATATTGACCCTGACAGAAAGTGGGCTAATGTCCGTCGTTCGTTGACAAATGACAAATGGCCATTGACCAATAAGAGGAACAGGCATGAAAAAGAGAGAAATCACAACAAATACCATTGTCAGCCAGATTGAAGAGATCGTGGCCAGCGACATTGACGGAGAGACCGTCATGATGAGCATAGAGAATGGCAAATACTACGGCCTGGATGACATCGGGAGCCGCATATGGGAACTGATCGAAAAGCCCGCCAAAGTATCGGAACTGATCGATACCCTGCTTGAAAGATTTGACGTGGACTGCGATACGTGCGAAAGGGATGTGCTGAGGTTTTTGAATGAGTTGAATGGAGAGAAGATATTGAAGGTGGAGGGGTAAGGGTTCTGGGGTTTAGAGGTTCAAAGGTTCTGGGTTCACCGAAAGTAGGAAAGCGATTTATGTTTTTTCTATATTTCAATCGCAAAATTGAGGCTTCTAGTTATCATATTGATGCCCGTGATATCATTCACGATTTAATCCCGTTTGGTACACCCGACAAGAGCGGCTTTTTTAGAAACGATGCCCTCCTGTTAGTGCAGTGCGTCAATTGGAACACTGCCCCATCCACTTTGGAACCGGCGCCGCTTTATGATCCTCAAGCAGGGATCGCCATGGCTTCGTGGGCCAGGATCGATAATCGGGATGTGTTGGCAACCAAGCTTGACATTTCCAGGTCAGAGGCAGATCAAATATGCGATTCCGAATTGATCCTCAAGACCTATTTGAAGTGGCAGGAAGATTGCGTCGATCATCTCATCGGGGACTTTGTATTTGTTATTTACGATGAAAAAAAGCAGAAAATCTTTTGCGGCAGGGACCACATGGGGGTCCGGCCCTTTTACTATTACTTGTCTGATGAACGGTTTTTCTGCGCAACCAGCCTCAAGGCGCTGATTCATCTGCACGATTTGCCCATTCAAGTAAGCAAACAATGGATAGTTGAATATCTCACCCATCTCTCCATGAGCTTTGATGGAACCCCGTACATCGGGATCAGGAAATTACCGCCCGCCAATACGCTCACTGTCACTCCTGGGAAACACCACCTGCGGCAGTATTTTGAGCTTTCCACAGAGCCCCAGCTGAAACTGAAGGATTCCCGGGAATATGTGGATGCCTATAGGGAGCAGCTAGAAACCGCCATCAAATGCCGTCTCAAAACCAACTACCCGCTTGGATCCGAGCTGAGTGGTGGCTTGGATTCCTCCACCATCACCGCTTATGCGGCGAAATTTCTTGATCAGCCGTTGGCCCGTTTCCATACCTTTGCCTTTGCCAACAGCGAACTCGAACCGCAGCATATTCTGGCCGTGAGCCAGGCCTATGGTCTGCCGTATAATCATGTCTTCACCGGCCGGCACCAGGATCAGGACAAAATCATGGACCGAGCCCTGACCGTTTTGGGGTATCCTGTGGAGCACGATAGCGCAACCCATCATGAACCCTTTTATCAGATGGCGGAAAAATTTAATATCAGGACCTTGCTTTCCGGTTTTGGTGGTGATGAGTTTGGGAGCACCATTCATGGCTACCTGGTGCCGTTAGAGTTGCTCATGGCCCCCCGGTATAAAGAACTCTACAATATGTTAGCCGGAAATCCGCTTTTCCGTTTTTTACGCCTTGTCAAGTTGGGACTACGAAGAATAAAGACACATAATTTTGCCACCCCGGAATATAATCCCCGTTTTTATGAGGCTTACAGTCAAAGGTGGCCGAATCAAATTGTGCGGAAGGACCTGGTGGAGGAATTTAACCTGAAACGGCGCTATTTTGATCAGGCCAGATTTGATGCCGGCTACACCGACCTCAAGCGATTTACCCTTGAGAATCGCTGGGCACCCTTTGTTCCCACCCGCATGGAAAACTGCACCCTCATGGCCGCGGCGAGGAAGATTGAGTATCTCTGGCCGATGCTGGATGTACGACTTGTCAAAGTGTTTTTAAGCATTCCATCAGAGGAGAATTATTTTCGGGGTATGGGCCGCTACCTGCACCGCCGGGCCATTGACGGAGTCGTACCCGATCTTGTTACCTGGAAAAAAGGAAAGAATATGGGGAACATCGTCGGTCTGGACCATCGTGGCCTTATAGATATGGATACAGTGTCCATCACAGACTTGCGTCCGGAGCTGACAAAGCTGATCGACGTGCGAAAACTTGATGAGCAGATAACGGCAATGGCACGATCCAAAACCAAAAAGGATGATGACCTGACCTTCCAATTCAGGCGAAACGGTCAAATGGTCAAAAATCTCAATCAGTGGTTGAGGCAGGGTTTTCCGGGCATCTCTATCAAGTAGTCATACAACCGGACCAACCCCGGCCAGATGACCCTGTGAGGTCCGGTTTAGACACAGTGAAGGATATTATTTGTTTGGGATTCGGGAGAACAATTGTTAAATGGCACATGAACTTACCGGAGCCCGGGCCGAGGCACGGAAAACTGAATACCTCTGGCCTGTATTGATGGGGTCGTTCTGAATCTTGCAGCCTGGAAAAGGGGAAGGATATGGGAAACTTGTTGGTGGAATTGGACTCTCAAAATACAGATCATTTGGAACAACTCACTACCTCCGGGTTGCATCCTAAAATAAGAAACTTGACCAATCTTAAAAAGTTTGATATTAAATAATAATAAAAAGTAAATCAGACAATAATAAAACACTGATACATCATTTTACATAAGAATAACCTTGAATTTCCTAATTAATATAAATAATTGGCTGATCCAGGGTTTTCTGAAAGCTTATATAGGGCAATAATTGAACCGTTATCTACAAAAATCTAGAATAGTGGAGGCAACATGGATAAGAACCGAAATAGGACACAAAATACCAACGCGCATAGCGCCCCGGAAACGCGGCTGCATCGCACTACGTGGCACCAACCCCACCTCAGACCGATCCCCGCAACGAAAATAGAGGGCAAAGTAACCACCTTTCCAGCTGAGGCCGGAAGTTTTTGCGCGCCCTCTTAAAGGCTTGATATGAAATCAGGAGGGCTAGGATATTGCAGTGGAAACGGGAGAAGACCTGATTCATCCCTGAGCAGGCCGCCGTTGATGATCTGAGGCATTCGAGTTCCCCAGCCGGTATTTCCCTCCAGCAGACGAGGCCCTTCTGGAGTCACCACATAATCCCAGGCAATCGCATACACATCAGGGAAAAGAGCGTGGGAGGCAAGCGAGATCTTTCGCAGTTCGTCCCAGAAAGGAACAGGTCTGTTTCTGGCTTTTGAATAAAGCTCATTGTGGTATTTTATGGCCGATGGCGGAAGCGCGTCAGCGTCTAATCGCATGGTTTTCCCAGTAGTCATATCAATCGGTAGGATGACGTGAAACCGCTCCCCGGCTTCTCGCTCTTTCCCCGACTTTGGATCTCTTCTAGGAGCGGGGATCTCCAGCATGGCACAGTAATATCGTACTGTTGTAAAATCCTGCACTTCCGTAATAATCCGCACGGTGATGGCATCTTTCGTCTCGCACAGCCCTGCCAGGGCCGGATGGTTTGTCATGAACGGCTGGATCAGGTAGTCATCCTGGGCAGAGGCCTCCAGCAGACAGGGCCATGTGGACTGTTCCGTAACAGCCCCGGCTTTTGTCTTGTAAACTAATGGCGCTGCATTCGCACCTTGCCTTTCCACAACGAAGCCGCCCCTGCCGGCGGAACCGTTGCGCGGTTTGCAGAAGAGCCGTGAGTATTCCTTCAGACAGGCAGATAGATCGAAAACCGCGCCCCGGGGCACGACTTCGATGACAGGGACTACAGGCACACCGTGTTTTCTCAGGATTTCGGTAGAGTCTTGCTTGTCCTCTAGGAGCCGCAACGATTCACCGGTCTTGCCATGTTGTGAACCACGCCACCGGTGAAAGGCAGGGAGTTCGTGGGTGAAGATATAGTCCCAGACAGGTAATCTCTGACCTGTTCGATAAAGACGAAAAGCATAAACCTCTGAAGGAGGGACGCAGTGAAAAAGCGCTACACAGAGCACCCGTTTGAACTGAATGGAAACCCCGATACCCTCCCGATCTCTTATTTCCGGTCCCAGTCGCCTGACAGAGCGCAGTGCCCCCCTCCAGCCAGAGAACAGCACCCAGCGCAACCATAAAAAAATCTCCATTACAATGTAGAGCGGTAGCGGAACCAGTGGCAGGCCTTGAAGCCACAGGCGCCGGTGGATTTGGATTTTACGGGATTGACCGGGGAGTAGATAGCGCAGGCTCACGACACCATGGGGCAGATGACGCCCCAGCGTGTGGCGGTATGCAAATCCCCATACGCGACGAAAACGCAATGGGTCTTGTTGATTGATGTATCCCATATTTATCCTTGGGTAAGGCGTGCCTTTTTTCAGGCAAATGTCGACACAACGGCAAACCGTTCCAGGCCACCGCCCCCAAGGATAATGATATCCCCTGCGCGGAGCCAGGCATGGGCATTCAGGTCACCGCCCTCATTTTTGGCCACCCCTAGGTAAAGGGTACTGGCGATCTGCCTTCTTTGGAGCATCATTTTGCCGGAAATGGCCTGGTCCAGGCACTTGCATTCCCAGGGGAGATGGCGGCTCATGGTGAGTATGGCGCGGGAGATGGATATCTCTATTTTCCTGTCTCCACTTTCATCATTTTCATCAGAAATGGCCATGTGCTGCCCTAGGAAGGGTGCAACCCATCTGAAAGGCAGGATCAAAAGCGCAAGCCTCGAGATTGCGAGCCAGAATGCGGCCTCCAGAAAAAGGAGTTTATCAGTGATAGGTTTTTCCATAAATTTCGTAATGTTTCGCATATCTTTGACATGTAATATTTCACCGCAGAGACGCAAAGAACGCTGAGGTTAAGCTTTCTTATTACTTTCCGTTGACCCAGTTTAAATATGCTGTCGCATTTAACGGGGCAGGGATGACGGAAAGGAAAACCCATCTTCTCTTTCCGGTCTCAGTGTCTTTGAGGTGAACTATAGCCCTGAGTTCTGGCTACTGGCTACTAATAGTCGCGAATCTCATCGTCTTTTCCGAGATAGCCGAACCGCCCCCATGCCTTTGCAGTATCTTATCGGCTTGCTATGCCACAGATGAAGCTAGTGGTCTTACTTCTTGATTGATCTTTTCTTCTAATTCATCCTGGGCAACATCAAGATCATAATCTGCTTGCAGCCCCATCCAATACTGAGGAGTCATATCAAAAAATCTTGCTAATCGCATGGCTGTATCAGCAGTAATTCTTCGTCTTCCCTGGACGATTTCATTGATGCGCCTGGGTGGCACACCAATTTCAATAGCCAGTCTATTCTGGCTCATCTCCATGGGCCTTAGAAATTGTTCCAGAAGGATTTCTCCTGGATGAACAGGAGCCATTCTTTTTTCTTTCATAATGTCCCTCGGATTAATGATAGTCAGCGATTTCAACATCATAGGCATCATTGCCATCCCACATGAAGCAAATGCGCCATTGATCGTTTATCCTTATGCTGTTTTGCCCTTTGCGGTCGCCGTAAAGTTTTTCTAAGTGATTCGACGGAGGGCTTCGTAAGTCATTAATATTTCTTGCCTGGTTTAATGACCGCAACTGCAACAGCGCGGTACGCTGAATATGTTGCGGAAGCTTTTTTGAGAAATATCGATTAAAAATTTTTTCGGTTTCTTTATCTTTGAATGATTTAATCATGGTTTAATGTGCATTGTTGTGCTTGATCGTCCCGCCATGTGGTTCATATGACCCTTTGTTAACCGGATAATAACCCTCCAGAAAGTGAAAACATATAACGTCTAACGTTATATGTCAAGAACATAAGCTCGCAGACCCCATAAAGACCTCCGCAATCCGAAATACTATAGCGGTGTTCCCCGGTGCAGCATGGTTTCCCTTTTTGCTTTTCGGCCTCCTGCCCCGTTAAATCCCTCAGACTACTTAACCGGGGTCAACGAAAAACAAAAAAAGGAGTAAACTCTGCGAACTCCCTCCGGTGCGTAAGCCTTACGGGCCGGAGGCTGCGCCTCTTCGGTGAAACGCCTAAACACATAGGTCAAAAAACGACCTCATCGTTCATCCCGAGATACCCGAACCGGCGCATCACCTCTCTGTGGTCATGGATGATCTGCCTTGCCTGTGTCTCCGTCAGCTCTCCGTGCCAGGAACCGACCTCGCCTTTTCGGAAAAACAACTCAGAACTTGGGCTCTTTTCCCTGAAGCCAGCCTCCTTTTCCTGACGCTGAAGCTCCTCAAAAGAACTCAAGTCCAGGGCCTCCACGATCTGTTCTCTTGTGTATCCAAGTCCTGCAAACCTCACGGCCCTTTCAAAGGTCTCCACCGGCTTCTGCTTCATGTCTTCAAAGCGCAGGACAAAAACGGGAAGCCCCGATTCATCCACCCAGCTCAGCACATGCCCACTCCATGAGAGGAGTCTCTGGCGAAGCTGGTTGTCAAGCCTCCTGGGCCTGCTGCAGAAGGCATATCTCTCGTCGGCCATCCTTGAGATCGCCGTGTCATAATCCCAGCCCGAATGATGGGCAAAAGAGACTGCCACATCAAGGGGGTTGCGGATAAAATAGATGGCGCCCCTGGTCGCCTTTTTCGGAAAAAGGGGGGTATCCTTGTCTACATAGGTATAGGCATCATGGACCTTCATAAAAATGGTTTCATCTGCCTTGGCGGCGATCTGCTCGTAGATCTCCGGCCGGAGCCTGTCGATCTCATCCATGGTCAGGTCCGAAGACTCGATCCCTGCTGCATCGTCAAAGATCCCCCTGGCGCTGGCAATGGGGGTGCTGTCCAGCTCGTTTATGTCGGCAGGGTTGTCACTTTCTCCCCGGAGGTTTGTGAGGAATACCCGAAACCAGGTGTTTCCCGACTTTGGGTATGAAGCCAGCCAGACGATACCGCCCATTGTCAAGAATTCCTCTTTAGACCGCGCCGAATAGTCGATTGGTTGATCACTAAGCAACCACTTTCAAATCGACTATTTGACGAACTCTGCCTCCACAAGATCCATCAGTTCATTCAGGCGAAAGCCTTTACTCGGCCTGATTACCCTGATCACCGCCGCCTTGGCCGCAACCGCTGCACACTGCTTGAAATGCTCTTGCTTGCCCCCCAACCCCTCCAGAAAGCGGGGGCGGTAGGTGTGGTTGAGAATTGGATCGACCTTTTCCCCGGCCTTCAGTTCAATGATCTCCAGCCTGTCCGTATTGGTCGTCTCAAGGACGAAAACCGATCTGACAGGGATGGGCCAGCCGCACGCATTATCAAAGGGGACAAAATACTTCTCAAATTCCTGATCCAGCCGGACACGTTTGAGCCCTTTTCTATCCCTTTCAAGCTTCTCCAGAGTATCCGCCCATAGCTTGAGCCGGGGAAACCCTGGAATGATCCGCGGTCTCTCGTTGTTTACGGCCGTTACGGCACAGACATCATCAGAGAGCAAAGGATAGCCCTTTTTGCGAAAACCTCCGGCGAGGGTGGACTTTCCGACGCTTGAAGGGCCGGTAAAAATCACCCCCTCACCTTCAACCTTGATAGAGCTGCCGTGAAGGGGCAAGATGTTCCGTTGATGCAAGAGCGCCCCCATGGCAGAGCCCATGAGGAAGAGCAGAACCTCCTCATTAGCGGCACCCGGTTGCCGCTCGATAACGATGCGGTTTCCATCAGTTACATAATATCTGGCCACGTTATCCACCCGGAGGAGAAACTCACCCGGCCCGGCCTGGTATCTCACCCCCTTTATCCTTGGATCCTGGATGCTATCCGGTACTTTGCCGTATCCAACACTCACATCAGGATTCCCCTCCGCCCAGGGGATATCCAGGAAAGGGATTGTGGACTCGATATTCAGTCCAAAGACATGATATAGGTATCTATTGTTTGGGTTTATGTTCACTGGTTGAAAGTTCTCCGTTCAGGGTTACCTGTTTCGTAAATACGCGATAGCAAAACCGTCATGACTTGGCTCCGTGTGGGGCTGCAGAGATCAGGGTAGAGTTATAGTCCATTATGCTAAAAGGCGCCCCTTAACAATATTACACTATTGAAAACTACGGTAAAGATCAAGGCAGGTTTGCTCAAAATGAAGATGAGCACCGTATATGGACTTTGGCGGATCCGGGGAAAAATTCCTTGAACAGGATTTCATGAAGTTCAATACCTGCGGGTTTGGGGACGAGTTTTTTATAACATCTGGGTCAAATGAACACTCTATGTGACAATCCGGCGGGAAAATGGTAGGATTCAGGTGATCCCCTTGGAAACAAAGAGAGACGCTCTCTTCATTAAAGGAACCAACAATGACTGCCAAGAGGAAAAAACCAAGGATAAGAAGGCAATTGAGAAGCCTTGAGAGGCTTGCTCACAGGCTTCGAAAGGAAGGGAGATATGGAGAGGGAGAAGAGATATATAATGAGGTATTGAATAAAGACCCAAGAGATGTATATGCCCTTGTGGGGCTCGGAGACCTGAAACGCAAGACGAAGAGATTTGAAGAGGCGGTCACGTGTTATAAAAGATGTCTCGAGATCGAACAGGACAACAAGTACGCCCTTGCAGGTCTCGGCGATGCATATAGGGGCTTGAAAGACATTGATAATGCCCTTGGTGCCTGGTTCCGCTATCTCTCATTTGAACCGGGCGATCATAAGATAATGACACGCGTTGCAGATGCCTTGCGGAAGAAAGGAGATTCTGAGAATTCAAAACGTTACTATACCGCGGCCCTGGACATAGAGCCCGATGATCCCTATGCCTTGATGGGCCTGGGCCAGATCGCTATGAACGAGGGAGATGACGGAGAAGCCCTCAAGCTCTTTGAAAGACTTATTGAAATATCAAAGGAATCCGTTATCGCGCTTACCTCTGCTGCAAACATCTATCGTAAGCGACAATCATTCGAAGAGGCTATGGCCCTCTATGAGAGAGTCCTTCGTATTGACCATAAGAATTGCTATGCATGGCACGGAAAGGCCGACTGTCTAAGGGGGAAGGAAAATTATCCCTCTGCTATCAGGGCATGGAAGATGGCCATTGAATGTGGCATGAGTGAGAGGGTAGCCCTAACAAGAATTGGCGATGCCTACCTTAACATGAATGATCTTTATAGCGCTGAGGCAAGTTACGAGAAGGCCATGGCCATTGGATATGACAAGTATGCCTACATCGGTATGTCAAAAGTCCATGCGAGGAGAACCCATCTCGAGAAGGCCGTTGCCATATTCTCAATGCTTGGAAAGAAAGAGCCCGGAGACAAGAGGATTTTCGCCGAGTTCAGAGATTTCATTGAAAAATACCCTGAAGTTGACAAATCGGTTCAGGTCCATGGGTAAGCAGGTGAAAGAAAAACGAGGGTTTTTCCTATAATAGCTTGACTTTATACCAAAATAAGGTATTGTGAGAGCACCCCAATATAGGCGCGCGTCTGTTGGTGAGCGGGTTTCGTTTCAGGGAAAGATCCATTTGTCAGAAGTGGCGACCTGAAGTTTGGAACCGTCAGAATTATCTTGAAAGGAGGTTGTCACTATGGCCAATGGAACCGTGAAGTGGTTTGATGACCGCAAAGGATACGGCTTCATAGAGCAAGAAGACGGTCCTGATGTGTTTGTTCATCATTCGGGAATCAAAGGGATCGGCTTCAAGTCTCTTAGGGAAGGCGATCGGGTCACCTTTGACATTGAACAAGGCAAGAAAGGCCCGGCTGCAGTAAATGTTACTACGGTTTGATCGCCTCTTTGACTACAAATAGGGCATTCCGTCACCATTCGAGGGGATGCCCTTATTTTTTTCGAAATATACCGGAAACGCGTTATATGGCCATCCTGGAAGTTGGTCTCCCTTGACTTCTAACTGACTGAAAAGTAGAGGAAAAGGGGATAAAATGGCATGTAAGTCAATAGACCAACAAAATGGGGGATAAATGGGAAGCTACAAGACTCTAATATTCGAACAAACAGACGAGATCGTTACGGTCACCCTGAACCGCCCCAAATTGAATCTCTTTAACAGGCAGATGATAGAGGAAATGATCGACGCCTGGCATTCCTTGCGCAACAACGGGTCTGCGCGATTCGTTATTCTAACGGCAAAGGGAGACCATTTTTCTGCAGGGGTCGATTTGAGCGAGGTTGGAAGCGGGGAGTTTAAGGCCGAAGACGCTCGGATACATCAACTGGCAGGGCACGAGCTGATGCGGAGCCTTCAAGGTCTGGAACAGGTGACGGTGGCGGCCTTGCGTGGAATCGTGTGTGGTGCGGGAATGGCTGTGGCCCAGGCCTGCGACTTCCGTATCATGACCGAGGACAGCTATTACATTGTCCCGGAGACCAACGTGGGGACCTACTACACCTGGGGTTGTACCCCAAGACTGGTCAGGATGGTCGGGGCATCCAAGGCCATGGAGATCATTATGACCTGCGATCCCATTCCGGCAGAAGAGGCCTATAGATTGAATCTGGCCAACAAGGTTGTCCCTAAGGATTCCTTAATGCAGGCCACCCATGAATTCATAGAAAAAATCGCATCCAGAAGCCCCACCTGCATCCGGTTGACCAAAAAGATCGCCCTCGGGGCCTCCATGGAGGGATTCGGAAATATGTTCATCTGTGAACCAGAGCTAATGCAGGAGGTCGTTTATACCGGTGAAACCAAAGAAGGGATAGAGGCCTTCCTGCAAAAAAGGACACCGAACTTCAGGTCTTGAAAGGCCCATGGCCCTTTTTCAAAGAAAGGAGGGGGTAAAATGACGGAAGGATCTTTCACGGGAAAACAACGCATGGAAGCCGCCTTCAAGGGCGAAAAACTGGATCGCCAGCCTGTTTTGCTGCTTTTAGGGGGCCACTACGCCGAGCGAGCTGGATATACACTTGAGCAGTTTCTGACGCAGCCCGACGCGGCCCTGGAAACAGCTAAGGTCACCTGCAAAGAGCTTGACTCAGACGCACTGTTTGTTCCGCTCAACCCCCTTATGCCGGACGCCCAAGAGGCCTTCAGAAAGCTGATGGGCAAGCCCATGAGCATTAAGAAAACCGATATCAAAGAAAAACTTCCCAAGTGGTCGGTCCGATTACCGAGAGAAGACCCGCTCTTCAGCGGGCACCTGGATATGTGCGAGAAATGCGTAGAGGTATTTCCGGAATACCACGTTACCACAATGATAGGAGGGCCATGGAGCTTTGCACTGGAGCTACGCGGGGCCAATGAGGCTATGGAGGATCTCTACGACGACAAGCCCTTCCTTCATGCCCTGATGAAATACACCACTGACACCGTGATTGCCAGGTCTCTGGCCGTAATGGAGCTGGGCGTTTTCCCCTTTATCGGAGACCCTTCAGCGGGTATGAGCATGATATCACCGGCTGTTTACCGGGAACATGTTCTTCCCTACCATCAAAGCCTTGTAGAAGCAGCCCATAAAGAAGGGGGAAAAATTGCATTTCATATATGTGGATATGTGGACCCTATATTTCAGGATCTGATTGACCTTGGCATCGATGGATTGAGCATTGATGGCCCTTCCTCCCTTGAAAACCTGTTCGAACTGGGACGTGGGAAGACAACCATCATCGGCAATATCGATCCGATGCTATTCGTGGAGGGAACTCCGGATCAGCTGGGGGCCGAGGCCAGGAAATGCCTTGAAATTGCCCGAGGGGAGGCCAGATATGTCATAGGACCGGGGTGCCAAATACCTCTTCAGGCCAACCTGGAGAACATAAAGGCCTTCACCCAGGCATGTCATGAGTACGGGGCATTCTAGCCGTCTACATAGGCAAAGATCTAAGATTTAATCCAAAGCCTCGCGAGCCTATACGAGATAAGCTGGAGGTAAGCGTTCACAGGTTCAAAGGTTCAGGGGTTAAAGGTTACATTCTTTTCCCCGGATTCCATTTTGGACGCGTATTCACTTGTGAAGAGCCCGGATTCGTCATTTTCAACCTGAAAACTGGCAGCGCATTGGCAAACATCTGGCACTGCCAGCATGTTTCGCGAGTACTTCTGGTCTTCAATTTTGTCCTTGTCCCTAACCCTGAACGTTGAACCCGGAACCTGTGAACGCTTACAGGAGGAGATTATCATGGACTGGTTTAGAAGATTACATGAAGCGGTTGTAAGGGGGCAAAAAAATGAGATAGCGGGCTTGGCCACGGAGGCTGTAAACGGGGGCATTTCAGCCTCTGCCGTCGTGGACGAGGCCATAGTCCCGGCCATGAACGTGGTGGCCGAACTGTGGCGCAAAGGTGAGTACTATGTGCCAGAGGTAATGCGCTCGGCAGCCACCATGCAGACCTGCATGAACGCCCTGAGGCCCTTCCTGGTCACTGGTGAGCATGGCAAGGACGTCAAGGTGGCGATAGGGACGGTGAAGGGAGACCACCATGACATCGGCAAGAACCTTGTGGCAATTATGTTGGAAGGCGCCGGATTTCAGGTCGAGAACCTGGGGGTGGATCTCCCCCACGAACGATTCCTCGAGGCCGCAGAGAGGGGGGCACAGGTGATCGGCCTCTCCAGCCTGTTGACTACGAGCATGCCTGGAATGAAAACGGTCATAGAGTTATTCGAAGACAGTGGTCTAAGAGACCGTGTCACTTGCCTGGTGGGTGGGGCCCCTGTGACAGCCAATTTTGCCAGGGAGATCGGTGCAGATTACTATGCCGAGGACGCGGCTGAAGCCGTTGCGATTCTGAACAAACTCTTTGAGTAAACCCTAACGTTGCGTAAACATACAGAGGGCGGCACCCTGTCATTCCCGCGAAACCGGAATCCACGGACATCCCGCCTATATTTGGCGGGGTGGTTGCCTCCAGGGGAGGCCTCTTAAGGCGGCTATAACCTTCAGGGACAGGGTTTTCAGGGTAAACTGTTACCATTCCCGAAATGGTAGTGAATTGTCGACCATAAGAGATAAGGTGACTTACTGCACTCTTACGGGGATCGAAAAGGCGATGGCAAGGGACGGGCATGATGGATTTGAAGATCGCTCAGCTTTTTGTGCTTGATGGAATGCCTGACTACGAACGCCTGCTAAGACAGGCGGGTCTAGAAGTAGAACTGATCAAAGAGGTATCCCTCACCGAAGAGGCCATCATAAGGAATGGTGGCGATGCCGATGCGATAATATGCGTTGGCACATTCCAGCCTTTCACAAAAGATGTGATGGAGAACCTCCAGAAATGCCGGCTCATCGCAAGTGTGGGCATAGGTTACGATAAGATAGACGTAAAGGCGGCTAGCGAAAGATGTATCCTTGTGGCCAATGTCCCGGATTATTGCTGGGAAGAGATGTCGGACCATATCATGGCCCTCATTTTGTCCTGCACCAGACGGATTGTTCAGCTCTATAACGAGGTCAAAAAAGGAAAGTGGAAGATGGTTGTTGATCCTGATATTCAGAAGGATATCTGGCCTGCAATGACCAGCTTAAAAGGGAGGGTTTTAGGGTTGATCGGGTTTGGAGGGGTATCACGTGCCTTAGTGCCCAAGGCAAAAGGATTCGGACTCAAGGTGATTGCCTATGATCCTTATGTATCCCATGACATATTTGGAGAATTTGCTGTTCAGCAGGTTACAGATCTTGATGACCTATTACTCGAAGCCGACGTGATTGCCACGAACGCAAATTTGACAGAGGAAACAAGACATTTGATCGGCATGGACCAGCTGAAACGAATGAAGCCCACGGCCTGCATTGTGAATGTAGCAAGGGGGCCGTTAATCGACCATAAGGCGTTGTATATTGCCCTTAAAGAAGGCTACATTTCTATGGCGGCACTCGATGTCACGGAGCCGGAACCTCTTCCCCCTAATGACCCACTATTAGGACTCGACAATTTTATTGCAACTGCCCATTCTGCACACTTTTCTCCCTCTGCCTGGGGGGAATTGTTGAATCGCCCAGGGGAGGAGATCATCAGACTTTTTAGAGATAGAGAACTACCTAAAGGGTTGCTTAATCCAGAGATAAAGGATGGGTATGAGAAGAAGTGGGGTGGCTTGAAATGATCGCGTTTTTGAGGCCTGGTTATCTGAGAGATCATGGATCACCCATCTTAGGTAGGAGATAGTCGAATGGCAAAGGGCCAAGTGATCATCAAAGAGGACAACTGCAGGGGATGCGGTTTGTGTCAGGTCTTTTGCAAGCAGGAATGCATTGCCATGTCAAAGGATAAATTCACTCCCCTCGGGTACATACTAGCAGATGTGTTGAAGCCTGAACGCTGTAATGCCTGTGGGGTCTGTGGAAGGATGTGTCCTCACTTTGCTATTGAAGTATATAAGCTGGGCAAGGCAGGGCAGGTTTAGCGGGACGAACTGCACCCTAAGAACGAGATCTGATGCCTGAAAGGATCTTTATCCAGGGGAATGAGGCTGTGGGCTGGGGCGCCCTTCAGGGCGGTTGTGATGGCTATTTTGGTTACCCAATAACACCCCAAAATGAGGTAACTCAGTGGTTCGCCAGTGAATTCCCTAAGAGGGGAAAGGTCTTTCTCCAATCGCAATCCGAGATCGCATCCATAAATATGCTTTATGGGGGTGCCCTCGGAGGCTTCAGGGTTATGACATCCACCTCGAGTCCGGGCTGGGGACTCATGCAGGAATCCATATCTCACTGTGTTGCAGCAGAGCTGCCCTGTGTCATCGTACTCGTTCAGAGAGGGGGACCGGGGGCAGGGAGTATTAGGCATGCCCAGATGGATTATCTTTCTGCCACAAGGGGTGGAGGCCCGGGCGGATACAGGAATATTGTCCTGGCGCCGGCCTCGGCCCAGGAAATCCACGACCTGATGCAGCTTGGCTTTCATCTTGCCGATAAATATCGCAACCCGTTAATAGTCCTCATGGACGGCATTCTGGGCCAAATATCTGAATCCGTAGAGGTTAAACCCATCGATTTTGGGCCTTTGGAAGAGAAGAGCTGGGCATTAAGGGGCCGGGATAATCAGGCTGACGGAAAATCCCGACAGGTACACTCTGCCATTGGTGTGATGCCACAATATCCCTATACCGATTATGTGTCCTGGCTAAGGCACGCTGACAAAAAGTTCCGGGCCATGGAAGGATCTGAACTGAGGTATGAGGACTATGAAATGGAGGACGCTGACCTGACCCTGGTTGCCTATGGATACACTGCAAGGGTATCCAAGGAGGCCATCAATATGGCAAGGGCAGAAGGATTCAAGGCCGGTATGATACGTCCGATAACACTGTGGCCATTTCCCTACAAGATAATCAACGAAAAGGCAAAACAGGGGGGCAAATTTTTGGTGGTCGAAGATAGCCTCGGGCTATTAATTGAAGATGTAAGAATAGGTGTGGAAGGGAGGTCTGAGGTCCATTTCATAGGGATACTCGAGCGGCACATCCCGACCGACGGGGGCATAATAATGCCTGGAAGGGTCCTGGAGGAGATAGAAAGGATATTATGAATCCTGCATCGACAGTGGCCAAAAAGATGGTCTGCGGAAGGCCGAGGATATGGAAAGATCCTCCGGGCGCTACGATGTATTGCCCGGGGTGTCACCACCCAATAATATATCGGATCATCTCCGAAGTATTAGAATCGCTCAGCATTGATGGAAAGGCCATCTGCATGGCCGGCGTAGGTTGTCACTCCTTTGTTGCCGTAGCGTGGGATATTGATCTGACCATCTGTGCCCACGGCCGGGCCTTGGATTCAGGCACGGCACTAAAACGTCTGAATCCGGAGGCTATTGTATTTACTGTTCAGGGGGATGGGGATCTTACCGCAATTGGGGCCGGGGGATTTATCAATGCGATGACTCGCGGAGAGAGGATCACGACAATCATGTATAACAATACCAATTATGGAACCACCGGGGGCCAGTTGGCCCCTACCACCCTTGTGGGGCAAAAAACAACCACTACCCCAGGGGGCAGAGACCCCGCATCAGAAGGCTATCCCATACACGCGGCGGAACTGGCGGCAACATTTAAAGGTACCGCTTACAGTGCCCGAGGATCGGTCCATACCCCTTCAAACTACCAGCGCACGAAGAAATACATAACAAATGCATTCAAGAAACAGATGGATGGGGCCGGTTTCAGTTTTGTGGAAGTCCTCTCGGCCTGTCCACCCAACTGGCACCTTGCTCCGGTCGATTGCCTCAGGAGGATAGAGGAAGAAGTTATTCGTGAGTTTCCATTGGGCGAATTTAAGGACCAGGGCACTTTATAGTGACCGAAAGGCAGTAATGAATAGCGACTATGGAAAAGAGATCGATCTTGAGAAATGACGTTATCGTGGCTGGATTAGGAGGGATGGGAGTGCTCGTGGCTGGAAAGATTCTGGCCGTAGCCGCACTGAAGGTGTATAGACACGTATCCTGGTTTCCTTCATACGCAGTGGAAAAGAGGGGCGGGCTATGCGAGTGTACGGTGATCTTTTCTGATAACGAAATTCCCTCACCCATAATAGATAAGGCCCAGAGCGTTGTGGTTTTTACAACACCCCAATTGAAGGCCTTTGAGTCAAGGGTCCGTCCTGGTGGAATGATCCTGGTGGATAGCGCTGGCCTGAGAGAGGACGAACGGACAAGAATGGATTATGAGCTAATAACGCTCCCCGGGATGCAAATGGCACTAGATATGGGGGGCCTTCAGGTCAACAACCTGATCTTTCTGGGAGCCTATGTAGGGATAACCGATACAATCCCTGTGGAACTTGTGGAAGAGGCTATGGATGGGATGCTGGGGGCGGACGATATCATCAAGGGTCGCAACAGAACGGCATTAAGACGAGGGATCGAGATTGGGGCATCCATGGGATAGTTGTACGTTGCTAACCATCCGCATGCAAGCCCTTTGGCACGATAATCAATGCAAAAATTGGATTCTGTAATGCTGATCCTTTCCATTGATCAAGGCACCACTGGAACGAGAGCAGCCCTATATGACCAGGGCGGGAGACTGGTCGGTTCAGCTTACAGAGAATTACCCCAAATATATCCAAGGCCTGGTTGGGTGGAGCACAACCCGATGGAGATCTGGCAGAGCGTCGTTGATACTGTGGAAGAAGTCTGCTCCCCTCACCCCCACGAAATTGCTGCAATCGGTATTACCAATCAGCGGGAAACGACCGTCTTGTGGGATAAAAAGAAGGGAACACCCGTCCATAATGCAATTGTATGGCAATGCCGGAGAACAGCGGGGTACTGTGACAGACTGGGTGAATATGAACCTCTCTTCAGGGCCAAGACCGGTCTACCCGTGGACCCCTATTTTAGCGGAACGAAGATCAAGTGGATCCTTCAAAATGTCAAAGGGTATCGGCTTGATGACCTATTGTTCGGCACCATTGATAGCTGGCTCATCTGGAAATTGACCGGCGGAAAGGTCCATGCCACCGACTATACCAATGCCTCTCGGACACTCCTCTATAATATCAAGGAAAAAAGGTGGGATGAAGAACTCTGTAGTCTGCTCCAGGTACCCATATCTATCCTCCCCGAGGTGAAGAGGTCGATCGATGACTATGGGGTGGTAGAGTCCCATTCCCAATTGCCCGACATCCCCATAACTGGTGTAGCCGGGGATCAACAGGCCGCCCTTTTCGGGCAGACGTGCTTTAGTGAAGGCCAAATAAAGAACACTTACGGGACAGGCTGTTTTGTGATGATGAACACCGGCTCGCAAGGGATATCTTCGCGCAAAGGCCTAATTACTACCCTCGCTGTGGACGGCAGTGGCGGACCTTGTTATGCATTGGAGGGCTCCATATTCATTGCGGGGGCTGCCATACAATGGTTGCGTGACGAGTTAGGGGTCCTCGAGGATGCATCTCACAGTGAAAAGGCTGCTCGCTCTGTAGATAACAATGGCGGCGTCTATATGGTTCCGGCCTTTGTGGGACTTGGGGCCCCCCACTGGGACCCACAGGCCCGTGGCACCATCGTGGGATTGACTCGGGGTACAAATAAAAATCATATCATTCGGGCAGCACTGGAATCTATGGCATATCAAACCTATGACGTCCTTTCCACTATGGAGGCTGAAACCCACATGAGGGCCAAAGATCTTGCGGTTGACGGTGGGGCGGCCAAGAATGATTTTCTCATGCAGTTTCAGGCAGACATCATAAACAGGCCGGTCATAAGGCCCTCTGTAATAGAGTCCACCTCTCTGGGAGCCGCCTATATGGCGGGGTTAAAGGCCGGTATGTGGAAGACCCAGGAGGAACTGATCAGGCACAGAAGGTACCAAAAGGAATTCAGGCCTTCGATGGGCGAAAAAAGCCGGGAAAGATTACTTGAGGGATGGCAGAGGGCAATCCGCCAGACCATGGCAAAATAGGCCCTAGACCTCACAATCATTGGCGGATGCACACCCTATATGCCCTTGGACACATGGTCTTTCCTCCCCAGGTTGGCCGCCTCGACAGCCCCCACCGTAGTTATGCTTCCGGGATCAAGATTTACGGAAAGAAAGGATGGCATTTCTCCGTAAAGCAAAAGCAGGAATTATGCCATTTGCAAAGGCTAGGATATTTCGTATTGATTTGAATCTGTTAGGCCATATGGCACCTAAAGGATAACCGATGAGGGGCTGGAGCTTTAAAGGAATATTTTACATAATGTAAAAAGTCGTTAACGGTTCGGGTGGAAGCTAATAGAGCCTGTTCAATAATTCAAATTTATCACTGGGCTAATTTTGCCGGTTTTGAT
>CAYVMN010000038.1:0-25735 GCA_964452575.1 uncultured Desulfobacteraceae bacterium | reverse complement strand
GCGCCAAACCTCAAATTAGTAACCCCGAATCGGTAAGAATTCGGGAATGCTCCCCCTTTACTTAGTATTATTGGGAGATTGTTTTTTGGGTGGCTGGCAGACAGTTACAATAAGAGACATGTCATGGTCTTAGTACTCAGCCTGATGGCTATTGGAATGGTTGTTTTCTCCAATCTCAGGTTCATATGGACGGTCTTTCCTTTCCTCATATTCTTTTCACCATCTTACGGAGGGGGAATGGTGCTGCGGGCAGCAATGATTCGCGAATATTTTGGAAGAGCATTTTTTGGCAGATTACTCGGTATAATAATGGGAGCGGGATCCATTGGCGGGATTATAGGGCCGACTTTAGCAGGATGGACGTTTGATACGTTTGGAAGTTACTATCTTATATGGTATGGGTACGCAGTGCTACTTTGTATAGGCGTCATACTAATGTTGATATCTTTCCCTACTGAAAGCGGATATCATATCTCAAGTCCCGATCCGCCACTCTGAATTATAATGTTAATAAGATCTTGGGCTTCCTTCTTGAATGCAGAGCCATACATGCCGTAGCAGGAGGGCGGGAGGGAAACATCATTTGTGGTCCCCCGCCCGGTCTTCCAGTCGATAATCGTAACCCCGGCTTCTGTCTCAAAGCTGCAATCAATAACGGCCCAGACCTTGTGGGCAACCTGACAAACGATGGGCAGGGTTAGTGAGATTAATAGGTTAACCTGAGAAGATGTGAACCTTCAAGAGCGCTACATTATATTACATACCCGGAAGAAGAGGGGAGGGGATCTAACCCCCAGGAAAGTGACCATGACTCAGAAAATTTTTGAAATCCTTTAAAGAAAAATGGGTTAGCGAATCTCTGCTAACCCCTTGATTTAACCTGGTGGAGCTGATCGGGATCGAACCGACGACCTCATGACTGCCAGTCATGCGCTCTCCCAGCTGAGCTACAGCCCCTATTTAAACATAAACTATAGCAAACGGAATGCCATAGTGTCAATATGATATTGACATTGTTCTGCCCTCTTCACTATAATTTAATAAAGATGTGCCGGAGTGGTGAAACAGGTAGACGCGCTGGACTCAAAATCCAGTGGGCCTTTGGTCCGTGAGAGTTCGAGTCTCTCCTCCGGCACCACATTAAATCAAAGGCTTAAGCAATAAACTTAAACCTTTTGTTATGCTAAAATTGATGGATTCATAAAAGGCGTCCTAACCCGCCACCCCGCGAAGGCGGGAGTCCAGAGTAGGCTTTACAAAGTCATCCGACAGTTAAGGATTTCAGTTGAACAGCCAAGAGTCTTTTTCGTCCACCTTCGCCAAAGGCCTCATCATACTCCTTGATTAGCTGTCTCATTATATCCGAGTGCACAGCTTTACGCATTGCATCATAAGCATCGAACTCATAAAGGGCCATATACTGGTATTCGTCTTCGCCCTCTAGAATCTTGTAGCGTCGGCCACTATGTACACCCGGTATCCTTTCGAGCACCCTCGGCAAATGCTCCTCATTGTACCACTTGTTAAATGCCTTTTCTTCTTCTGGTTTGACCTTTGCCATAACAACAAAAAGCCCCTTTTCCTGCATGCAAAAATCCTCCTCCAAAAATATGTTTATAGGAAGGACCATAGTAAAATTGCCCTTATGAATCAAGGGGCTTCCCATTCACGGATTTTTCAAATACCGAGGGCGACAGTTGAGTAGATCTTTCAGTGCCTCAGATGCTTTCGGGACCGGGGGCCCTATCAGGTCTTAGGAGACGAATCCATGCCCAGTGAGAAGGTTTCAAAAAGTCAGGTTTCGGTCGTAAGAGGAGACAACATGGAATTCTCCATAAGGAAGGCCCTGGACCTGATAGGCGGGATTGGGCGTGCAATAAGGCAAGGGGATGCTGTCCTGATCAAACCCAATTTTGGTATGAACGTCTCTTTTGAAACAGGTGTGATCACAGACCCCAGGGTAATTGATGTCTTAATACCCCTTTGTATGGATGCTGGACCAAGGAGGCTTCTGGTCGGAGAGAGCACGGTTGTGGGTCTTAATACGGCCCAGATTTTTAGAGAGCTGGGGCTGGAGGGACGTTTCGAACGATTGGGGGCAACAATGATCAACCTGGATCAAGACGAGATTGTTGAAGTGCCGGTACCCGGTGGATCCGTTCTCAAGAAGCTAAGAATATATAGAACGGCATATGAAAGCGATGTGATCATTAGTGTACCCACCATGAAGACCCACATCCTAACCGGGGTGAGCCTGGGTCTCAAGAACATGAAGGGCACGCTTCCTGACAAGATGAAGAAACTAATGCACAGGATTGGGGTTGAGGAAAAGGTCCTTGAATTTGAACTGGAGCATGCGATCGCTGACCTCAACTCCATCAAATCACCTTCTATGACCATTATCGACGGATTCATCGCAAACGAAGGTTATAAACCGGGAACCCCTGGAATCGGAGGTACCCCCCTGGAATTTAACACGGTGGTAACAGGTCTTGACCCTGTTGCAGTTGACGCCGTGGGGGCTTATCTGATGGGCTTTGATCCCGGGGAGGTCAGGCATATTTCCTATGCGGGGGTTCGAAAAATTGGTGTTGCTGACTTGGATCAGATAGAGGTTCTAGGGGCCAAGCTCGACGATTTGAGGAGGCCATTCAAGAGGCCGTCCATGGACGGAATACTTTTTGATTTCAAAAATGTTTCCATCGTGGCAGGAAAAGGATGCAGCGGTTGTCGAGAGGCAACCCTTATCGGCTTAACGGGAATGACAGAGTCTGAGTTGGAAAAGATCGGAAAAGCTGTGCTGGTTGTGGGTGCCAATGTGAAACTCTCACAAAAAGACAAGAAAAAACGTCCAATTTTGGTCGGCAATTGTACATTAAAGATGGAACTGGAAGGGGAGCGGACAGAGGGTTGTCCGCCGCCTGGAATCCATGTAAAGAGATGCCTTCTGGGTGGGAAATAGACATCCCTTTTAACACCCCAGAAATATAAATAGTGCTTGACCGAAAACCCTGGTTTTTCGGTCAAGAAATTCGAAATCCGAAACACGAAATACGAAACAGTCGCCAAAATGCCAATATCCCAATGATCGAAATGTAATATTCTCAAGATATTAGGTTTGATTGTTTGGAATTTTGGTATTCGAATTTGTTTCCAATTTCGGATTTCGATATTCGCATTTTGCCTGAACGGGGCTTTTCGTTCAGGCACTAAATAAGATTTGGCTTGGATAACCTAAAGAACAGAGTGAGGGGGACGCAAATGAGCACGAGAGAATGGCCTATATCGTACTGGCACTATATGCCGGGTCCATCAAGCCCTATTCAAATGATGCGAGGAGCAATGAAATGCATGGATTGCGGTGGAGTCAAGAAGGGAGAAACGGTTCTGATTTCCACGGATACCAATAAGCTTCGGATCGCTGAAGCCCTGGCAGGAGCAGCCTATGGTGTGGGAGCGACCCCCATCATCATCATGATCCCGCCGGTCAAGACCCATGGGGCGCAGTTGCCGGAACCCGTTGTTGCGGCCTTTCGAGAGGCCGATGTCTTCCTGCAGCCCAGCACATGGTCGCAAACCCATACAGAGGCTAGGGTAGAGGCCATTAAGGCAGGCAAACGAGGTTCAACCATGTGTGAAGTCACCGAGGATGCCCTCAGTTTGGGTGCAATTGACGCAGATTACGAGGAATGCGATCGGCTTGGTAGAAAACTGGGAGCACTCCTCGCGGAGAGCAAGGAGGTGAGCATCACCTCACCCCTCGGCACCGATATAAGAGGAGAGGTAAAAGGCCGGCCTGTCCAGTATGAGACCGGGCTTTTCAGAGAGCCTGGACAGTTTGCAGCCTTTCCGGATAGTGAGATCAATATATCCCCTGTGGAAGGGACGGCAGAGGGCAAGGCGGTTATTGACGTGAGCATCATGAGCGTGGGTGTCACCCTTTATGATCCTGTGACCCTGATCGTCAGGGATGGCAAGGTGGTGGATATCCAGGGTGGAATGTCCGCCCGCAAACTCAGGGAGACACTGGACGCATTGGAGGACGAAAAGGCATTTAATTACGCTGAATTCGGTATTGGGCTCAACCCCTGTGCCCGCCTGGGTGCAACAAATCTGGAAGACCTGGGCAGGCTGGGCAATTGCCACTGTGGGATCGGTAGTAATTTTGCCATTGGTGGAAACGTTCTGGCGCCCAATCACCATGACGCCATCTTTAGGGATGCCAGCGTTTATTTTGACGGAAAGCTGGTATTGGAAAAAGGGGTCTGCAAGATATAGAGAGCTATAGAGGAGCACTTCTATACCTCCGGGCCGTGTCGTGATCTACCTCCCAGGACCTCATCCAGTATCCGGTGGGTCTGCTGTTCAGGCAGAACTTGCTCTTCAAGGGCAACTTCTCTGATGGTCTTCCCGGATTCATAAGCCCTTTTTGCAAGCTCGGTCGCCTTGTCGTAACCGATGTGGGGTACAAATGCTGTGGCCAAGGCCAGGCTTTGCTCCAGAGAGGAGGCGCATTTCTTATGATTGGCTGAAATCCCCCGAATGCATTTTTCCGCGAAAGCGACGGAGGCCCTTTGAAGCAGATGAATGGACTGCAAGAGATTGTGAGCAATGAGTGGAAGCATCGTATTGAGATCGAAGTTCCCTGACTGTCCGGCAACACATATGGCCGCGTCATTCCCGATGACCTGTGCGGCCACCTGCAAGACTGCCTCAGGAATCACCGGATTGACCTTGCCAGGCATAATCGAAGACCCGGGCTGAAGAGGTGGGATGTGGATCTCCCCGATACCGCATCGGGGGCCGGAACCGAGCCAGCGGATGTCGTTGGCAATCTTGATAAGGCTCACAGCAAAGGTTTTCAGGACCCCGCTTGTTTCCACCGTGGCGTCGCGGGCGGCCTGGGCTTCAAAGTGATTTTTGGCCTCGCTGAAAGGAACACCAGTTTCTTCGGATATGCCAGCAATAACCCGCCTTGCGAACTCGGGATGGGTGTTCAAACCGGTCCCCACTGCCGTACCGCCCAATGCCAACTCGGAGAGCGTTGCCTCTACCTTCTCGATCCGCCCAAGACCAAGCTCCACCTGCCTGGCATAGCCGCCGAACTCCTGGCCTAGCGTGATCGGCACCGCATCCTGAAGATGGGTCCTGGCGATCTTCCAGATGTCCTTGAACTCTTCTGCCTTGGCCTCCAGACCCCTTTGAAGCAGCATCATGGCAGGAAGAAGGTGGTCCCTTATCTCTGTCAGTGCAGCGATGTGAATGGCCGAGGGGATGGCGTCATTGCTGGACTGCCCCAGATTGACATGATCATTGGGATGAACCGGTGAGCGCCCACCCTTCCGGCCGGTAAGTATTTCATTGGCACGGCCGGCGATGACCTCGTTGGCATTCATGTTGGTGGAGGTTCCTGAGCCGGTCTGAAAAACCTCCACCACGAAATGCTCATCAAGCTTGCCTTCGACCACCTCTTGAGAGGCCTTCACAATGGCCCCTGCCAGTTCAGGGTTGAGCACCCCCAGTTGGAGATTAACGCCTGCGGCGTGCTTCTTGATCAGCCCCAGGGCCCTAATAAAAGAAGAAGGGAACTTGAGCCCACTGATTGCGAAGTTTTCCACAGCCCGCTGCGTGTGGGCCCCATAGTAAGCCTCGGCGGGGACGAGAACGATTCCCATACTATCTTGTTCTTCACGACCCGTCATTTCCCCTTTGCCCCTAGGATGATTATCTCCTGGTCTCTACCGTTTCATACTCACAGCCCATCAAACCGAAGTGTTGCCATACATACACGAAGAAGCTCAGACCTGTTCAAGTACCTTATTCTTAAGCTGATTCCAGTCATCCCGGACATATCTTAGGACCTCTTGACCTTTTTCATCAATGACATGGATTCGTCCTAGTTGGGCTTCCCCATAGTTTTTTGCATCAATAAGGCATTCCCCTATTCCACAGAGGAACGACCCCACCGAGAAATAGCCGGATTTCCTCACCCTCAGTTCCGTGACCCCTATTGCCCTTTCCTGTCCGCCTCTAAATCAACAGAGTGAGACAGTATCGCCAACCAAGAGGCACCGGTCAACAAAAAAGCTGCTTCTCTTGCAAATTTAGGGTCGCCTAGATTTGTGGATTCTAATGTGCTAATAAAACCCTTCAATCATCCTTTGAACTCCGACAGGGGAGCAGGAGGATTTTTTAGTGGCCAGGAAACTCACTTATGAGGAATTGGAGAAAAGGGTCAAAGTGTCTGGATATGCGATGGAAGAGATAGGGTCCCTGTGGTGCAAGCAGCGAAGGCATACCGGATGCTGGATATTTAAAGGTTTCTTTTTTGATTTATCCAGAATCTAGTGTTCAGTCCCGCTAAAGTGCGGGACATCGCGAAGTCCCGCATGGCGGGATTTGAGGCGAAGCTTGCTAGTAGTGGATAGAGGGATGTATAAATTTCTAAGGCGTTGAAAGAAGGTAATACCTTTTCAGGTGAATAATATTAAGAAAGACGATGGGAGTGCAGTGAAAGCAGGTGAAAAACTTGCGGCTTGAGCAGGTCCTGGCGGACAAAGAAAACCTGGAGCGTATCTTAGATAATCTGAAAGAGGGAATCATTGCTCATGATACCCAGAGGCGTATCGCCTTCTTTAACCGCTCGGCTGAAGAATTGACCGGTTACAAACGGGCGGAAGTACTGGGAAGAGATTGTCACGAGGTATTCAGCCGACCCTTTTGCGGGGAGCGTTGTTCCTTCTGCTCTGAGCCCCCTGTGTCCTGGGAAGATACTGAATACCCTGTCACGATTGTGAACAAGGCGGGAGAAATCCGCCAAATTGAAATGACCGTCACTGGCATGAAAGACGATAGCGGTAAACTTGTAGGCGTACTTGCAGCGATTCGTGACGTTACCCATATGGTCGGTTTGAAGATCGCGTCCCAAGATCTGGAAGGCTTTGGCGGTATCGTTGGTCGAGACCCAAAGATGCTTCGGGTCTATCGGCAGATACAGGAATTGGCAAATAACGATTACCCGGTTCATATTACTGGAGAGACCGGTACCGGTAAAGAACTGGTTGCAACGGCCATTCACAATGCGAGCCACCGAGCGCAAGGGCCCTTCGTGCCCATTAATTGCGCCGCACTACCCGAAGGTATGCTGGAAAGTGAGCTCTTTGGCCATGTCAAAGGGGCCTTCACAGGGGCCTTGAGGGACAAAAAGGGGAGATTCGAGCTGGCTGATGGGGGGACACTGTTTCTGGACGAGGTGGCTGATCTCCCGAAGGTAGTCCAAGCAAAACTGCTTCGGGTCCTTCAGGACGGCACATTTGATCGGGTGGGGGGCGAAAAAAGCGTTTCGGTAAACGTCCGCCTGATCAGTGCATCCAACAAGGACCTGAAAAACCAGGTCAAGACGAACCGGTTCAGAGAAGACCTGTATTACCGCATTAACGTAGTTCCAGTCCCCATGCCTCCTCTCAGGGAAAGATACAAAGACATCCCATTGCTGATAGAGCATTTCCTGCGCAGGGCCAGGAAACAAGGCCAGAAAACCAGAGGGCTTTCCAAGGATGCCCTGTCTATTTTAATGAGATACCCTTGGCCGGGAAATGTTCGCGAGCTTCAGAGCGCCATCCATTTTGCACTGGTTAAGTGCAAGGGAGGTCTAATTCGGCCTAATCACCTTCCTATTGAGCTCAGGAAATTAAAAAACAACATGCCTTCGCGAGGTCCTTCGAAAAAATTGAGCCTTGAACAAGTTCAGGAGACCCTAGCAAGAACCGGCGGCAATAAGGCAAAGGCGGCAAGGGAGTTGGGGGTTGGCCGGGCCACCCTTTATCGGTTTCTAGCCAGTCTACCACATGTCTCATGAGGCATTTATGTCTCAATATAGATTTTGAGACAGTCACCGGTTTTCAAAGGGGACTTGATTCAAAGGTTGTTCACCCGAAATACTTGCTGAATATTTCGTATAATTGAAATATCAAACGGTTTTTGGATCTCACTATCTTGCATGGCCGCATTGGCCGAGGTGTCAAATTGGTTCATGCCCCCCTCTTAAAGGACTTTTCCGCAGTGTACAATTGATCTTTCTGCAAAATCAAGATGTTATCTTTAACGCCTGCGACTTGAGACATAATTGTCTCTAATAATGATTTTGATTATCCTTTAAACTTCAAGTTTATTCAAAAATAATTGAAATATGATTTTGAATTTATTATTTAATTATTGCGGAAAAACATGTGTGGCACAGAATTTGTTATATTGATAATGAACCCTTATTTCAGGAGATGCGATAAGTGAAGCCATGCGATGAAAGTATTCAAAAGACCCTAGAGCTTACCAAGTCTATGCTCGACATAGCAAATGATGGGGACGAGGTTAGAGAGGATGCCGGATGTGGTGTTCTCTACGGTGTCCTCAGGGATTCTGCCTATAAAATTCGGCAGCTCGCTGAGGCAGAGCGTGAGGCGCATATCAGAAAAGGGTGGTGGAAATAAAGAAAGCAACCTAAGGACCTTATCATTATGAATTATTGATGGGGTTCTCAATCTCTACAAGAAAGGAGAAGTAAATATGAGCAAGACAGAAAAAAATCTCTTGGATGCCTTTGCGGGTGAATCCCAGGCAAACCGGAAATATCTCGCATTCGCTAAACAGGCCGATAGGGAGGGATATCCTCAGGCAGCAAGGCTTTTTCGGGCCGCAGCCGAGGCCGAGACCGTTCATGCCCATGCCCATCTAAAGGTACTGGATGGGATCAAGAGCACGAAAGAGAACTTGAAGGAGGCCATATCAGGGGAAACCCATGAATTTAAGAATATGTACCCTGCCATGATCGAGGAGGCCAAGAAGGAAGGGAATAAGGAAGCGGAAAGATCGTTCAGTTATGCCAATGAGGTTGAAAAGGTCCACGCCTCCCTGTACCAAAAGGCACTGGATAACCTTGAAAACCTCAAAGAGGCAGATATTTATGTCTGTTCTGTTTGTGGATACACCTCCGAAGGAAAACCGCCTGACTCATGCCCCGTATGTGGTTCCAAATCGAAGGCATTTTCCAAGGTCAATTGAAAGACAAGCAGGGGGAGAACAAAATGAAAAATGTAATCAGATAAGAGATGGTGCTGGTGATTCACTTGACAAGTCGGGAAACGACCTTACTAGTTAGTTTTAAGACCTAATCTTAAATTTTTGTCACGAGCAGGAAGTGGAGCCAATTTTGGCTTACAGAATGACCCATCAGCGGAGGGTGATATTAAATGAATTGGTGATCTGAATTTTCTGACCTATCTCAGAAGGAGGTACAATACGATGGAACTGAAAGGCAGTCAAACTGAGAAAAACCTTGTGTGGGCCTTTGCTGGTGAATCTCAGGCGCGTAATCGTTATACGTATTTTGCCAGCCAGGCCAAAAAGGAAGGCCTAGAGCAAATTTCATTCATTTTCGAAGAGACAGCCAACCAAGAAAAGGAGCACGCGAAACGATTTTTCGAATTTCTAAAAGGAGGCGAGGTTGAAATTCAGGCCGGCTTCCCGGCTGGCGTGATCGGAATTACATTGGAGAACCTCAAGGCAGCGGCAGGAGGAGAGCATTTTGAGCATACAGAGCTTTATCCCGGTTTTGCAAAGACCGCCAGAGAGGAAGGTTTCCAGGAAATTGCCGATGTACTTAAGTACGTTTCCGTAGCAGAGAAACAACACGAGAAACGGTATCTGGATTTGGCTGCAAATATAGAGGCTGGTCGGGTCTTTGAGCGCGATTCTGAGGTAGTGTGGCGCTGCCGTAACTGTGGCTATCTCCACACCGGAAAGGAGGCCCCTAAGGCTTGCCCTGCCTGTGCTCATGCTCAGGCATATTTCGAACTTTTAGGTGAAAACTATTAGCAAAGTGTATCTATTGTGAACTCAAATGCAACTGAAACTTGATCACTAAGGGGGGTAATAAAATGGCTGAAAGACTCGAAGTTTATAAATGCGAAATGTGTGGCAATATCACAGAGGTCTTGCATGGGGGAAAGGGAGAATTGGTGTGTTGCGGAAAACCGATGGTGCTTCAGAAGGAAAACACGGTGGATGCAGCCAAAGAAAAACATGTTCCTGTTAAGGAAAAGACCGCAGAAGGCGTCAAGGTAAAGGTCGGGGCAGTGGCCCATCCAATGGAGGAAAAACACTTCATTGAATGGATCGAAGTTACCTCAGGTGGAAAGACCTGTATCGAGTTTCTTAAGCCGGGTCAGGCCCCTGAAGCAACATTTGCGATTAAAGGTGACCAGGTGACAGCCCGGGCATATTGCAACCTTCACGGTAACTGGAAAGGATAAACGCCATGATTGGTGAGAAGATGGGAATGGCCTTGAATGATCAGCTGAATGCAGAATTGTATTCTGCTTACCTGTATTTGTCCATGTCTGCCTACTTTCAGTCCCTCAATCTCAAAGGGTTTGCGAACTGGATGAGGGTGCAAACCCAGGAAGAACTATTGCACGCTGTCAAATTCTACGATTTTATCAATAATCGCGGCGGGCGGGTCAAACTGGCGGCAATTGAAACTCCGCCAAGCGGGTGGGAATCCCCATTGGAGGTTTTCGAGAGTGCCTATCAGCACGAACAAAAGGTCACTGGCCTCATAAACAACCTGGTCGAAATCGCGTTGGAGGAGCGCGACCATGCAACCGAAATCTTCTTGCAGTGGTTCGTGACGGAGCAGGTAGAAGAGGAGGATAGCGTCAATACTGTAATCCAAAAACTCAAGCTAATGGGTGATGCCCCTGGCGGTATGTTTATGCTGGATAATGAACTTGGGCAGCGTGTGTTTACGCCGCCTGCTCAAGAACCCGTGGCTTAACCACTAGAAAAAGGAGGTGGATAGTATGGCAGAGTGGAAATGCAGCAAATGTGGATATGCGCTTCATGCAGACAGACCGCCTGAGACTTGCCCTTCATGCAAAGAAAAGTGTGAATTCGTGGATGTTTCTTGTTATATCCCTGACTGCGGCCAGACAGGATCTGATAAGCGATTATGATTACAATTTGCTGAAGGTTTAGGTGTTTTCTGAACGCCCCCAGAGGCTCCGCAATTTGCAGGTAAGAGGTGGGGGCGATAATGCCAGGGCAAGAGAGGAGGGCCGAAAGTGTCAAAGAGGAAATATAGTGTAAGGGCAGAGTGCCCGGCATGTGCGTGTGGTGATGTCAGTTTTCTTGGGCCGGAAAAACTCAGGGAAAAGTTTATCGGGAATGAGGAGGAGGTTGATATCCTTTGTCCACATTGCGGAACCAAAATAAAGGGCAAGGTGGAAATAGAAGAAGAGTAGCTTTAAAGGGGTCTGATCATGGCAAAGGCGCTGGTAATATATGCCACAAGGACCTGCTAGACAAAGGGCATCGCTGAATTGATTGCAGAAGGGATTCGTTTCCAAAAAGAAAAGGGGATCTTTCAGTTGAATTCGATCGACCCTATAATTGCCCTGGATATGGCACATAGATTTTACCCAGTGTGCCCTAGAGGCTGGGGCCTAGAAAAGAGGCCGCCGTTCCGAGGAAGGGATAGGTTTTTCAAGAAGGTGAGCAAATGAAAGAATTTGAATACGATATTACTAAACATCCCGCTAATCAATTTATCCAAATGGTCTATTTTTGTACCGATCAAGGTGAATGTAATTACGAACAGCTGACCGGCAGCCAGATGGATGTCCTTCGAGATATCCTAAATGAGAGGGGTTCTGAAGGGTGGGAATTGGTTCAGCTATTTTTTGGTAAGGATGGGGTAGTCTGCATCTGGAGGCGAGAAGCGTAAAAATTTTTTCAACTTAGCAGTAACAGTTACTATTTAGAAACGATTCTCTCGGCAGGAGGGGTTATGGAAGAAGTAAAGAAGGAAGGGAAGTTGGAGTCAAGAAAATTGAATATAAGAGATGTGACCATCTGCGATGCCACAGCACAGATGCTTGAAAAGGCAGAAAGAGATGGGGTGGAGACTGCCTTTCACCGGGCTGCAACCATGAAGGCCTGCCCCATCGGAGTTGAATCGGCCTGCTGTAAACACTGCGCCATGGGACCGTGTCGGTTGAGTTCAAAAGATCCATATGGCAAGGTTGGGGTATGTGGCGCAACCATAGACACGATCATGTCCAGGAACTTCGGGCGCATGGTTGCGTGCGGTGGAGCGGCCCACACCGATCACGGAATGAGCATGCTCGATCTTTTCAGAGAGGTAGTTAATGGAAGCATCAAAGACTACTCGATTAAAGACCCGATAAAGCTGGAGGAGGTAGCACGGTCAATTGGCATTGATGTGGAAGGCCGAGACACAAATGAGATCGCCATAGACCTTTACAAAGAACTTGAGCATACCTATACCCAGGTCGAGGGGGAAATCCCTTTTGCCAAAAGGGTGCCTGAAAAGACCCTGGAAACCTGGCGAAAGCAGGGCGTGGTTCCACGCGGCGCGATGAGGGAAATTATGGAGCTCTCCCACCGAACGCACATGGGTGTGGACCAGGATTACGAAAATCTGATTAAGCAGTGCAGCCGCACGGCCCTGGCAGACGGCTGGGGCGGATCCATGGTGGCGACAGAGATATCTGACATCCTCTTCGGGACCCCCATGCCGGTCCGCGCTGAGGTGAATATGGGCTGTCTAAAGAAGGACGAGGTAAATATCATCATTCATGGCCATGAACCCAATCTGTTCGAATCTATGCTCGACTCGGTAAATGATCCGACACTCGTCCAAGCCGCCAAGGATGCAGGCGCTAAAGGGATAAATTTGGTCGGCATGTGCTGCTCGGGAGCAGAGGTATTGGTTAGGCACGGTGTCCCTCATGTCGGCAATTTCATGTCCACCGAGGCAGTGCTCGTAACCGGCGCGGTGGACGCCATGGGCGTGGATGTCCAGTGCATCAAACAGGGTTTGGCCAAGGTTGCAGAGTGTTATGGTACGAAGCTATTCACCACCAACCAGCGTTGCCGGATTGAGGGCGTTGAACACATCGAGCTCAAGGAGCACGAGCCTAGAGACTGCACAGACGCAATCGTCGAAAATGCGATCGTTCGTTTCAAGAACCGGAAAATGCCTATCGAAATACCCAACATTAGGAACATTGGGATTCATGGCTTTTCACACGAATACATCAACTATATGTTGGGAGGGACCTTCAGGGAGTCTTACACTCCCCTCAACGAGAACATCATTAATGGCCGAATTCGGGGAGTTGCCGGCGTGGTCGGGTGCACAAATCCACGGGTCAAGCAGGACTGGGTCCATGTAGAGCTGGTCAAGGAATTGATAAGGAACGATGTACTCGTAGTACAGACAGGATGTTCCCAGATAGCGCTTGCAAAGGCTGGTTTCTATAAACCGGAGGCAGCCCACATGGCTGGATCCGGACTCCGGGAGGTCTGTGAGGCGGTGGGTATGCCACCCGTTCTTGGCTGCGGCTCCTGTGTGGATAATAGCCGAATACTGATCGCCTGTTCAGAGATGGTCCGAACCGGCGGTCTGGGCGACAGTATTGCAGATCTGCCGGTTGCAGGAGCGGCCCCCGAATGGATGAGCGAAAAGGCCGTCTGCATCGGCCAGTACTTTGTGGCATCCGGTGTCTTTACCGTCTTTGGAGTTACCTTCCCAATTGTGAAAGAAACCAAATTTTACAGGCTTCTCTTCGAGGGGCTGGAAGAGATGGGATTCGGAAAATGGGGCTTTGCGACCGATCCTCACGAGATGGCGCAAATGATCATCCAACATATCGATAAGAAGAGAAAGGCCCTCGGGATCGACAAGGCCAGAGAGCGGGTTCTTATGGATATGGCCGACAGGCAAAAACTGGAGGCAGCGTAAGTAACACAATTGTCCTCCTAAGAAATCGATCCGGCCATGGCCCTTACCGTGGGTTTCAGGGCCGGTGATTTTTCCAAGTGCGACCCGCTTGTTAACCCCTTTGGACCTGACCAGCTATGACCGCCACAAGATGGAAAGGCATTTCCTTGACTGGCAAAACCAGTCATCGGCTTACAAGCCCCACATTACCGGACTCACCCTGAACACTGATGAATATAAATAGGAAGCAGGAACTTCAATCCTCTTAGATGTAACTTTCGTATTTTGGTTCATACATTCGAGAGAGGATGAGGGTTGAGAGATCTTCGGGCCGGGGCTCCACTGCAAGGCACCGCTTGTAAGCCACTTCAGCAACGGCCTCGGCGATGGCGGCAGAGACATCTCTGATTTTGATTACTGGTGGGTAAATGCGCCCTTCCGCCAGATCGGCCTCTGATACCTGACGGGCCAGCGCCTTCGCGGCAGCGAGAAACATTTCATCCGTGATATGCCTTGCTCTGGAGACAAGAACCCCAAGCCCCACGCCAGGAAAGATATAGACATTGTTGCCCTGGGCGGGGACAAAGGTCTTTCCAAAGAGGGTGATCGGTTCGAAGGGGCTGCCGCTGGCAAAGATGGCGCGGCCTTGGGTCCAGGCATAGGCCTCCTCTGCGGTGCATTCAGACTGTGATGTTGGATTTGAAAGGGCAAAAACCATCGGCCGTTCATTGAGCCGTGCCATGGCCTCCAGCACAGGCCTGGTGAAGGTGGCCGGTTTCCCGGAGACTCCGATGATGGCCGTAGGCCTCAATGATTCAACAGCCGAAAGAAAATCTGGAAGCGGCTCGTAGTCCTGTGCGTAAGGAATCTTGTGTTCCGCCAGGTCTTTCCGGGATTTTACCACCAGTCCCCTGGAATCTACGAACCAGCAGCGGTTTCGCGCCTGCTGTTCAGGCAGCCCTTCATCCATCATGGCGTTCATAATCAGATCTCCGATCCCGGTGCCCGCCTCTCCAGCACCCAGGAACAGGACCTTCTGATCCGCCAGCCCGCCACCCCTGATGCGAAGGGAGGAAAACAGTCCAGCCAGGGCCACGGCGGCCGTGCCCTGGATGTCGTCGTTAAACATGCAGATTCGGTCCCTATATTTCCTCAGAAGCCGAAATGCATTCTTGGCGGCAAAATCTTCAAATTGAATAAGGGCACTGGGGAAGACATCCTGAACCGCCGAGACGAACTCTTTGACCAGATCATCATAGGGTCCTCCTCGCAAACGCCGCTGTTTTGTCCCGATGTAAAGCGGATCATTCAAGAGACTCTCATTCTCAGTCCCCACATCAAGGGTCACGGGCAGGCCATACGCTGGGTGAATGCCGGCGCAGGCCGAGTAGAGTGCAAGCTTTCCCACAGGGATACCCATACCGTCTGCACCCAGATCTCCCAAACCGAGGATCCTCTCTCCGTCGGTAACCACAATAATCCGCACATCTTTATGCGGCCAATTCCTCAAAAGATCCGGTATGCTTCCCCTGTCTTTATCGGAGATGAAAATCCCACGCGGTCGCTGATAGATATGGGCGTACATCTGGCAGGCCTTCCCCACGGTCGGTGTGTATATGACCGGCATCAACTCCCCAATATTGTCTGAAAGGACCTTGTAGAAAAGGGTCCGGTTTCGATCGTGGAGGGCCATCATATAAATGTATTTATTCAGATCCGTGGATTGGGCTCGAACGTTTTCCATGATGCGCTGAGCCTGCATCTCCAGGGGGACGATACGGGGCGGCAATAGCCCTCGAAGGCCTAGCAACTCGCGCTCTTCTTGTGTAAAGGCAAGTCCCTTGTTCAGGACAGGATCATTGAGCAGGTCAGCGCCCCCGGGTAAAAGATGGTGGCCGGCGCTAGTTCCTGCCACTATCGTTTCTTCGCCATTTCTTCTCTTTTTCCGGCCGGATTCGACTATCTCTCTTTCCACAACCCTGAGGTCTCCAAAGGCGATTATGACCTAAAAGGATTCTATTATAAGCCATCTCAGAACAAATTGAAAACTCTAAATGCTGCGGCTTTATCCCCGTCAGCCTGGGATGTCTGCCAGGCAGCCCTCCTTCTCCAGGACGTCCGCTACATCCTCTAGGTCTAACATTTCTAGGGTCTCTCGCCTTTGAAGGCCCGTATCCGGATCCCACCCCTGCCACATATAGTATTCGGTCAGGGTATGGTCAAGATAGTCGGCAGCCTTGATACCAGCCGGTGTCGGGCCGGGCTCTTTGAGGGGCTCTTTTAACCAGCGCTCACATACTGTATCGTCCTTTCGAGTGTAACCCAGGCGGCTGTTAAATGCCTTTTCCAGGTTGGAGACGCGTCTACCCGCCAGGTAGATCTCTTCCGGGGTGATGGGAATGCCGGTTATGGCCGTATAGGCCGCAGCATGACAGCCAGGGGGCAGGTTTATGGGGTCAAAACAGGCCACCAGAATGCATACCCCCATGCAGTTATAGGCTGCTACGATGTGTTCACTTATTGCTGAGAGGGCCCCTTTGAGATCGGGAACAAATCGTTTCGCTGCATCCTCGCTCCCCAGCAATGCCTTAGAGACCTCGGTCAGACCCATTTTGTCGACCATGGTGACAGCTCTCATATGGCAACAGCCCCTGGAGGATACCGCGTGATTGGTCATCCAGGCGCAGAAGGGGCGAGATTCTTCGTTGAGAACAGCACCACCCTTACCATAGGCGCAATACTTTAAGAGGGGTATTCCTTTAACCTGTTCAAGGCGCTTTACCCCCTTATACAGGCCCCCCTGAAAGATCTTTCCCAGCTCGTTACGCTGGAAAACGATGGCGTCCATGACATTTTCAAGGGCCTCCACATTGCCCCACTCAAAACGGACCGGTTCTCCCATCCATTCCCGAACATCTCGATCCGTTACAACACCTATTTCACGCAAGTTCATGATCAATGCGCAGATGTTTCCCACCTCCAAGAAATCCAGGGCGTAAGCGTTAGAAATCTGGTAGAAATGACTGATTGCCGCATAATCCGGTATGGCGCACAAAGAACCCACAGTTGCCACCGCCAGGTACTCAGGTTTTTCGCCGGTTCCCTGGTATCTTGAGGCCAGGGCTGTTTCATCTCCTCGAATCTGATGGACGGCGGTACAAACCGTGGAACAGCCCGGGGAACAGGCTACAAACCTTGGTTTGAAAAGGGAACAGTAGGCCTTCCCGGTGAGCTTTTCACGGACACCAGGGGGATTTACGATCCCTCTGAAATATTTCCAAGGGTTGCTGCCAATCGTATCGTAGAGTTCCACAGCGGTAAGTGTCCCACCACTGACCGTGAAGTTTTCCACCACAGGAAGCGTGTGGATGTGATCGATCATTTCCCTGGAGAGCCGGAAGAATGCCTCCGGATCGGAGGCCTCTATACCCTTGGTGCCTTTGACGGCAACGGCCTTGAGGTTCTTGGATCCCATCACCGCCCCGGCCCCACACCGTCCGGCGGCCCGCCAGCCGCTCGTAGTAATGCTCGCAAAGGTCACGAGATTTTCCCCCGCAGGGCCAATGCAGGCCGTCTCCACCTCCTCGTCGTTCAATTCCTTTCTAATGGCCTGATGGGTCTTTCGTGCGCCCAACCCGGAGAGCCCGGCTGCATCGCGGAGTTCCACGTGTTCGTTATGTATGTAAAGATAGACCGGTCGTCTGGCTCTACCCGTTATGACAAGATGATCGTAACCGGCCCAGCGCAACATCGGGCCAAAGGACCCGCCGGCCACTGAATCTCCAAACATGTTGTAGGCCGGGCCCTTGAACGTGAACTTTGTCTTGCTCCCCATGCCAAAGGTGGTTCCACCGAGGGGTCCCAGCCCAATGATGAGGACATTTTCCGGGCTCAGAGGGTCGATTTTTGGATCTACGGTAAGGAAATGTTCCCAGAGTAACCAGTCATTCACTCCCTGGGCACCGAGAAACCTTTTAATGGCCTTTGCAGGAATGGGTCCACTGGTCGCGGTTTCTTTGGTCAGATCCACTCGGAGGACTTTCCCGTACATACACAACACCTCATTTCTGCCCGCGCTTGCGCAAGCGGACGAGTCTCTTGAGACGGTTTAAATCCTGTGGCTCCAGAAATGCAAGGGCAGAAATTTTTCCCCCTTTCCACAGGGGTGGATGAAACTCCCGTCGGTCTTGACACACCTGGACACAGGCCGGGTCTCCTCCACACAGGTCACATTTGAGCACCGTGCCAGCGGGCCCCACTTGAATGGCGCCAAAGGGACAGGCCTCCACGCAGCTGTGACATTGGTTGCATTTATCCGGCTCCATAATGACCACGCCAGGGAGGGTAGGGGATGGGACCAGTGCCCTAGTGGGGCAAGCCTGTTCACAGGGGGCAGGGTTGCAGTGGCGGCAAATGGTTGGCTCAATAACCGCCTCATCTCTGATCTGATTCACTCTGATGCGGGCCAGGTAAGGATTGAGCACGCCCTCGTGAGTCAGAGAACAAGCCAGTTCGCATATCTGACACCCAACACATACGCCTCGAAGCACAGCCAGCTTTTTACGAACCGGTTTCCCGGCAAGGACGACTGGCGGTATTAGGGGGCTCTTAGGCCGAGAAGGGGGTGCAACATGGGGTATCCAGTCAGGCCGGGGCGGCGGGACAGGGGATTTTTGGGGGACTGCGATGCCAGTTTCGATTGATGATGTAGGATACGTCTTTTTCCCAGTCATTTCATTCCTGCAGAAGGGGTCCAGTTGATTAATTAACAAATCAAGCCGTGAGCCCATTTATATTAGGCCAAGGACGCCAAGGCCTCCTCTGCCTGTTTCAGATACGCGTTGACATCACATTCTTCAAAAATCCGAACAGCTTCTGAGAGGGATTCACGGGCCGGATTGTTTCTCTTTCTTGCCTTATGAAAGAGACCAAGTTGAAGATAAGCCAAGCCAAGAAACCATTTTGCTCCAATTTCTTTGGAAATTTCTGTCGCCTTGTTTAGATGCTCCTCCGCCTTCTTGGCGGCAACCGGCACGTTCCTTGCCAAAAAGCCGATGTTTTTGGTCATGATGCCGAGACCCGGTTTTGGACCTGTCACGAAATGCCGTTAATAGCCCTAGACCGTTCTTTTCACTAAAAACTAAGAGCGATTGCAGAACGTCTTCTGCCTCCTTAAACCGGCCCTCAAAAAAATATACTATTGCCAAGGAGCTTTTCGGAAAAGATGCCTGACTCCAGTTTTTTCTTCAGGGTCTCCGGACGATCGCTCTCATCGACCTGAAATACTCTGTTGAGCATATCGATCAATGGGAAATAGGGGATGTTCTGGGAATAGGCATAGGCATGACCTTCAAGCCACTGTATTCCCTCAAGATTCAGGCTCGCCCTAAACTCCCGGAGTAATCTGCTCTTTCCGGTGCCAGCAGGACCGGAGATGGAAAATATCTTTCCCTTTCCTTCCTGTAGATTGTGCACGGCCTCCCGGAGTTGAGCCATCTCCGCGTTTCTGCCGACAAGGTCGGCCCTAACTCCGGAGAGTCGGCGCAGGGTTTCCGGTTTCTCTTTTTGCGATACCATCCGATATGCGGCAACAGGCTTCTCCTTGCCCTTGACCCTTGCGGGCGCCAGGGCCTCAAAGGAGAAATAGCCTTCTGCCTGTCGCCAGGTATCAGGGCCGACTATAATTTCATCGGCCCTTGCCAGGCCGCTCAGCCGGGATGCCAAATTGACAGTATCACCGGCCACGCCGTGGCTCCCCTTTTCCAGATTGACTTCCCCCGTCACCACAAGGCCGGTGTTGATATCGGTGTGCATGGAGATGGGCTGGCCGATCTTCTTTTCGACCTCCGGGCTTAGGCCTTGGACAATATCATGGATCTCCCGGGCAGCTCGGATCGCCCTAACAGGATCATCCTCATGGACCTTTGGAACACCAAAGAGGGCCATGACAGCATCACCAACAAACTTCTCAATAAATCCCTGGTATCGAGCCACCACCTGGGCGATCTCCCCGAAGATCCTGCTCATGATCTCCTTGACCTCTTCAGGGTCAAGTTTTTCCGACATGGAGGTATAGCCCGAGAGATCGGAGAAGAGGACCGTCACGTATTTACGCTCTCCTTTGGTTTCCGGGACTTCTCGTTCGCTTTCGACCTGCCCCAGTTCTTGCCCACATTTGCCACAAAATCTATCGTCAGCCAGGACTTCTGCTTGGCACTGGGGGCAGGCCAATAAGAGTCTTGTGCCACATTCACGACAGAATTTATTTTCATCAAGATCTTCTTTCTGGCATTTTGGGCACTTCATTGTTTATGCCCTCCAGATCTGAAGAAAGGCCAATTTCCTTCTCTTGCCGATTTCAAGGCATGATTTTAGGGCAAGGATAACAGATTATAATTCACAAATCAGGATGTGACCCCATGTCTCTTTATGCCTCGTCTCGTCTTCTCCGGATGATTTCTCTGCTGAGGGCCTGTCGAATTCTCCTCCCTTCGAGCATACCCACAAGGTGATTGTCTTTCTGGGTGTTCACAACGGGCAGGACCTCCACACCCATCTCGTTCATCTTCGCCAAGGCATCCATAAGCCGGGCCTCGGGTACTGTCACGGCAGTGACATCCGCCATGAGATCACATGCGAGGACCAGCCTTTCCAGGCCATAAACGCTAAAGAGGCTCTTGATATCCAGGAAGGAAATCATGCCGATCAGGCGTGATCCTTCATCGACTACAGGATAGAAGAGAGAATCGCTTTCCGCCGCTATTTGAAGCACCTCTCTCAGGGGCGTGTTGTTCTCGAATACCGGCGGTTTTGAATCCATGATTTCGTTAACGCTGTAAGATGCCAGGAGATCTTCCTCGGTAACGTCTCTTCCAACCTCTCCCGCCCTCACTACTGCAAACCGAACACTGGGCGGACCGATGATCTGCACAAGAAACGTGGTCGCAGTGATCACCAAAATGATGGTGTGCCCGTCTGAGTAAGGGAGCCGGTGAGTCGCAAGTATTGCCAATCCGATGGCCACACCAGCCTGTGAAAAAAGACAAAAACCAAGATTCTTTCGGACCTTTGACGGTAGACCACCCCACCTTGAGCCAAGGTAGGCCCCCAAGAATTTTCCCGCGGTTCGCCCCACAACATAGGCCAAGGCAAGCACGACCATCCATCCTGCCATGGCCCTGGGCTCAAGGCGGGCACCCACAAGCACGAAGAAGAGAACGAAAATGGGCGGAGCAAATCTCGATACCTGTTCAAAGGCCTCTCGACTCTGGTGGGGGACAAGATTAACGGTCACAACCCCGCTACTCATGGCTGCCAGGATGAGGTCGAGATTCAGATATTGGCATATTCCCACAATGGATATGAGCCCCCCAATACACAGGGGGAGAATCATCTCTTTGTTGGAAAAAAAGCGTAGGGCTACGGCATAAGCCGATCCCACCATACCGCCGAGAACGATTGAGCCCATGATATAGTACAGTGGCTTGCCGAAGGCATTTATCAGCGAGAAAGGGGCGTTTCCGGACAGAAGGTCCACCACAGAGGAGGCAAAGCCGTATAAGAACAACGCCAGGCCATCGTCAAGCGCGACAATGGCCAGTACAGTAGTGGTGAGAATTCCCCGGGTCTTGTATTCCCAGAGGACGTCCACGGTCGCGGCAGGGGCAGTGGCTGAGGCAATGGCGCCAAAAAGAATGCCAAGGGACCAATTTCCATGCGCCATAACCCATGTGATAGAATGACCTGCGAGCTCGTTCCAAGGGCACGTAACGAGCCCGGTCAGGAGTGCCACACAGAGAGCGGCAGCGATCCCTTCACACAGAAGGACAATGATGAAGCTTTTTCCATGTCTCTTAAATACCTCCTTTTTTAGCTCACCGCCGATGCTGAACCCAATGATCGCCAATGCAATGAAGCTGATCGGTTCAAGCCGTTGTATGTCCTGGGCAGAGATGGCATGAAACCAGGCTCCGCCCACAAAGATGGCACATATTCCGATGGCGACATAACCGACCACCTGAGGTATTCGCAGACGGACAAATATCCGTCCGCCAATGGAGCCGAGGATGACCGCAATTCCAATTAAAAGTAGAAATCGATTCATAATAGAAAGATGCTATGGTTAAAAAAACTAGCCCTGATAAAAGAGTCTTGTCTTATCGCTTTTATAGACGATTTTCCCACCGACCACGGTAACCTCTGCCTTCACCTCCTTGACTTCCTCTGGGGTGTACCCCCCTGGGTGTGCCCTGTCATTGCCTCCCATTCTCCCTGAGACCGAAAAAGGAGAGGTGAGCATGTGAATCGATTTTATAAATGCCTCAACAAACCTAATCGCTAGCTGACCGTTTTTCAGACCGTGGTAGAGGCGCGGTTTGAAAATACTGCTCCAGGGATTTAAGTCTTTCCTGAGTCTCCGTGGAGAGCTGCTGCAATTGGGCTGGCGTCAGCAGTTCATGGTGCTTGATCTCAACGATCTTCGTTAGCAAGGATGAGCGACGCCAGTCGTCAAAACAATTTGCAATCACGCGATCGGATTCCTCAATATGCTTGTAAAGCTTCAAGTACTTTTCATGTTCCGAATCATGTGATCTCGTGAGGATGGCGACGGACTGCCTGTTGATGCGCCCGCAAAGGGCTCCGAGAAGATCATCCTTGATCTTCTTCATATACTTCCAGTCACGCTCTGACGTCGCTACTGCCATGTTCACCTCCCAGGGCTGGTCTTAAAAGGATAAAACATCACGATTCACAAAACAAGATCTGATAATCATTTAAAAGGCACTTCCATACTTACACTTCATGCATTGCGGCGCTTTGGCGTGGTCGACTGCCCCCGCTTGTTAGGCAGACTTATGCATATTCCAAGGGGTTTAGGGTGATGCCAGTAATCGCGAGGCTGTGAGTGCATAAATTGCTGCGCATCTATAAATATCTTTAAGTTTGACGAACTCAGTGTGGCAATGCGACACTGACAAGAGCCCCGGTCCGTAAGCAAAGGCCGGAATCCCTTGCTGAGTATAGAACCGAATCTCTAGGAGTCCAGGGCACATTGCAAATGATGGTGACCTGCCGGTGATCACCTCGACACATTCTGCTAGTGTCTGTGCTACAGGGTTACCCTTTGAAAAGCCCGCGGCCCTCCCTTCCTGAAAAATATCAACGACAAGATCAATTCCATCCTGCCTCAACCTTTCAAAGAGCATGAGCAGTCTCTGTTTTTCTGTCTCAAAGTCCTCTTCAGGATTGATGCGCCTATCTACCGTGAACCAGCATTCGGCTGGAACAAGATTAAAGTTTGTGCCACCTTGGCATCGTCCGCCTATCAAGAGGATTGAATGCCGGGCCCCTTGCGGCTCGATTCTAAAGTTGGTCCATCTGGATTCTACTTCAGCCTTAAGTTCCAGCAATGCATTTGCCACTACAAGCATCCCCTCAAATGCATTGGTTCCCTGATGGTGTAAGCCCACGTGGGCAGGTTTGCCCTTCACCGTTACACGTAGCGAAAGAGCGCCGCGACTTGTGTTCCAGATCAGACCGCTTGTTGGTTCTGGTGTGAGCATCCCAATGCCGTCCTTCCCGAGCAAACCTATGCCGGCAAGATATTGTGAGCCACCTGCCCCGCCGGTCTCCTCGTCTGGCACTATCGTTAGGCCGATTCTGCCGTTCAGCTCAATACCACTCTCTTTTATGGCTCTGACTGCATAGATCATGGCTGCAAGACCGCTCTTCATATCCGATGAACCGCGCCCGAAGAGGTTGCCACCCTTAACATATGGATGGAACTGGGCCTGGCCCGATGCAGGCACAACATCATAGTGGCCGTGGAAGTAGAGCGTCCGTTGACCTTGTCCATAGGAACCCAGGAGGCAATAGCGACGATCAGATTTTCTGTTGTAATGTGATGCTGCCAGGGCTGGCCCTGCAAGGTCAGGCACCTCCAGTACAGTGGAGTCCAACCCAATTTCCTGCAGCTTACTCGCAATGGCTTCAACACACTCCCGGTACGATCTGCCCGGAGGATTCTCTGTAGGTATAGTCACCAGTGCCTCGATGAAATCGAGCATTTCATCGCGGTACGATGTGATTGCATCAAGAATCCGGTTCTTTATCATCTCGTGTATTGCCATCATGGCTCCTTCAGGAACGGACCGCAGTCTGTCTGGGAGATCAGTTCCACTCTCCAGGGTCTAGCCATCCTTGCCTCGCCGAGTTCAAGACATGAACTAAGGGCGCGCACGCGAATATATCAATACTGATAATCTTCCCTCACAGGGCTGAAGATATCCAACACTCTGGCAGGGATATCACCTGTCCTGCCACCGTGCTCTATACCGCCAGGAATAATGTATGTATCCCCCGGCTTGAGCCAGCGTTTTTCCCCACTGATGTTCATCTCAAGTTCGCCAGAGATAACGGTACCGGCCTGCTCATGAGAATGGCTGTGAATGGGAGTAGCGGTGTTGGCACGCAAATCGACGACTGACAACAGCATTTTATTCCCCCAAAAGGTGCGAATTTCCACACCCGGGGCGGTTTGTTTTGCTTCCCTGTTTTCTAAATCACAAAAATATTGCACCTCTGCCTCCTATGTAAAGATCTTGGCCCATACCTGATGACCCTGTGTTAAAGCTTGGCTATCCTATCAGCCTCCTTCTTCGAGGATTCTCTTCAGGTTTTCCCCTTCTTCTTTCATGTGTTTTTTAACACTTGAGAAGGCATTCTCAATAGCTTTCTTAAAGAAGGTCTTGCCAATCCAACCCAGGCGGTAAGTTCCTAATGCAATGAATAGGCATGATTCTCCTTTTTGTTCAATTATAAATTCATTCTTTGGGAAGAATCTTCTGACAAAGCGAGATATCGGGATATATTCAATTCTTTTATTTGGGACAATTTTTGTAATTTTGAATTTAAATTTGCATAATTTTCCGTGAATGTACTCTTCTGCATAAATAACTGATCCCTCAGTCCATGGTTCTCCTTTTAGCCATCGGAAACTAACGTGGTCTTCTTTATGCCATGCCCTATAGCTATCATCGTCAACAATACCGGTCAAAAAGTTGAAAATTTTTTCCGGGGTTGTTTTGATTCTTATTGAATCTGTAAGAATCACATCTTCAAAAATTGCCATAGTTTAGTATCCTCGCATAACAGGTAGAGCAAGACTCAGCTCGCCGATCGGCCAGACAGCCTGCCCTCGGTCTGGGCGATCGCTGGTGCTGGACCGCTATTCAAACCGTGGTAGAGGCGCGGCTCAAAAAATAGGAGTCGAGCACGTTGTTGAGCTTTCTAAAAATACTGTTCCGAGAATCATCCTTAATCTTCTTCATATATTTCCAGTCACGCTCTGACGTCGCTGCCGCCACGTTTACCTCCCAGGGCTGACCTTTCACAAAACAGGATCTGAATTGGCACATCTTGCAAGGTTAAATGGCCTTACTTGAAAGCGAAGGAAAGGTCCCAGGAGAATATGACCAACCTGATCATCTATGGTTACATAGCCAAGGATAGAGCTCGCTCGATAGGTTTTGGCAAATCGATCGGGATGAAAAAGGCAGAGGGAAATAGATAATCCTCGCCAGATTCATCAACCACTCGAATCATTAACCTTCTTGAACTCGCCATGTTTACGAAAGGCCTCGGCTTTTGGTGTCAGCTGTACTGGTTTGTTCGGCAGTCTGTTTAATATATTGGAGGTTCACAACTGGCTGCTCTTCTTCGTGTTCTTTGGCCCTCAAATGGGCAACCAGCGCCTTCACATCGTAACCATATTCATTTGCGATGCTGTCTTTGATTTTCCAGAGTTCCTTGATAATTTCATCAGCCATTTTCATATCTCCCCATCAGTTCTTGAGGTGTACATATTTCAGGATATTCATAACTATTTTCCATGCAAGCCCTTCGAATTATTGGCTTTGCTTCGGCGTTGTCAAT
>CAYVMN010000037.1:0-25807 GCA_964452575.1 uncultured Desulfobacteraceae bacterium | reverse complement strand
GGAAAAAAGACCCTCACGGTCTGTCATCTTACTCCTCAGTGTTTTCAAAGCGCTTGTATTACAATATTTTTTTACCAGGAATTTGAGGGTGATGTCCATCAATTTGTGACAAAAGGGGTCATCCCGAACATTGGACATACGGTATGTTAGAAGCGCTATCCATGGACTACGACGGAAAGGCGATCTATGGCCATAACGTATTTGATATTGGGTTGACTATTCCCAGTTGATTATTCTCTCAAAATCTCCTATAAGGCTTAGTGCCGAATAGTTCTGACAGCCAACGGCCCTCACGGTAGAAGGCACTGGCAAAAAAACCTTTTCATTCCATGGACAATAGAGGGGGAAAAAATTGAAGTGGCCAGAAAAAATCGTCTCTCTGCTAAAGGCTAATAATATTTCTTCGATCTCTTTTGTGCCTGATTCCGTTATCAATAAAATCCTGAGAGTCGCCCAGAAAGATCCCTATTTTCACCTCACCACCTTGGCCCGGGAGGAGGAAGGGATTGGCATCATTACCGGAGAATATCTCGGGGGCCGCTATGGTATCCTGATGATGCAGAGCTCTGGACTGGGTAATTGTATCAATGCCTTGGCCTCATTGGCGGTTCCTTACCACATTCCGGTCCTGATGCTTGTCAGTCAACGGGGGGAATTGGGGGAGTTTAACGCGTGTCACACCGTCTTGGGCAAGGCCCTTCGAAGAATCCTGGAGGCACTGGGTATTCAACACTACACATTGGATCGTGAGGATACCCTGGAGACAACGGTAAGCGGAGCCATAAAGACGGCATACGCCTCGGAACAGCCTGTCGCACTTCTCTTGTCCACGGCCCTGGTAGGATGGAAGGATGAAAGATGATTAATCGATTGGAAGCCACCAGATACCTGGTTGAGCAGCTTTCAGATGAGCCGATTATTGCCTCCTGCGGCAATCCGAAATTCGACCTGTTCACCGCAGCCGGAGAACGGAAAGCCAACTTCTATATGTGGAACTCTATGGGGATGGCCTCCTCGATCGGGCTGGGCCTGGCCATGGCGCGTCCGGATAAGCGGGTATTTGTGCTTGACGGAGACGGGGCTATTCTCATGAATCTAAATTCTCTGACTACTGCAGCCAGCAAGGCCCCGAGTAATCTCGCCCACATCATCTGGGATAATAGACAATATCAGCTTACTGGCGGGCAACCGACCCACACCAACGAAAAGGCCGATCTAGCGGCAATTGCCAGAGGCGCTGGCTTCAATCAGGTCTTAACAGCGGATACCCTTAACACCTTTAAAGAAGCTGTCTCCCTCATACTTTCAAAACCAGGCCCGTGGATTCTGGTTGCTAAAACAGATTCAGCTGGGGCCCCCGGCCGTCCACCCAAGAGCCCGGTCTATATCAGGGACCAATTTATGCAGGCCTTAACAACATAACCTGCCGAAAACGCGGGCCAGAGTAAGGCCTTGACCTCTTCTTGCCTCAAGTGGCTCACATGGAAAACTAGAGATACTTCCTGTACCACTTGAGGGCTTCCTTCTTCTGGATCTCATGGATTTGGGGGTTGCAGAACTTGTACGATTCGTAGTGCTGTGCCTTCGGCAGCTTGATCAGTTTTTTCGGATCACCGAGCGCTTCATAGCAAGCCAGTTGCTCTTTGACCGGAACCAGCATGTCATGTTCAGCGTAAATCATGAGAACCGGACGGGGCGTAATCTTGTGGGCTACCCATTCCGGCTTGAACCGCCAGCACGCAGCCGCGCTTTCAAGGTCATATTCCGGGTTGTACCGTCCGTCCTTTGTGTGGAACTGTTCTATCACCCACTGGGTATGGGGATCCGTCAGCATGATTTCCGGTAGGGGGATCATCGTCTTTTCTCCTGTGAGTACCCGCTTTCGTTCGGCCGCTTTGACCTTCTCCTTAAAGGATTGCCACTCGTGCGGCCGGCGAACTGAGCGCATCCACCTTTCACCATCAGAGACCATCACGGCCGAAACGACGACCTTCACGCGCTCATCAAAGGCCGCGCACCAGATAGCGTTGGCCCCGCCCCAGCTTGACCCGTAGAACCCGATTCGCTCTGGGTCCACTCCCTCGACGGTCTGCAGATAGGTAACGGCATCATAGACGCTCTGAACCTGTTCGAGTGGTCGATGCCGACCCCGCTTCCCCTCGCTGACGCCAAAGCCGGGATAGTCGTGGGAGAGAACGAAATAGCCCTCCTCCCAGAGCCACTGAGGCACGTCCATACCGTAGATACCTTTCATGCCGGTGTAGCCATGGAGGACCACGATGCCGGGGCGAAGCTGGTCTCCCGCCTTCCAGTCTTTAGGGCGGTAAAGATAGGCGGCGATTTTGAGGTCGTTACTGTAAAATTCGATCTCGTCCCAGACTCTTTCATATTCCATAACGTTTCCCTCCCTAGCCGGGAACATAGGGCCATTGGGGTTGCCTGTCAAGGACCATTGCCTTTCAAGTTGGCGGGATTAGCCAAGGGTGGCGAGGGGTTCGTGGGTGCATGAGTGAATATACAATGCACTCGCATAGATCTCCCTTTATCACAAAAGACTGGCTAAACAAATTCATCTGGTTTAAAATTACGGGTAAGGCGTTTCGGACGTGGCAATGTTAGCTAAAAACCCAAAGAGTTGAAAGGAGGTAGGGTATGGCAGGAGGCAGCACATACAACATCATCGAACTGGTTGGAACGAGTGATAAATCTTGGGAAGAAGCAGCGAAGTTGGCCGTGGAGACCGCTGCAGGGAGCCTGAGAGACTTGAGGGTCGCAGAGGTTCTCAAACTGGATATGACGGTAGAGGATGGGAAGGTAAAGAACTACAGGGCAAGGGTAAATCTCTCCTTCAAGTATCAAAAGGAGGATTAACAGTGTCACCTTGTATTATGAGGCCCCTCTAATCAGGGGCCTTGAAATTCCGAGATATGTATGCGAAATAGCTCAGCCGTGAATAAGCTCATATTATTTGACATTGATGGAACCTTGATTGATCCAGGCGGGGCGGGCAGGAGGTCGATGACCAAGGCATTTCAAGAACTGTTCTCAATCGCGGACGCCTTTTCAGATATCTCAATGGCCGGTAAAACGGATATCCAGATCATTAAAGAAGGTTTGTCCGTTCACGGTCTACCTCCAGAAGATGGGGCATTGCCCTCATTCATAGCAGCATACCTGAAGAATTTGAAAACTGAAATCAACAACAAAGAGAAACATATCATGCCAGGTGTACGTGAGCTCTTGAATGCCTTAAGACCGTCGGATGGTTACTGGATGGGGCTACTTACGGGAAATATTCAAGAAGGGGCAAGGATAAAGCTTGGCTCGCTAGGTCTCAACAAGTACTTTCCTTTTGGCGCATTTGGGGATGATCATGAACAGAGGGGTCAACTTCTCCCCGTAGCCTTGACAAGGTTCAAGGAAATGACAGGCATTGATATCCCCTACACGGACTGTATCGTCATCGGGGATACGCCCCGGGATGTGGAATGTGCGAAGCCCTATGGCACCAAATCCATTGCCGTCGCAACCGGACCTTATGATTATCAGACCCTTTCAAAGGCTGGCGCGGATTGCGTTTTGCATGACCTTTCAAGGGCTTTGCAAACAATATGTGCAGTGGGATCTGGCCGCCTTTGTCGATGAATCCTTATGCTATGGTTTTAGCTGAAAATGCATCCGACCTCCCCGATCCGGTCGACCGTCAGGTGGATGAAATCACCTGTTTCAACAGGCACTGCCGCGGCTGCGGCTCCAGAGAGAATAACCTCTCCGGCTTTCAACGAGATACCGTAGTCAGACAACCTGTTCGCCAGCCATGCCACCGATTGCACCGGGCTGCCCAGGACGGCGGCTCCTGCCGCTGTACCGGCCAGGCGGCCGTTTTTGCTCATCACAAATCCGACGCAGCGCAGGTCCAGATTCATGAGTGGTACAAGCCTTGTTCCCAGTACCACAGCCGCGGCCGATGCATTGTCAGCCACCGTATCCTGGATCTTGATCTTCCAGTCCCGTATCCGGCTGTCTATGATCTCAAGGGCCGCTATCACCCCTGCGGTCGACCGGATAACGTCAACGGGTGTAACGCCCGGACCAGTCAGATCTTTCTCCAGGACAAAGGCGATCTCCCCCTCGATTCGAGGTTTGATAAGCCGCGAGGTGTCGAGGCCTATCCCCTCATAGACAAGCATATCATCCAGCAGGTGACCATAATCCGGCTCGTCAACCCCGAACATCTCCTGCATCGCCGGGCTGGTGAGACCTACTTTCTTGCCTACTACAATTCTGCCTTCGGAAACCCGGGCATCCACCGTAAGGACCTGGATCCGGTAGGCCTCCTCTATGGTAATCTCGCTATAGGTTTCAATAATCGGATCAATGGGCTTCCTGTCTCTGGCCCCTTCAAGTAACCTCTGGGCCACGCCGGAGAGTTCTATATCACTTAGAGCCATCTGTAACCTCCTTTACTCTGAACCACAGTCGGGCCTGATGGTCCCGGCTTCCATTTTGAAAGAAAGGCAGAGGACCGTGAGGGTCTTTTTTCCAAAGGGCGTAAAGGACGGCATCATTTCATAGAACGGCAGTGAGGTCTTGAACCTCGTTACGGAACAGCCCCATAAGAGGATGTCCCTATGAAGAGCCCTCTCCCCTGCCTGGCAGAGACTGTATTTAAAGGTAAAGGGGCGTACCACAGGCTGTGAAGAATTTGGGTTACGTCCTTTAGAAAAAAGACCCTCACGGTCTGTCATCTTACTCCTCAGTGTTTTCAAGACGCTAAGGTGTAACCTTTTTCTAGTCTACCCTCACGACATCGAACCGGAAGGGAAGGCAAGGCGCGTCCAAGATGGCATAACCAATATCTATGATTTCCGGATTCATTTGCGAGAGGGTGTCAAGCTCCTCCAGTTTGACGTTGCCTGCAAAGGCGATCTTTACCTTGAATCTGAGCCCCTTGTTCTCCAGTTTCCCAATTACCCGGGAAAGATGATCCTGCCGCCCCGTATCCACCATGACCACCCCGGCCCCTGCCTCAGCCGCTGCGACCGCCTCATCTTCCACCGGCCCCGTCTCTCCCCTGACCTGTACCACGATCTCCCGGCCCAGTGAGACCGAATTTTGAACGGCCTCTTTGACACCACCTAATATCCGGACATAATTCTTGTCGAGATACACAAAAGGGTTTTCTGAAATGCGTGGATAAATGCCTCCATGACGCACGGCGTCACGGATCAGATCTTTGATCTGCAAAGGCATCTTTTTCCATCCACCGGCAACCACCCGGCAACGAGAATCTACTCGGAGCCTCGCCTGGCTCGCCGCAGTGGCAATACCTGAAGGCTTGGAAAGGATGCCAATAATTTGCTCTTCTGCCATAGCGATGTGGACAGGGTCCCCCTTGACCCTTGCGATCTCCTGCCCCTCAACGACCTGGCCTCCGTCCGTAATGTCTGTTGAGAAGCCCAGGCCCAACGATTCCATGGCATGGCGAGCACGATTGATGCCACTGACCACACCCGAACCTTCAGCAATGACAATACCGGTCACATAACGGTCCAGATGGTTGGCAAATATCTCTTCACGAATATCCCGCTCGGACTTCAATAACACGGCACCTCTTGTGAATCAAATTTTTGGATCTGTCCGGTTAGGTTTCGGGTTTCAGATGTCACATTGACCAAATGGCAAGTGTCAGAGCTGAAATTCAAAATCCCAAATAACAAATAACAAACAAATTACAATGACCAAAATTCCAAACAAACATAGGACGAAGCGGAGGCGTTCACAGGTTCCAAATGTCCGCAGTCAGTGTGGTCTTCCTGAAACCTGGAGAGCAATACAACCCATTACTCGAATCCCCGATGACCCTGTTGAATATCGTCATTCGTCAATCGTCGTTCGTCAATCCTCTTAGGTGCCATTCAAATGGGTGCCATCGGCCAGTTCTGAACCGATCTCTAGGGCCTTCATATTCGCCTGAACAAATCTGGAATCGATCTTCGATTCTAATACATGTTGAATCGATGTTATTCTAACAACAGGCGTCAGTGCGATCAAGGCGCCGAGCATGCAGATGTTAAAGACAATAGGGTTTCCGATGTGCTCTACCACAGCATCATACATCCCCAGCTCTGCCTGACGGGCATCCACCTTACGTTCCAACTTCACAAACTTGGTGTCGGTGAGGAGAAGTCCTCCAGGACGAATGATACCAGAGAATTTGTTATAGGCCTCCTGGGTCAGACAAACCAAGATGTTTGGATTGATCACCTTGGGATAGTATATAGGCTCTTGGGATATGATCACATCGGCACGGGTAGCACCCCCACGGGCCTCGGGCCCATAGGATTGGGTCTGTACGGCCAGCAAGTTATCATAGATCACCGCGGCCTCCGCAAGGATGATGGATGCCGTAATTACCCCCTGTCCTCCGGACCCACTGAAGACGATTCTTTTAGGCATCCTTCTTACCTCCAGGGCCGCTCTGGACATGATCTTTCCTTTCCCCATCGGCTTTCCTGAGCAATTCCATGTAGCTGGATACATACTCGGGACGATCCTCCCTAACAAAGACGCCCCTTTCAATTAGCTCCGGATGTTCCTGCTTTCTCTTGGATCCCTGAAGAGTCGTATTTTCTTTGAACCAACTCATCATCTCCACCGGACCCTCGAACTCGTTTTTCCTGCCAAAATATGTCGGGCACTGGGACATTACCTCTACGAGGGAAAAGCCTTTATGGTTTATGGCCTCATGAATGAGCTTGATCATCTCCTTCACATGATAGGTAGTCGTCCTGGCCACAAACGATGCCCCGGCCCCCTTTGCCAATTCTACAATGTCAAAGCAATGGTCAATGGTGCCCAGACTGGCTGTTGTCCCTTTCTTGCCAAGGGGTGTCAGGGGGGATGTCTGACCCCCTGTCATACCGTATATGTTGTTATTCATTATGATGGCTGTCACGTCTATGTTGCGGCGGGCCGCATGGATGAGATGGTTCCCGCCTATTGCCAGGGCATCGCCGTCACCCATTGGCACGATCACTTTCAAATGAGGCCTTCCCAGCTTCACGCCGGTCGCAAAGGCAAGGGCCCGGCCGTGAAGCGTGTGCATTGTGTGAAAATCCAGGTACCCGGATATGCGGGAAGAGCACCCAATCCCAGAGACCATTACAATTTCATTCCTCTCAAGCCCCGATAGTTCAATGGCACGAATCAGCCCCCCCATTACTATCCCGTGGCCACACCCAGGGCACCAGATCTGGGGGAAAAAACGTTGCCTAATATAGTCTTTAATCGGCATTTCACACCCCCTTTCCCTGGATCATATTCAATGCCCCCAGGATATCTACTGGGGAGATGAAATTGCCGTCAATGCGGTTGGCCAAAAAGACCCTTTCAGGTGCAGATACAGCCCTTTTTACCTCCTGGCAGATCTGGCCCATGTTCATTTCCACCACCAAGACGTGGCGCCGTCCCTCACATTTTTTCCGCACCGTCTGTCTGGGAAAGGGCCAGAGGGTCTGGAGTTCGAGGAGCCCTATCTTGAGCCCGCGCTGCCGGCGTGCCTCTACCATGTGGAGTGCACTCCGGGTGGAGCTTCCATAAGAGACAAGCAGGATTTCAGCATCTTGGGTGTGATATTCCTTATACCGTGCCAGGAGTTCAGCCTGGTTCTCAATCTTGTCTACCAGGTGGTGGAGGAGGTCATAGGCAACCTTCGGATCATTCGATGGAAAGCCCCACATGTCGTGAACCAGACCGGTCACATTGTATCGATGCACTCCGCCAAAGTCGCTCATGGGGAGCCTGCCGTCCTCGCGAGCCAGATAAGGGTGATAATTTGTCCCTTTTGGCACAGAAGTTCGAAGTCTTTTCACGACCTCGATCGCACCCCGCTCCGGGATCTCCACCTTTTCCCGCATATGGGCTAGCACCTCGTCGAACAGGAGGATAACCGGGGTCCGATAGGTCTCGGCGAGGTTAAATGCCTCTACCGTTATTCTAAATGCCTCCTGCAAGTTTGATGCAGTAAGGGTAATGATGGAGTGATCACCATGGGTACCCCACCGGGCCTGCATCACGTCCCCCTGGGCAACGGATGTGGGTAACCCGGTACTGGGGCCTCCCCTTTGCACATTGACCAAGACCAGAGGAACTTCTGCCATCACTGCGTAACCAATGGCTTCCTGCATCAGCGAAAACCCTGGCCCGCTCGTTGCGGTCATCACCTTAAGACCGGTCAAAGAGGCACCGATGATTGCGCAAATGGAGGCAATTTCATCCTCCATCTGTATGAATTTACCTCCTGTCTGTGGAAGCCTCTCTGACATCAGCTCTGCAATCTCGGTTGAGGGAGTTATCGGATACCCTGCATAGAACTGGACCCCTGCATAAAGCGCTGCCTCGGCGAAGGTCTCATTCCCCTGGAGGAACTTTACGTTTGTTTTCATGGTTCCCAACCCTTATTCCAGTTCGATGGCCAGATCCGGGCACCTCAATTCACAGAGCCCGCAATTGATACACTTGTCAGGGTAGGTCCAGCAGGCCTTTTCCTCATTATCCAATTCGAGGACCCCCTTCGGACAGAAGGCAACGCAGATCCCACAGCCTTTGCACCACTCCCTGTTGACTATTACTTCCTTTTTTTCTTCCATTAGAAACTCATCGGTATAACATGCCTCACAGACCCAACATCCTGGCAGGGTTGTCTGAAACCATTTTTCGGAGGTCTCGCTGGGAAAAACCAAAGTTCAGCATATCCTGGATATAGATACCCATCTGTTGAACCGGTATGGGATTGAGCCACTGACCCGAGTCTGTGGACATGATACTGTGCTCCACGCCGATCGCCTTGATGCCGCTGAAGAGGGCCTCCCGGGTGATTGGATGACCCACCTGACGGGTAGTGTCGTTAAACACGTGTTCCAGCCAGGTAGCACCCAAATCCAGGATCTCCTTCATATCGTCCAGCGTGTAATTAACAAAGCTCGCCAGGGGGTGTGTGACAATAATCTTCTTGACGCCGTGTTTGGCCGCCTCCCGTACCACCACCTTGGCCTCTTCGATGGAGACGTGTCCTGTGGCGAGCGAGGACCCGTGCTCGATGATCAAATCGAAGATAGGATAAAGCTCATCTTTCAAAGAGCCATCCCCCTTCAACAGATAGAGGCCCTCCACGTCTTTCCCGATTTCACCGGCCAGATTGGCCACGTGGCCCTTGTTTGTGACAAACTTCCGGGAATGCAGGGTAGGCAGCCACACGGTCTTTGCGCCCAATCTAAGGGCCACCCTGACTGCATCCGGGTTCAACCCGCCAACCGAGAGGTTAAGGGCGACCCCGCCGAAGACCGGGAAGCCAGTGACGTCAGATGCCAGGCGTGCCCGCCCCGCCGTCTCTGTGAAATGATTCTTGATCAGGATCGCCTGCATGTCCATCTCTTGCGCGTGGAGCGCCAATTCGATGTCGTTCAGGATCCTGGGGTACACGTCCGGCGCCGAATGGATGTGGATATCTATGGCTCCGCAGAGGAGATCCAAGGCCGGTCTGTCAAAGTGCAACTTCATTTATCTCATCCTCTCATCTGGTTCGGAAAGGTCATTCACTCCCTTTGTTAAGGCCCCTGGGCAATACCCATTTCCCGTAAGGGAAGTGGCCCACCCTAAGGTCAGGACCGTATTTTCCTTTCATCAGGTCAAAGGCGGCCTGAATGGAGGTCACCGCCCTGATCTTGACCATTTCGAGATCGGGCAGCCGCTCCGGCTCTGTAACCACGATGACCTCCTTTTTGGCCATGACCTCTATAATGGGCATCCACAGACAGGCGTGCCACAGGGCCTGTTTGCCGTAAAACACATCTTCGTACAGTCTCCGAATCGCCTCCTTTGTCGGCGGCATGTAGTCCTTGGCGTAACTGTAGTGGGCCAGCCCCCCTGGAGCCGGTGTACAGAGGATGATCGTTCCCCCGTCCCTGACAAAATAATCCAGGTTGGCAATGGGCCAGCAGGCATGGGCGAATAGCCTGTCACCCGGAAAGCTGCCTGAGACGGCCACGTCCAGTTTGCCCCCAGGGATCTCTTCAAGATCAAAGGCAAAATGCCCATCATATTTTTTGACCGATGCCCTGTGGGCAGCGTTCGTCTCGCCGGCGGTGAGGTGGATTATCTCCATTTGGGGGTTAAGGATCGCAAGGAGCGACATGTCGAGCCCTGAGAGGGTGCAGGCCTCTTCTATGTCTTCCCGCATCCGGTTCAAGGGGGGCTCATAACCGACCGCGCAGGTGGGACAGGTCATGAGGCGATGATTCCACTCGATGCTCTCAAGGGAGGCGACTCCAGGCAGGACCATGCTTCCACCTCCTCCATAGCCCCAGAGGGTCGTCTGGGTCATGGTTACGGCAAGGCTGAGATCGGCCTGCAAGAGACGCTTGTGGATGCTGATGGGTGTCCCGTAACTGGTCACTCCCACAAATTCATAGTCCCAGGTCTCCCTGGCCTTGCTTTGATAAATCGGTATGCCAGAGGCAAGGATCTCATCACCGAACTTGCGCCTCAGCTCCGCCTCATTCATTTCCCGAAGGAGGCCGCTTGATACAAGGATTTCGACCTCCTTACCTGCCTCCTTAATTTCTTCAAGGATGGGTGGCAAGATCTTGTAGGCCGGGGTAAGGCGTGCAAAATTGTCTGTCAGGATGAGCACCTTGTTTGCCTTTTTGAGGCGGGAAGAGAAAGGCTCTCCTGCTACTGGGTGATCCAGGGCCTTGGGGATCGCATCATTTAAGTTGGCTATTTCATTGGCAAAAGATACATCGGTATCAATGGCCAGGTTCTTGTCCTCTATCTTAAACTCCAGGGTCCCTTTAACACCATAAGGCACATAAATTTCTGCCATTCTTGTCTCCTAAAACACCTCTTTCATCCCTCTCTACCCCACAAGCTTACCCCGTCCTTGCAGATCGTCTGCGATATACTTAAGGCCCAAACCCTCCAGACCGGCGCGGGTTGGGAGTCCGGTCTTGGGATCGAACTTCCGATCCTCATAATACTCTTCGAGGATCTTCTCGAACTTATCCCTTTCAACCACGGCGCCCCTGCTGGGGCCTCCTCCCAGGAGGGGTTCTTTGAAGAAGCGCTCGGGAATGTCATCGTCGGCCCGGGTCGCACCGCACCTGGTATTATACGCCTTCTCGATATTCCAGGTCCGCTCCCCTGCCCTAAGCATCTCCTGTTCACTCAGGTCCCGGCCCGTACAGGCATTGTATAGCCTGGTGCCTAGGTGGACCCCTTTCTTGTAAAGGTATGGGAAGGTGGCTGAGCGATAAAATGCGAACTTGCAAAGGCCCAGTATATCACCTATGGTAACCAGGTCCTCGCTGAACTTGAGCATTCGGCCCTTTCCCTTAAGCCCCTTGGAGATGTCTGCTGCCTCTTTGCTGCCCCACCACTCCAGGGCCTCCTCCGGCGTCATAATTTCCTCTATATAGGGGTTGGACCGGAGATGGTCTCCCCCCCTGGTAGAGGTTGCATAGCTGACAGCCCTAACCGGCATCCCTCGAGGATCACCCGCGGTCATCTCACCCCCTTTTACGTGAATTGCAAACTTCTCACTCCCCTGCCCGATCTTTTCTGCTGCCCTCTTGGTCCCTTCCGCCAGGGTATCAGCCAGGTCTCCTTCGCGCATTGCGATCCTGCGGGTCAGTTCCAGGAAGCCGGCCGTGTTGCCGAATTTCACATCAAGACCGTCCGTATCTTTCTCCGTCAAGATGCCCCTTTCGAAGCATTCCATGGCAAAGGCCACCGTATCGCCCGTGCCCTCAACGTCCAGGCCATAATTGTTACAGAGATTGGCCCAGGCAATGACCGCCTCAGGGTCCTTGATACCGCAGGTCAGAGAGCGGGCGATGCCCTCCCATTCCACCTTTGCCTTTGTGCCGGCAAAAGGCCCCGAGCTAATCCGGTAGTCTCTTCGGCACCGGACCGGGCAGGCAACGCAGGCCCCTGCCTTGATCTGGTAATCGCTGCGGAAGACCTCAGGGTCCAGTTTTTGCCAGTCATATTCACCGTATCGCCAGTTCTCTGCCCCGTGGATACCGAATTTGACCCGGTGCATCATGAACCTGCAGGTACCGTACTTGGTTGCTGGAGGGCAGTAGGGGTCCACTGCAATGGTATCCAGATAATCCTGATAGGTGGCCTTCAGTGCTTCAATATCCGCTACTCCCACGTCACCGGTTCCCCGCGTGGCGATGGCCTTGAGGTTCTTGGAGCCCATGACCGCCCCCATCCCGCACCGGGCACTGGTACCCTTATCAGCGCCGTTGTGGAATACCGCTGCCAGGCGGACAAGGTTTTCTCCTGCCGGACCTATAGAGATGGTACAAATACCATGATGGCCGAGCTCATGGCAAAGCCTTGTGTGGGTCTGCGAGGTAAAATGTCCCCACAGCCTCCCGGCATCCCGTAGCTCCACCCGGTCATCATCTATGACCAGGACCACAGGCCTTTCTGCCTTGCCTTGAATGATCAGGAGGTCATATCCCGCACGCTTCAGCTCTCCGCCCCATGTGGCCCCTGCGTGTCCGTCCCCGTGCATCCCGGTGAGCGGGGAACGCGTAGTGACCGTTGTACGGCTGGCTGCCGGTGCACCTGTTCCGTGCAGGGCCCCGGGGGAGAAGATGACACGGTTTTCCGGATCGAAGGGCCCAACCTCAGGGGGAACCTCATCGTAAAGGACCTTGGAAGCAACTCCCCTTCCTCCGACAAAAAGGTCTATATACTGGGGGCCGAATTCCCCGCTGGTGATAGACCCGGTCGTCAGGTCCACCCTCAAGATCTTTCCAGCATAGCTGCTATTTCTTTTGCCCATGGCAGTTAACCCCTCTTCTCCAACATCTTTTGTGTCGGGTCTTCACCCGCAGGCTTGTAGCGCTGGGCCTCGTCTTCAAAGGCCAACACAGCCGCAAATCTGCGCCTGTTGTACTCTCCAGCCCCGACGTCGTCCAGGGCGGCAAGAACGCTTGAAGGGCAGTAGGCCACGCAGGCCGGCTCATCTCCGTTGCAGAGATCACACTTGATGGCCTTGTGGGTGACCGGATCTATTGTGATGATCCCATAAGGACAGGCACCCACGCAGGCCTGGCATCCCGTACACGCTTCTTCGTTAACAACTACAATCTTGAGTCTTTCATTATACTCAATGGCCTCGAACGTGCAGGAGGCCTGGCAGGCCGGGTCTTCGCATTGCTGGCACGTGACCGGGATATCGATGCCCGTACTCAGTTCAACGACCCGTATCCGGGCACGGTGCGGATTGAAGCCTCTGTTTTTTGTCAGGGAGCACCAGAGCTCACAAAGGCGGCAGCCGCTGCAAATACCTGTTGCCTCCCAGGGACGGTTCACATACATGATGCGTTTTTTCTTCGCCATTGGATACTCTCCTAAATCAGATTGAAATCAAAGCCAGTCTTTCGTCTTTCAAGGTTGCCCAATCGAGAGTTCTCTTCCGCTACCACGCTATTAAGATCTTCATGACCTCATGGGCCCCCATTGAGCTGGCCGTTCATGGGTAGATCAAGAACCATTTCTCCAGACAAAAAAAGGCCTGTCAAAAATAGGATAATAATATTATGTTACCATGGATCTTCACGTCAAGAAAAGACCTCGATAACATGTGCCGGCCCCCGGCAGAGGTCTTCTCTTCTAACCTGTTCCCATGGCAAAACAGACGGGTTCAGCCTCCTGGAAAGAGCGGTCCTCCCTCCGGGCCGGAGGCTGCCTTTCTTTCAAAACGTTAAAGTGTTATGATTAATCAAGCCTCAATGTTGATGCTTGAAGAGGCATATCCGCGAAAATCATAGGACTGGGCCCTTTCTCGCAAGAAGACAAATTAGTTGACAGCATATTTCTAGATAGTATATCAGCTCAAACATATATCAAGGATGATATATACGAACACCTGCGGGGATAGACTCGCGAAATCATTGATATCCAGGAGGTAGTTCCGTGAAACTGCCAAAGTTCGAATACGTGGAGCCTAAGGATATTAAGGAGGCATCTTCGATCTTGAGCAAGGAGGCTGGCGCCAGAATACTTGCCGGTGGGACAGATCTGTTGGTCAACATGAAGCACAGGGTCGAGGTCCCAGCGGTCGTGGTCAATCTCAAGAAAATACCGGGACTCGACTTTGTTAGGGTGGAAGAGGGTAGGATCAGAATAGGGGCCCTGACCCCCCTCAAGAGAGTCTATAACACCCCTTACGTCGCCGAAAAGGCACCCGGCCTCGCTTCAGCCGCCTCATCTGTGGGTTCCTATCATCACCAGATCATGGGCACCATGGGCGGCAACATCTGTCAACAGAACAGGTGCAAGTATTTCAACCAGTCAAGGTGGTGGAGAAGCGCTCGGGAATTATGCTTCAAGGCCGGTGGGGAGTTTTGCCATGTGGTCAAGAAGAAGGATTGCTGTTATTCGTCCTATTGCGGGGATGTGGCCCCAGCGCTTCTGGTGATGAACGCAAAGGCCTCATTGGAGAGTCAAGAAGGCCCAAGAGAGGTGGATGTGGAGGCCCTTTTTACCGGAGATGGGAAAAGGCCTCTCAATCTCATGAAAGGAGAGATCTTGACCGAAATCATCATCCCTGGGGAGGCCGCAGAGGGCCTTTCCATGTACAGGAAATTTTCACACCGGCAAAGCATCGATTTTCCCATCGTAGGGGTATCCTTATGGCATTCAGGAGATAGAAGGGAGTTCCGGTTTGCCATGACCGCCGTGGACCGAAGGCCGATAAGGGCAAGAAAAGCTGAAGAGATCTTGAATGGTACGGACCTTAAGGAAGAATCCCTGGAAAAGGCCCTCCATCTCGCCCTGGAAGAGGCCAAGCCCGTAAACACATCGCTCTATCCCTCGTCTTACAAACGAAAACTGATAGGGGTTCTTCTTGGATCCATGATGAATCAGGTTATGGGGAGGAAAACGCTATGAAACACGCCGCTACCTTGCATATCAATGGGGACACCTACGACGTCCTAATTTCACCGAATGAGACGCTTCTCGATGTCCTGAGAGAGAAACTGGGACTCATGGGCACAAAAAAGGGATGCGATCTGGGCGCCTGCGGGGCCTGCACCGTGATTGCTGATGGTGAAGCCTACCTTTCCTGCCTCATGCTTGCCGTGGATGCTGTCGGCAAAGAGATCTTGACCATAGAAGGCCTGGCCCAGGGAGGTGAACTTCATCCTCTACAGAAGGCCTTTATCGAGAAGGGAGCGCTTCAGTGCGGATTCTGCACCCCTGGCATGATCTTGACGGCCAAGGCCGTACTTGATGAGGAGGTGAAGCCCACTGAGGCCCGTATAAAGAGAAAGATGGCCGGCAATCTGTGTCGCTGTACAGGTTACAAGAAGATCATCGAGGCGGTTTCGAGTGTCGCCACTCAGGGCGAAAGGGAGGCGTGAAATGAAGAGAGACTTTTCAGTGGTCGGCGCCAAGCTCCCTATGCTGGATGCAGGAGCAAAGGTCAAGGGAACGGCCCAGTTTACCGATGATATCGTTCTCCCTGGTATGCTCCATGGAAAAATTCTACGGAGTCCTCTCCCCCACGCGAGAATCCTTCATATCGACACCTCCAGGGCAGAAAAACTGGGCGGGGTGAAGGGCGTCATCACGGGCAAGGATATCCCGGATCGAAAATACGGCATCGTCCCCAAGGCCAAAGATGAATATGCACTGGCCAAGGACAAGGTGCGATACAGGGGCGATGCAGTGGCAGCCGTTTGTGCCATGGATTCTGAGACGGCGGAGGAGGCCTTGGGACTGATCCGAGTCGAGTATCAGGAACTCCCGGCGGTCTTTGACCCCCTGGACGCCATAAAGGAAGGGGCGCCTCTGGTTCATGATGATGTCCCTAACAACGTCTCTGCCTCCATCCGGAAGGAGTTTGGAGAAGGGGAGAAGGCCTTCGAGGACTGCGACGATGTGTTCGAAGACACCTTCTACTCCCAGGCGGTCAATCATGCCCCGCTGGAGCCCCACGGGGCGGTTGCCCAGTTTGATTCCCTGACCGGCGAAATCACCATCTGGTCTTCCACCCAGATCCCCTTCTTCCTGAGACGAAACCTGTCCACAACGCTCCTCGTCCCAGAGAGCAAGATCCGGGTCATCAAACCCAAGGTAGGAGGTGGGTTTGGCGGAAAGATTGACATGTTTGCAAAAGACTTTTGCGCCTGTTGGTTTGCCAGAAAACTTGGAAGGCCCGTCAAGTTTGTATATGAAAGGGAAGAGGTCTTCATCGCAACCCGGCAAAGGCATCCCATGTATGTGACCGTGAAGACAGGAATGAAAAAGGATGGAACAATCCATGCCCAACGATTCTGGGCCTATGCCGATGGCGGGGCGTACAACAGTACCGCTCCGCTTATGATCACCCTTTCGTGCTATTTTCTCATGTTGCCCTATCGCGTGCCCAACCTGGTCTACGAGGGCTACCATGTCTATACGAACAAGCCCGTAGGCGGCGCCATGAGAGGGCATGGAATCCCCCAGGCACGATTTGCAGTGGAACGTCAGCTGGACATGATTGCAACTCGCATGGGCATCGACCCTGTGGAGCTGAGGATAAAGAACAGCATCCATGCGGGAGAGGATCACCCGGGGGGGTTCATCATCAACACCTGCGGCTTCGCTGAGAGCGTAGCAAAGGCCGCAGAGGCTATCGGTTGGAAAGAAAAAAGGGGGAGACTGCCCTTTGGACGGGGTGTGGGCCTGGGAGGCGCCTCTTTTCCGAGCGGCGTGAGCAACATGAGTCACCTCGCTTCCGGCGCGGTGGTGCAACTGGGCCAGGATGGGGCTGTTGCGGTCCTTACGGGAGCTGCGGATATCGGCCAGGGGGCTGAGACGGTGATCGCCCAGATTGTTGCGGAAGAGCTTGGGGTACCCCTGGAAGACGTGAGAATCACCGCCGCAGACACGGGAATCACTCCCCTGGACCCAGGTACATTTGGGAGCGGTGTCACCGTAAGAGCGGGCAATGCCGCGAGGCTGGCCGCCATTGCCCTAAGGAATAAGCTTTTCGATTTTGTGGCTCAAAAGCTGGAGGCCAATGTGCAAGACCTTATGGCAAGGGATAGGACCGTTTATGTGAAGGGGTCTCCGGATCGAGGGTTGTCCCTCCTCGATGCCGTGAAGGCATACCGATATGCTGATCTTCCCATGCCCATCATAGGACGGGGCTCCTGGATGGCCCCTGCACAACAGCCCACAACGCTCCTAAAAGGGGACGGCAATTTTGCGCCCAATTATTCGTTTATGACTCAGGCCGCCGAGGTGGAAGTGGATACACAGACAGGTAGTATCAAGGTATTGAAGATGGTGACGGCACACGATTGCGGAACGCCGATCAACCCCCTCCTGGTGGAAGGTCAACTGGAGGGTTCCATCATAGGCGGCATGGGACAGGCCCTTTATGAAAACGTCATTGTGGAAAACGGACAAGTGATGAACCCGTCTTTCCTCGATTATGGGTTTCCGACAGCCATGGAGATGCCGGAGATGGAAGGGATTCAGGTAATCACCGATGACCCGCTGGGACCCTTTGGCGCCAAGGAATCCGGGGAGGGTACCCAGCTTGCCCCTGCCCCTGCCATTGTCAATGCCGTATACGATGCCATCGGGGTCGACTTCAATGAGCTTCCGGTAACGCCTCAAAAGATCCTCAAGGCCCTCGATGAACGACGAAGAAAACCCCCTACTTGTGGAAGGAGAACCGGGGCTGGGCAAGACCGAGGTTGCCAAGGTCCTCGCAAGCGTCTTGAGGAGGCGGTTGATACGGTTGGAGTGTTATGAGGGTTTGGATGTCAACCTATTTATCCACGCCTCATCTTCTAACAGCCTTTTTGCCTGAAGATACAACCAATCATGAGCTATTTTTCCCTTCACAATTGACAAGATATCGTCTCCCAGGAATACCGCCTCATTCAAATCGTGGGTCACATGGACTATGGGAATTGATAACTGTCCTTTTAGGAGCTTCAGTTCATGACGAAGTCTTCTTCTGATTTCCATATCGAGGGCCGAAAAAGGCTCATCCAGTAAAAGCACTTGAGGCTTCCGCACCAGGTTCTGGCAGATAGCACACCGTTGGCGCTCCCCACCTGAGATTCTGTGTGGCCTTTGATTTCTGAGGTGCCATATCCCAAAGAGTTTCATCAAACTTTCACCGGCATCCTGATCGGCGGCTGCAAAGAAGACATTCTTATATACTGTAAGATGGGGAAACAATGTATATTCTTGAAACACATAGCCAACACGTCGTTTCTGAGGAGGTAAAAATATACCTTTTTTCGTATCCACCCATATCTCCCCGTTGTAGTTGATGTATCCTTCCTCTGGCCTTTCCAGGCCAGCGATCATGCGGATAATGGTTGTCTTCCCAGCTCCCGAAGGACCTATAATAACCTTCAATTCTCCTTCGCCAGCGGTAAACGAGACCTCCAGATCAAATTCTGTCAGAGTCTTTCTTACGTGAACCCTAAGCCCCATTTCCCTTTTTCCCACTGAGTGTGCTCACAATAATAAGGACAGCGTAACAGGTAATTAAGAGTGTTAACGACATGATCCCTGCCTCCTTGTAACGTAAAGTCTCTACCAATTCATAGATAGCAATAGAGGCCACCTTTGTTTTGCTAGGGATGCTGCCCCCCACCATCAGGATCACACCAAATTCTCCCAGTGTGTGGACGAAGACAAGAATAGCTGAGGCTGCGATACCACCAAGGGAATTTGGTAAGATTACGCGAAAAAAGACGGATAGAGACGAAAGCCCCAGAACATGGGCGCTTTCAATAAGCCGCTTGTCAATCTTAGTGAATGCTGTTTTGAGTGGTTGTACCGCAAATGGCAGACTGAAGACGAGAGACGCAAGAACGATGCCAGGGAAAGAGAATATCAAGGAGGAATCGGTAAACGATTCCCACACACGCCCAACACAACTTTTCGGGCCTATAAGGACTAGAAGGTAAAACCCTAGCACTGTGGGTGGAAGTACCAAAGGGAGATTGATCACCGCATCGCAAAAGGATTTACCTCTGAATTTGGAAAAGGCCAGGAAATACCCAAGCGGCGCCGCAAGTGTAACCAAGATAAATGTTGTTATTAGGGCGAGTTTTCCGGAGAGATAGAGTGGGACCCAATTCAATTCATTCGTACCCATATTTTGTTTTTATCTTCTCTGCCTCAGAGGAATTGAGAAATGCCTCAAAAGACTTTGCGGCCTTCCTGTTTTTAGTCCTCTTGAATATGCAAGCAGCCTGGATGACATCCGGCGCTTGGTTTACCAAGAAATAGCAACCTTCTTTACCCTGTCCTGAAAACACCGATGAAAACGCACAAAAACCGGCATCTACCGATCCGGTATGGGCATATTGAAACACCTGAGCGATATTTTGGGCAAAGACAAGTCTCGGTTCAACTACCGACCATAAAGATACGGCCTTCAGGGCAGCCGCCGAGGCGGCCCCATAGGGGGCTGTCTCCGGGTTTGCAATGGCTACTCTCTTCACCTTCGAGACCATTAATACTTCGCGCCAGTCCCGGATTTTGCATAATTCCTTGTCGAGCGCCCATAGGACGACTTTGCCCCGGGCATATACAAATGGTGTTTCAGCCAGTCCTTCGTTGAACAAACGTTGGGGTCGGGCTTCATCCGCAGACAAAAAAAGATCATAAGGTGCTCCGTTTATTATCTGGCCATAGAGGTTCCCGGAAGATGTGTAGGTTGCTTCAACAGTTACGGAGGTTATCTTCTCAAAGGACTGAGATAGTTCCCTAAAGGCTAGGATGAAATTCGCCGCCACTCCGATGGTCAATTTCTCTGCCGCAGAAATGGGGGAGGGGCAGAAGAATGAGATACTGATAGCAAAGATAAAATTTTTTATCCAGGTCTTGGTCTTTCGCTTTTCGATCGCCCTTGTTTCAATCCTGTCAGCCAATTTTTCCCCCCTTTCTTATGAAACCTTTGGCCTTTGAAGAAAGCCACTTGAGGTGGCATTTTACCATATCCATTTTGAACCCATAAACCAGCTTATCAAAGGGATCCTCCTCCGTTTCCTCACATCGCCTGATCCCTTCTTTAAGCTGGCTCAAAGTCCGAATTTCAGCATCTATGAGTCCTGCCCCTCCTTCTAATGAGAGGTGATGAAAGAAAAAAAGCTTGCCGATAAATTCCATACGGAAATCCCTCACGTGGGCAGTTGGGGTATGCAGCCAATCAAGGAAAGCTTCTTTCCCAGCATGAGTTAAGACGAAAATCCGCCTTGATGGCCGTGAATCCTGAGGTTCGACACTGAATTTGAGAAATCCGTCCTGCTCCAATCGCTTGAGTAGGGCATATAGCTGACTGGTACTCACCCGCCAGGTTGATCCCAACACCGCCTCCAACAATTGCATGATTTCATAACCGTGCCTAGGTCCGGACATTAAGATTCCCAGCAGAAGGTATTCGGTGGAAGGTTTTGTCTTCATTAGATTCTATCTCTTATATTATTCCAATAAAGAATATTACATATCGGAATAATACGTCAACAATTATTTCACCTTTCTTGATTGTTTTAGGGGCTTATCAACCTCCCTAAAGGCAACAACGTCTCGCAGTCCGTATGCCTAAATCCCGTTGCATGATCACGAGGAGGAAAGAACCATAAAATCCACAAGAGGAAATCAGATCTTTATATCCATTTCTATCGGGCTCTATATTATTGGGGCATCAATGATTCCTAGCAACCCCAATTCTCCGGGGCTTCCGGTTGCCACGCTGAGCCTCTTCGGGCCGATCCCATATTCCGCTGTGCAATCACTTGCATCGGCTGAAAAGGAAACCCCGTGAAATAAAACAGCGATCATGAAGGCACACCGCAAGAGACTCGTAAATGTCAGCATCTTTTAGACATCCAGAAAACGTGAAGATCCCAGTCTTGAGGCCAGGCTACAGAAGATTCTTGCATCTTATATCGGTTCAGACATATGTCAACCATGATAGATAGTCATACCTGCAGGGGAGGCCCTCGACACGAAACAATGGTACCGACCCCTGAGGGTGAGCAGCCTTGTCGCTGCCCCCACCGCATGGGGATTCCACGACCCCTGGGCGCTTAACGTGGAAAGGGAACGGAACTTATTCTTGACAATTGATACGCTGTAGATAAGAATCACAACCCAACTGCTGGAGAAGGGGGAAGATGGACAATAAATGTAATAGCTCAATAAATCGCGGGGTTGGCTCCTGGATTTCCGCCCCTGTTCAAGCCAGGGGCAGGCTCTTCGCGGGAATCCAGAAGAGGGGCCTTAGAAAGCTGTTGCCCCTGTTTATTGAGAAGATACCAATAAATTCTGATTGATCAGGAGGACAGCGATTATGATCGAGGGAATTGGTTTTATCGGTCTTGGTATTATGGGCAGACCCATGTCCAAAAATCTCATGGACGCAGGGTATCCCTTAACGGGTTACGATGTGGACCCCGAAGCAATGAAGAAGATGGTGGCACTCGGGGCCAAGGAGGCCTCTTCACCCAGGGAAGCCGCGATCTCGGCCGATGTCATCATAACCATGTTGCCCGATGATCGAATTGTTGAACAAGTGGTCTTAGGTAAGGATGGCGCTATTGAAGGCATGCGTGCAGGGGCGGTTCTGGTCGATATGAGCACCATTTCTCCTACCACGGCAAGGAAGATTGCTGAAAAATTGGAAGAAAAGGGCATGGAAATGCTCGATGCCCCGGTGAGTGGTGGAGACGTGGGTGCCATCGAGGGGACCCTTTCCATCATGGTCGGCGGAAAGCAGAAGATGTTTGATCGGGTTTTGCCGGTCCTGCAAAAGATGGGCAAGAACGTCAGCTATGTGGGTGATCACGGAGCAGGACAGGTAGCCAAGGCCGCAAATCAGATCATCGTTGCCTTGACCATTGAAGCGGTTGCCGAGGCCCTTATTTTCGCCAAGAAGTCAGGGGTTGATCCCGAAAAGGTCCGAAGCGCCCTTCTTGGAGGATTTGCACAGAGTCGTATCCTGGAGCTGCACGGTAAAAGGATGTTGGATCGCAACTTTGAACCTGGTGGTAAGGTGCGCTTGCACAAGAAAGACACGGAGATTGCCATGTCTATGGCCAGGGAGCTGGGGATGTATCTCCCTGGAACGGCCCTGATCTCTCACATATGGAACGCCATTGCTGCTCAGGATGGACTTGACTGGGACCACTCCTCCGTTTTGAAGGTTCTGGAGTCCATGTCTCAGGTAGAGGTTTGCCCTGGATAAATAGGACAAGGGGGAACTGTGCACGACCGGCGCCTCAAGCGCCGAGATTGAAAAGGAGTTAGTTAATGCCCGGCATTGAACAATATCTCCCAGGTACCAAGCATCTTTTGATGGGAAATGAGGCGATAGCAAGAGGGGCCATAGAGGCCGGCGCTCAATTTGCTGCCGGCTATCCGGGGACGCCCTCTTCTGAAATCATCACGACCTTGTCCGGTGCTGCCAAATCATTAAACCTTCACGTGGAATGGTCAACTAACGAAAAGGCAGCGGTTGAGGGGGCAGCGGCCGCTGCCTTTGCAGGGTTGCGCAGTCTAACCGCAATGAAGAACGCAGGTCTTAGTGTGGCGTTAGATTTTCTGACGCACCTGAGTTATACGGGAATAGGAGACCAGGGCGGGGCAATGGTCACTGTGGTATGCGATGATCCCAATGCCCACTCGAGCGGTGATGAGACAGACTCCCGGTGGCTAGGCAAGTTTGCCTCTGCACCCCTGTTGGAACCAAGCACCGTACAGGAGGCCAAAGAGATGATGAAATGGGCCTTTGCCCTCTCCGAGGAATTCCGTTGCTTCGTGTTCTTAAGGGGCTATACCCGCCTGGGCCACGCCAGCAGCTCCGTAGAGATGAGTGACTTGGAGCGATCCCCAAAAACGGCCCGGTCGGACAGCTCCAAGACGATCTCTCCCTACCTGGCCTTGCCCAAACACGCAGCGGTTCTCGGAAACCTGGAAAAGATATGGGAGCGATTTGAGCATTCCGAATTCAACGAATACGAAGGTCCCGATAAACCGGACCTGCTTATCATCTGCGCAGGTAGCGGGACTTCTTGCTCGGTTGAGGCCCTTGACATCCTTGGCCTGAGGGAGAGGGTCGGCATATTGAAACTGGGGACCCTGTGGCCTTTTCCCAAAAAACTGGTCAAAGACTACCTGAAAAAGACAGATGATATACTTGTGGTCGAGGAGGTGGATCCATTTCTAGAGATCCATGTGAAGGAGGTAATTGCCGATTTCCATTTTGGGGATAAGACGGTCTACGGAAAGGGATCCGGCCATATCCCTGCTTACGGCGAAATAAGTCCCGACAGGGTCATAGCGGCCTTGGGAAAGATCTTTGACATCGTTTATGAGTCAAGAGACGCTGGATATCAGAGCGCGATTTCAGAGGTATCGAACCGGCTGCTTATCAGTCGAGGTCTGACATGGTGCCCAGGATGTCCCCATAGGGCGAGCTTCTGGGCATTGGAAAGGGCCATCAAGGCAGACGGAAGAGATGTCTATGTAACCGGTGATATCGGGTGTTCCACCCTGGATGTCTTTCCAGAAGGGAAGAAGCAGATGAATCTGCTCCATGCCATGGGCTCAAGCACAGGGCTGGCAGCAGGGTTCGGGCAACTGCCACGATTCAACTACAAGCAGCCGGTGATCGCCATTACCGGTGATTCCACCTTCTTTCACGCATCGATCCCCGCCCTGATCAATGCGGTTTATAATGAATCAAACATGATTCAGATTGTGTTGGATAACTCCGCAACTGCCATGACGGGATTTCAGTCACATCCTGGCACAGGGTTTAATGCGGTTGGGGACCCCACAACCACCGTGGATGTGGAGGGCCTTTGTCGTTCTCTGGGATGTGAGGTGGTGGTAAGCGACCCCTTTGATATCAGGGGGACCGTCAAGACCATTCGCGCCCTTTTGAAGAAGGAACGGGGGGTGCAGGTCTTAATACTCCGAAGGTCCTGCGAAATTGTAAGGATGAAGAAAGAGAAAGGCATGCCTTACACCATCCGGGTTGAGAGAGAAAAATGCAAAGGGGAGGAATGCGGCATTTGTTCCAGCGAATTCCGTTGTCCCGCTATATTTCAGGATGTGGAAACTGGCCATGCCACGGTCAAGCTGGATATGTGTTCAGGGTGTGGGGTTTGTGCAGACATTTGTCCTTTTCACGCCATTGAGCGACAGGAGGCGGTGAATGATATCTCAAAGTGACCCCCTAAACCTCATAATTTGCGGGGTTGGGGGACAGGGTAATATATTGATTTCCAGGCTCATCGGCCGGGCCCTATCGAACAAGGGCTATTTTGTCACCATTGGCGAGACATTTGGAGCAGCCCAGAGGGGTGGCGGTGTATTCAGCAGTTTGCGGATTTCCGAAACAAGATATTATGGGCCCCTTGTGCCCAAAGGCCGGGGTCATATTATCCTGGGCCTGGAACCTCTCGAGACATTAAGAACGTTAGATACCTATGGCAACCCAGAGGTGGTAACGATCACCAATTTTCAACCCGTCTATCCTGTTGGCGTGCTTGCCAAGAGGTTGACCTATCCCGATCTACAGGAACTTAAAGGGGCCATTGAAGCCCTTTCCCGGTCATCCTGGTTCCTCAAGGCGACAGATATGGCCATGAAGGTGGGGGCCCCCATTGTGGCCAACATCATCATGTTGGGGGCCCTGCTTGGCACAGGCGAGATACCACTGAATATGGAGGAGGCGGAACAAGAGGTGAAGGACTCTTTTCCCGGCTCCAAGGTGGAACTTAATCTGACTGCCCTAAAGATGGGGTTCAACGGGATCTAGGGTCTCCGAATCGCTTTATCCGGATTAGCGACTAATAACGCATGGAGAGGTTAGGCCATGAAAGGTAAGATGTTTGACCTTGACGGACTGGCAGCGCTTGTGACGGGGGCGGGAAGGGGAATAGGCAAGGCGATCGCCCTGGGTCTTGCCGAGGCTGGTGCCCATGCGGGGGTGGTGTCGAGGACCGAATCGGAATTGGAGGCAGTAGCCGGGCAAATAAGGGCCTTGGGCCGAGGGGCCGTTGCAATTTCGGCCGACCTTACGGATACTGGCCAGCTTGGGTCCTTGATAGGAGAATTCAGGGAGAAACTCGGCGGGATTGACATCCTTATCAACAATGCAGGTATCAACATACCCCAGGATGCAATAGAGGTAACCGTGGAGGCGTGGGACCGGATCCTGGACATAAACCTAAAGGCCTGTTTTTTTATGGCCCAGGCGGTTGGCAGGGTCATGATAGACCAGGGCCGCGGAGGGAGGATTATCAATATCTCCTCACAGACCGGCTCGGTTGGACTGATTAAGCGCGCGGCTTATTGCGCGAGCAAGGCCGGCCTCAATCTCGTCACCAAGGTCCTGGCCCTGGAGTGGGCCTCTTACGGGATACTGGTCAATGCAGTGGCACCCACCTTCATCGAGACACCTCTCTCAAAGGCTTTCCTGGCTGACCCGAAATTCCGTGAATATGCCCTGGCAAAGAACCTGCTCAAGAAGTTCGGGACACCAGAAGATGTTTTAGGGGCCGTGATCTATTTGGCCTCACCTGCCTCCTCTCTGGTTACCGGACATGTCCTTCTGGTGGATGCCGGGTGGACTGCTCACTAGCTATCGAAACATAAATCTGGAAAGAGACAGGAGGTTAAGGAATGAAGATTAAGGGAAAGGTTATTGATCTGAGTCAAGAGATCTACACAGGGATGCCGGTCTATCCCGGTC
>CAYVMN010000036.1:0-25944 GCA_964452575.1 uncultured Desulfobacteraceae bacterium | reverse complement strand
CGAAATTATCTTCAGTACGTAAAATGTCCGAAAATTGCGGCTGGAATTGTCTGATGTTGAAAGGCGAATGTCTTCTGCATGATTTTCAATTCGGGAGATGGCGGATTTCTTGGTACGCAATTTGTCCGCAACCTGCTCCTGAGTAAAGCCGGCTTCGATTCTTGCCTGTTTCAAAAGAACACCAATTTTAAATTGCTCATATCCACTGTCAAAATCTTTGGCGAATTTGGGGCTGAGCTTTTTTCGTTTTTCGATATATTTGTCCAGATCGTCCATCTGTTTACCTCGATATTTTGGTCACCTGTTCGTCTGTCAGACTATCAAGGTGCTCTTCAACAGGGCATTTCCCTGATACGGTCCGATAGAATGAGATAGTTTTCATTGCTTAAAAATATACAAATATGTTAACTTTGTCAAGAGGTCAAAATTATCAAGCAGCCAACGCAGAGCAAATTCACCTTCAAGTTGCAGGCGCTTTTGATTGCATATCGAGTAACGGAGTCTAATATAGTGTCTTATATGATCGGTCCTCATGAGAATTTTTGTCGTGATCTCAAGAGATACTTAAGGGAGGTCGAATGAATATGATAACTGCAGAAAAAGTTTATAATGATCTTCTAGAGATGCCGCTGAAGGAAAGGGAAAAACTATTCGCGGTGATCGCAAGGAAAGGCTTTGAGAAGGATTTATACAAACACGATGAAGTATTTGACGAAATCAGGCAGGCGCCATTCACCCTCAAAGAGGCCGCCGAATATCTGGAGGTAGCAGAAATCACGCTCCGGAGATGGGTAAAGTCTGGTAGATTAAAACACAAAACCATGGGTAGAAGCCTCATTTTTGATGCTGACGAGCTCAAAGCCCTCAAGAAGAATGCCCCTTCTTCATAATCCCCCGCCTGGATCAAAAACCGAAGACGGCCCCAAATAATTTCAAGATCTCCACCTAGGAGGCTTGAAATGCAGGTTTACACTTACAGAGAGGAGATACCTCGCTTTCTTGCTTTTTCCTAAACCGTTTTTGTAGTATCTTATATCATCATAAAACATTAAGAAAGATAGGAATTATTCTGGTCAGAGATGCCGGTGATTTACATATGCCAGAATATTTGAAAGTAAAAAAAGTGATGGACCTCTCCCGTCTTCCTCTTGAGGGGAGTCTGGATCTCACTTACAGGTGCAACAACAACTGTCGCCACTGCTGGATCAATATCCCTGCCGGGTCACCAGAAAAGGAGAAGGAACTCACCTTTGATGAGATAACAGAAATAGTGGATGAGGCCAGGAAGATGGGTTGCCGCCGCTGGAGCATCTCTGGGGGCGAACCCATGCTAAGACCCGATTTTGCTGACATTTTCGACTATATTACGAGAAAATCGGCCACGTATTCAATCAACACCAATGGCACCCTAATCACTCCTGAAATCGCCGGACTGATGAAGAGAAAAGGAGTGAAAATGGTTGCCCTTTATGGCGCCAGTTCAGAGGTGCATGACCATATAACAAGAAACCCTGGCTCATTTGAGGCTGCTATGCAAGGGATGTCTTATCTGAAGGAGGCCGGAGTAAGCTTCATGGTGCAGCTCATTCCTATGAGGGATAACTATTTTCAGCTTGATGAAATGATCCGACTTGCAGAATCTCAGAGTCGTTTTTGGAAACTAGGGGCAGCGTGGCTCTATCTTTCGGCCTGTGGCGACCCCAAGAGAAATGAAGAGATAAAAGGCCAGAGACTCTCCCCCGAAGAGGTAGTCAATCTTGACCCCCCTGATTTATCTTTCGACGAGTGGCTGGAAAAAGAAGAAGTCTACATGTGCCATCTTCAAAAGGAAGACGACCGCCTTTTCGCTACCTGCATAACTAGAGGACGGTCCTTTCATATAGATCCTTACGGTCAGATGACATTTTGTCAATATATCCAGGACCCGGCTCTTCGCTATGATCTTAGGAGAGGAAATTTCAAGGAATGCTGGGAGGTATTTATCCCATCTCTGGCAGACAGGGTTAGAGGCGGAAAAGAATACCTGGAAAATTGTGGTGCATGCGATTTGAAGGGTGATTGTGGATTGTGTCCTTCCTATGCGTATCTAGAACACCGGAGGTTCCCGGCCAAGGTTGAATATCTCTGTGCATTGGCCCGGGAAAACAAGAAATTCAAAGATAACTGGCAGAAAAACCACCGGATCTATTTTGAAGTTGCAGGGATTACGATCCAAGTAGAATCCGACCTCCCTATATCAGAGGCGACTTTTCCTTCCAAGTTCAAGCTCTTCAAGGTGAATGGACCAGGAGAGGACACAATCAGCATAAGACACCACTTTTCCCTGCCGGATCTGGACGGCCGGGATCTGGGGGAGGAGGTTTATAGGAAAATACCATGGGCTATCTACAGAAAAGGAAATTCCTGGATATACAAGGGGATTTATCATGGAATGGAAGACAAAGATGCCTATCTGGTGGCCGTTTTCAGCCATGACCACACGAGAGTCGAAATCTATAACGATAACTTCAGAAAGCAGGACTACCTTGACCGTGGTTTGGGATCGCTCACGATGTTTGCTACCGACCAAATCCTCTTATCCCGAGTCCTGGCCGACAGAGAGGGCTGCTATTTTCATGCCAGCGGGGTAATTTTGGATGGTAAAGGCCTCCTTTTTGTGGGACACTCGGATGCAGGCAAGTCCACTATAGTAAAGATGTTGAAGGATAAGGCTGAGATCCTGTGTGATGACAGGATGATCGTGAGGAGGTGGCCGGAGGGATTTAGGATTCATGGCAACTGGAGCAATGGCGAGGTGTCTGATGTATCGGCGAATTCCGCACCCTTGAGGGCTATTATGTTTTTGCAACACGCAAACGAAAATCGTCTTTTGCCCCTTGAAAATAGAAGAATAATCATCACAAGACTTCTGGCTTGTCTGATAAAGCCCTTTGTAACCGCCGACTGGTGGGAAAAAATGCTTTCGCTGGTAGAAAAGGTAGTCCGTGAAATCCCTTGCTATTCCCTTCATTTTGATAAGAGCGGCAGAGTGAAAGACGTCCTCGAACGTTTGGAAGTAAAGAGAGTGGGCGATCAAGTAATGAACGGCAATGGGATGGGAGATGTATAGGACTGGGTGAAGAAAAAATGGAGAGGTATTTCCAAAGGGTTTCATCTTATGAAACCAAATTGTGGCAGGGAAAAACCCTTCCTCTAGGCCAATTGGATATAGAACTCACCGAGCGCTGCAATAATGACTGTATTCACTGTTGTATCAACCTCCCATCAGACGATCTTTCAGCCCATAAACAAGAACTTACCACTGATAAAATCCATTCGATTCTTCAAGAGGCCGCCTCTCTAGGCTGTCTTACAGTGAGGTTTACTGGCGGCGAACCCCTTCTTAGAGAGGATTTTGAGGACCTGTATGTCTTTGCCAGGAGACTGGGCTTGAAGGTCTTACTTTTTACCAATGCTACCTTGATTACCCCCTATCTTGCTGATCTGCTTGCCCGCATGCCACCTTTGGAAAAGGTAGAAATTTCCGTTTATGGGATGAGAAGGGCATCTTACGAGGCTGTGACAAGGACACCGGGCTCCTTTGAGACCGCCTGGCGAGGTATCAGCCTGCTATTGGAGAAAAAAATCCCATTTGTGGTCAAAAGTGCGCTTCTCCCTCCCAACAGAAGAGAGATGAAGCAGTTCGAAACCTGGGCATCCACTATCGTCGGGATGGATGAGCCTCCCGCTTACTCTCTATTCCTTGACCTTCGCTGCCGGCTGGACTCGGAAGAGAAAAATCAGCTTATTAAAGGGCTCAGGCTAACGCCTGAAGAGCAGTTACAGGTTCTCACCAGAAAACGGGAAGAGTATATCAAGAATATGAGAGAGTTTTGTGCGAAATTTATAGGCCCTCGTGGTGAGAAACTCCTTTTCTGTGGGGCGGGAGTTGGGAACGGTTGCGTGGATGCATACGGTTCTTTTCAGCTTTGTATGATACTCAGACACCCGAGTACCGTGTACGACCTCAAGAGGGGATCACTTGAGGATGCCCTGACAAATTTTTTCCCAAAAGTGAGAGAGATGACGGCCAAAAGTCCAGGCTATTTGGCCCGTTGTGCCCGCTGTTTCTTAATTGGTTTGTGTGAACAGTGCCCAGCCAGGTCCTGGACAGAACACGGGGCACTGGACACTCCGGTGGAGCATCTTTGCAGGATTGCCCATAATGAGGCAAGATTTCTCGGGCTGCTGGAGAAAGATGAAAAGGCTTGGGAAATAACGGATTGGAGAGAGAGAATTGAAAGCATGCAATGACAATGAGAGGATCCAATTATGAGAACAGAAGTGAATCTCGCTGGGGTCTATATTCCATCTGAAGACGTTGTAGTCAGAGAAATTGAAGGGGAAATTATTATAGTTCCTTTACTAGCAGGTATTGGTGATATGGAAGATGAACTCTATACGCTGAATGAGACCGGAAAAGCCATCTGGACTAAATTAGATGGTCAAAAGAACTTGAAGAATATAGTGAAGGAGCTAGCTGCAAAGTTTGAGGCCCCTGACAAAGAGATTGAGAAGGATGTGACGGGATTTGTAGCAGAACTTCTCAAGAGAAAGATGCTCGTTGAAGCTCCAGGTTTATGATCCCATCGGATGAAAGGAGTATGGCATTGACTCTGCAGACGAGGAATCAGTATATCCGATCCATCAGGCAAGAGGTTGGATGGGTATACTCGCAGCTAAAGTGGCTGAGGGAGGAAGAGGCAATCCGTGCGAGGGAAGACAGAGACAAACTGTTAAGAGCGCTATCGGGCAAAGTGAATGAAAGTTGCTTGCAGAGTAAGCTCCACCAAGGGGCTTTGTCTCGAGGGTGCGTGATCTGCGGTGATGGGACCTGGTCTTGCCTGTTCATCAATGGCCTATGCACAACAAATTGCTTTTTTTGCCCGCAAGATCGCGGCCTGAAAGAGGAACGTCCTCCTACAGAAAACGGGATTGTCTTTCACAACCCTAAAGATTATGCCGATTTTGTACAGAAAGTTGGATACAAAGGGGTGGGTTTCAGCGGTGGGGAGACACTCCTGGTGTATGATTTGCTTCTGTCATTCATCGAAAAGCTCAGGGAAAAAAACGGGGACGATACCTATCTGTGGCTCTATACGAATGGTGATCTGATTGACAGGGAAAAGCTAGAAGGACTGAAACAGGCCGGGTTGAATGAGATTCGGTTCAATATTTACCCAAGGAAGTATGATCTTGATCCTGTAAAACTGGCCCTCGATTTCATTGACACAGTCACAGTCGAGATTCCCGCCATCCCGGAAGATCTTGAGGTGGTAAAAGGTGCTATTAGCATAATGGAAAACATGGGCGTTCATCACTTGAACCTTCATCAGCTGCTTACTACCGAATACAATTATGCCAATATAGTAAAGCGCGGCTATTCGTTCCTCCACCATCCGCACGTTCCGGTCTTCGAGACCGAAATGACGGCCCTAAAACTGCTCATATTCGTTTTGGAAAAAGGGATTTCACTCCCCATTAACTACTGTTCCTCCGCTTATAAGAGCAGGTTTCAAGCAAGGGGGAATCGCATAAGACCCGCCTTTCTTGCAAGACAAGACTTTGAAGACATTACGGGCTCAGGATATATTCGGAAGGTCGCAATTCAAGGAACGTCCGAAAGAGTGGAAAACCTTGTGAAAAATTTAGAGGCATCTGTAAGTTCAAATAATCGCTGGTCATTAAATAAGGACAGAACAACTCTCGCTGTCCATCCTTCGTTGCTTGAACACGTTCAAGATGATAATTGCAAATTTACTTTAAGTTACTTTGAAGCTGGCCTGACGGATCCTGTCAATCTGCTGTCCCTCAAGTCTGCCAATACCGATGAGAGCTATGCTGCGGCAGAGTTGTCCGAAATGAATCTGGGAGGGATCTCTGGTTCTAAGAAATCTGTTCAGAAACTGATACTGAACACCGACCGAACTGTCTTTACGTTCAGACAACTTGCGGCTGAATACAAGGACTTGAGTCTGATGGCAATAAGGGGTTTTCAAAAACTCTTTATGGAAAAGATGAACGAAAAAGACGTCTTCAGGTGGTTTTCAGAGAACTATGATATCGCAACAAAAGAGAAGATCCAGGCTATGGGAAAGGAAAAAACAATACTGGCTGGGTTAAAAACCTGGGAACAGATCCCGGAAGGGTTTCCGGAGATTTATTGATACTTTTATAAAAGGACTTTCTTTTAAGGAAGGCGAGTGTTGAAGTCACGAGAGAACAAGCCCGCTCTTTTTATCAAACACGGAGGCGAACTCTCTCTCTCCGATACGGCTCTTATTGAAATCATCCGGGCCGTGCTTGGTAAAGGGAGGCCATTCAGATTCAAGGCCAATGGTTTTAGCATGTCACCATTTATAAGAGATGGCGATGTGATTACGGTGTTTCCACTGCTGGATAACTTGCCTCGTCTCGGTGAGGTTGTAGCCTGCATTCTTCCAGAGTCGAGAGCGCTTGCGACCCACAGAATCATCGGGGAAAAGAATGGTCTTTACATATTACAGGGGGATAATGTCCCCAAGGCAGATGGACTACTCCCGAAAGTTGACATTCTGGGATGTGTGCAGAAAGTGGAGCGGGCCGGTAAGAGGGTCTCTTTGGGGCTTGGTTCCGAACGTTTTTTAATTGTCTTGTTTCTCAGGTATAAGAGAATCCTCTTTCCTCTGGCACTTCCGGTGTGGAGACTTATTCGCCCTTTTATTAGGAGATGGGCAGTATGAATCGATCAGTTGTCGCATCTGCTCCCTTATCAGAATTTCCTCTTTGGGAGAAGATCCGGGACAGGAGGTTTCCTATTGGCTTTGATCTTGAGGTGACAGCCCGTTGCAACAACAACTGCCTCCACTGCTATATTAATGTTCCGGCCGAAGACAAAACTGCCAAAGAAAAAGAACTATCTTTGAAGAAAATCAACGATATAGCAGATGAAGCCGTTTCTCTAGGTGCCTTATGGTGTCTGATTACCGGGGGAGAACCGCTTTTGAGAGAGGATTTTTTCGATATTTATCTTTCTCTAAAGAAAAAGGGACTTTTGGTCTCGGTCTTCACCAACGCCACGCTCATCACGAAAGAGCATGTGAGATTTTTCAAAAAATACCCTCCGAGAAATATAGAAGTATCCATTTATGGAATCACCAAAAAGACTTACGAGAATGTGACCCGCTGTCCAGAGTCCTTTTCTAGGTTTATGAAGGGGCTAAATCTCCTCCTTGAAGGTGAAGTCCAGGTTCGTCTCAAGGCCATGGTGCTTCGATCCAATGTTCACGAATTACCCGGAATCACCGGTTTCTGCAGGGAACGGACCAAGGATTATTTCCGCTTTGATCCTTTTCTTCATTTGCGGTTTGACGGTAATCCCGTAGGAAATAAAGAGATCAAATCACAGAGGCTTTCTCCGGAAGATATTGTAACCCTGGAGCGGGCAAATCCTGAGCGCCTCAGGGCTCTGGAGGAAGGTTGTGGTGCACTTATAATCCCTGAGTTTGCTCATTCCAACTCCAATTTTCTCATTCAATGCGACGCGGGAATAAAGAGTTTCGTTGTGGGTTACGATGGTCTCTTTCGTCTTTGCTCTTCACTCTGTCATCCGGCTTGCGTCTATGACTTGAGAAAGGGAAATCTCATTGATGCCTGGCGGAACTTTATCCCCAGGGTGCGCAATATGAGGTCAGACAGGCGTGAGTTTTTGAAAAAATGCCAGTGCTGTCCGTTAATAAACCTTTGTATGTGGTGCCCGGCCCATGCTTACCTGGAAGTCGGTGAATTGGACTCACCCATAGATTATTTCTGTAAAGTCACCCACGCAAGAGCAGGGATGATGGGAAAATAACTTGACACCAGGTGAATATTGGTTATAGTCTAAATCCAGTAATAAATGTCTACAGTTTGGTAGGGTTTCATTGCAAGAAGGGAGATACAAATTGAAGAAAAATGGCTGGGAAAAACCGATGCTAGTAGTGTTGTATAGAGGGAATCCAGAGGAAGCCGTACTGAGTTTTTGTAAAACTGGCAGGACCGGGGCACCCGCAAGTAAAGTAAATTCACAAAATCTTACTGACTGCAAAAAGCCGAGTACAAATTGTGCTTCACTATGTTCTACACTTGCTCCCGGAAGCTGAACTCAAGAATACTAGTCTTCGACCTTTATTTTGTGTGAAATAAAAGATGGTTTTCCTGTAAAGTCCTCCCTTATCCTTCTTATTCCAAAAGTCTTTCTTTACCCAAATAAAATAGAGCCAAAAGCCTTTGGATTATACGTGTGTTTTGCCGCTTTTATGTGTTAAGATAAACACAAAACGTCTTGATAGATGCTGGAATGACTATATCTTTCAGGTCCAGAAAAGCCTTGAAGAGACCAATTCACTTTATTTTTTATAAATACTGTTCCCTCTATCTTAAACTTAGGAAAGAGCCATACAAAGCCATTTTTATCTTAGCTCACATACGTTCAGGCTCTACACTGCTTCAGCATTTACTGTTTTCTAACCCTGAAATTGCCGGTTTTGGTGAGAATCATATCTCCTACAACTCCCAAGAAGATTTGAATATATTAATCCAGAATGTTTATTGGCATCTTCGAAAAATAAGGATGAAGGAAAGGTATGTTGTAGATAAAATCGTCCACCATGATCCTTACCCAATTCAGAAGGACATATGGCTCTTAGAAGATGTGTATACCATATTCCTGGTTCGGGAGCCTCGGGGAAGCGTATTAAGCATTCAACAAGGTGACAAGAATGAGGAAGAAAATGCTACAGATACTTACGTAAACGAGTTAGCCAGGTTAGAAGAATACGCAAAATTTATCAATAGGAAAGAACAAGCCCTATTCTTAACTTATGGACAAATCTTAAATGAGACTAAAATGGTTTTTTGTAAGCTACAAAAGTTCCTGGATTTACAACAACCTCTATCAGAACGCTATGATGTACTGCGTACAACTGGAAGAGGGTCTGTTGGCGACTGGTCAGAAAATATAAAAGCAGGAAGAATTATCAGAGAGCAGAAAGATTGGGGCATTGAGCTCTCGCAGGCATCATTTGAAAGGGCTTCAGACGCCTTTAATCATTGCTGCAATACCCTATCCAAGTATTGCACAGTTATTGAACCATAAGAGATTATCATTGATCGCCCGGATCGGCGCACTAACTCTATTGCGGAACATTACTTGACTACCCATTTCGGCTTAAGGCGGTTTTGGGTAACGCGCCTTGGATGCGGTGATGTTTGCTCAGGGAGGATCATAATCAGTCTTATTTGGTTGAAGTGCCCATAGCCATGCGGGGAGGATATGAATTTGGCCGGATTCAGTTTCCAATCGTTCTTCTTCATTAAGCGTAATTACCACAGCCTGCCTTATTCCGCACTCTTGCATTGCATCATTTAGGGCTTTTAGCTCCCGTTTTCTGGTACCAGGGTCTTGAAGGCCCGCACTCACCTGGAACAAGGATCTCCGGCCCTGACGATCGGTTACCAGAAAATCTACCTCCTGTCCTCCTTCAGTCCGATAATATTCGATTATTTCATATGATCTCCGCAACTCCATAAAAACAAAATTCTCTAGGAGGTGGCCCCAGTCCCTCTGAATACGACGAGAACATGCCTGAACAAGCCCTGTGTCAATGGCATAGATTTTTCTAGGGTTCACCATTCGGGCACGCTCTGAAGGGGTGTAGAGATGCACCTGAAAAAATAAATATGCATCTGTCAAATGGTCGAGGTATTCATGCAAGGTGTTTTTTCCACAGGCCACACCTTGCGATTTTAGGTCATTGTAAAACTTATTCACACTAAACAGACCGGCGGTGGCATTCAACAGGTGTCTGATCATATAGCGAAGAGGGACCGTATTGGCTATTTGATGGCGTTCCACGAGATCTCGGAGGATGACTACATCCAGATAGTCCTGGAGTATGCGAACGCGGTATCGGCCATCAATTCCCTGAACCTCCGGAAATCCTCCCTCTGACAAATACGATAACAGTCTGTTTTCCAAGAGTGAACGTTTTCTCGAGCCAGGCCGCCCGGCATCACCCATATCTATCCCATTGTGTTCGAGCATCTCTTTAAAACTGAAAGGGAATATTTCAGTTGAAATGGACCGCCCCCTTAAACTCGTGGCTATTTCACGGCTTAACAATTTGGCTGATGAACCTGTCAGGCAAAGGTGGATATTTTCCGTATCCAACAACCGCCGAATAAATCGTTCCCAGCCAGATATGTTCTGAATCTCATCAAAGAAGAAAGCACACTCTTTGTCACGAAAATGGGGATAACGGCGGTAATAAATGTCCGGTAGCTTGTGTAGCTCAGCTACTGTCATGGGAAGCAGGCGCTCATCTTCTAAATTCAGGTAGAGGATGGATTCTTTCGGTATTCCCTTTGACAGCAAATCCGATATGATTTGAAAAATAAACCATGTCTTTCCTGATCTGCGCATACCGATAACCGTGTCGATTTTATTTGGCAGCCAAGGCAGTTCGATGTGGCGGCGGGTGAATTTCGGCAGATTCCTTTCTTGAGAATCTGCGATCAGATGTTCTATTATTGTTTCCATATGGAATATTTATCTTCTTCTGAAAGACAAGTCAACCCTAATTTGTCTCTCGGAGATAGATAATTATTGTAACCATTCAGAAAGCAAGCCATGCTTTTGTAAGTTGACAAACATCAGGCATAACTGGTTAATATAAGAATCAAACTGATATATGGACTCAGCGGATGATTTCTCCTGAACAAAAAATATTGGCCTATTGTAGTGAGTTGAAAAGTGATCCCCACCGGCTGAAAGAGCTGCGTCGCCTCATTCCCTTTGACACGGAGGTAGATGATCTGATCGAGATGGCTGAAAGAGAGGGGTTGGGAGGCTTTCTTTATAAGAACCTCTTGAAATCAGAGGCCCTGGTAGGCTTTAACCGTCAACAGGCGGAAAGGCTTCGATCCATTTATCACAGGACGGTTCTCCTAAATACCAGGCGCATTCACGACCTAAAGGAGGTCCTTTGCCAACTAAACGAGAGAAAGATCCGGGTGGTACTGCTGAAAGGGATTGCCCTCCTGCACCAGGTCTATGATGATATCGGCCTCAGGCCCATGACGGATATTGATTTGTGGGTACTAAAAAAGGATTACCCTGCACTCGTTAGTGTCTTGATGGGTCTTTCCTACCAGAGGGATTCCATTTATCCCAATACCTTCAGAAAGGGTACTACTGCCTTAGACATTCTTACAGACATCTTGTGGGACGACCGGATCGAGGCATGGAAATCGTCTTTCGCCAAGAGCCAGGACCAGATTTATGATGATGCGAGGATCATAGACTTTGAAGGATATGAGGCCCTGTGCCTGAGCCCCTTTGACCAGGTCATATGTCTTGGCCTCCACGCGCTGAAGCACAATGTGGATAGCCTGATGTGGCTGGTGGACGTCAGGAATTTGGTCAGGGATTGGGATGAGTCTCAATGGGAAGGCCTCATGGTCCGCGCTGATCAACTGGGGCAGAGGAAACCCCTTTCTTATGTCCTTTATCTCCTGTTTAACCTCCTTGATTTCAGGCCTCCAGGAGAGACCCGCAAGCTATTGGAAAGGAATAGGATCAATTTTCTGGTAAAAAAGGTCCTGAGGCACAGGATAAAAGGTCATCTCCCCGTCTGGGCCCCTCTTATCTTTTTCTCCCCTGGAAAGGGACTGCTTACCCGTGTCCACTTTACCCTTGAAACTCTGTTTCCAAGACCGGAGATCCTGAGACAGGTATTTCCGGATTCGCCGGAAATGGGGATAACCCGCCTTTACTGGAAGAGGATGCTCCAGCTGATCGGGATGATAAGAGGATAAATTCCGGATTATCTCCAGAGGAGTTGGTCGATGCTATTTTTCAGTTTATTTCAAAATGGTCTTGACTATTTTTCATTGCTGTGAATAATGGTCGCCATGGAAACGAGAACCCCATATATCAAAATCTGGCAGGATCTTGCCATTGATAAGAACATGATATTTCTTGTGGGGCCACGCCAGGCAGGAAAGACCACGCTTGCCCAGATCATTTCCGATTCTTTTACAAATAGTCTCTATTTCAATTGGGATATCGCTGAACACAGAACTAACTTCATGCAGAACCCCATTTTCTTCGAAGCTATAGAGCGCAAGGATTCCTCAACTCCGCTGATTATTTTTGACGAGATCCACAAATACAGCGACTGGAAAAATTACCTCAAAGGGGTCTATGACCAGTTTCATGGCAAATACCAGTTTCTTGTTTCAGGGAGTGGAAGGCTTGATCTCTATCAGAAAGGAGGGGATTCCTTGGCCGGGCGTTATTTCCTTTTTCACTTATGGCCCTTTACGATTTCCGAGTTAGGGAAGAGGAACAGGGAAATCAGCTCTTTTCTCAAAGACCCGCTGCAAATAGAAATGGAGCACGCCGATGAACTTAAAGAAATATGGTCGAGGTTGGCTGAATTAAGTGGATTTCCAGAGCCATACTTGGCAGGCCGAATGCCGACCTACCGCCGATGGTCGAACATCTATTCCCAACAGCTAATACGTGAGGATATCCGTGATCTGGCCGGCGTGAAATCTGTCATAGATATGGAAACGCTCTATCTTTTGTTGCCATCAAAGGTAGGAAGTCCTATCTCCGTGCCTTCCTTGTCTCATGACTTGAAGGTTTCTTATAATTCTGTTCGGAGTTGGTTGGCGGTTCTTGAAAGATTTTTCCTCAGTTTCAGCATTGGCCCATGGACCCTGAGAATTGCGCGGGCAATTCAAAAAGAGCGGAAGGTGTATCTCTGGGATGCCCCCCGGATAAAGGAGCCTCCTGCCCGGTTTGAAAATATGGTGGCTTTAGAACTTTATCGGGCGGTTACAGCATGGAATGATATGGGTCATGGTACATTTTCCCTGCACTTTATTAAGAACAAGGAACAGCAGGAGGTGGATTTTCTCATAGCAAACGAGGGTATGCCTTTTGTTTTAATTGAGGCTAAACTTTCAGACACAGAGCCGTCTTCAGCCCTCAAGAAGTTCCAAGGTGTTTTGAAAAAACCGGCGATTCAACTTGTCGGGGAAAGCAAAGGTTACCGTATGATACCGAATGGCGACCAGTACATACTGATCGCTCCTGCATATCAGTGGCTTTCGAGTTTACCTTGACAAATTGTAACAGTTCACCACAAAGATCACTGAGAACATCGAGCACTTGGCCCTGGCTTCATTTTTGACCCTGACGAGCTCAAAGCCCTCAAAAAAGCCTGTGCAGCATAATCCCCAAAGGCTTTACCTTGTTGATTGGAGATAATTCCGGACCCTGCATATTCTTACGCCGCTGATCGTCTTCCCAAAGTATTTTCCGAAATGGGTCATATCACCCGTAATTAGATAATCCGCTTTGGCAGAAATGGCGGCCATAAGGACCGGTTTGTCTTTGGACGGTAAATCTACGGGACATGCTATCCTCGGGTCCGCTTCAAGAACTATCTCCACATTTGATAAACAGGCCTTGAGCCTGCTTAGTTGGTCAGGCTCACGGTTCAGAGTTCAGGGTTGGTCGAATTTTTTATTGACTTTCAGTAAAATTTACAGTATAAGTTAGGCGAAAGGTGCAGGCGCAAGGCGTAAGGGATTGGAGAAGGAGGGGATATGAAATTAACGGACAAGCAGAAGGGATTCCTGGCCTATATTTCCCGATACATAGAAGAGTGGGGAAGCCCCCCCAGTTTTGAGGAGATCTGCTCCCATTTCGGGTTTGGCTCCTTCAACACTGTGACCACATATCTCAAGACCTTAGAGCGAAAAGGCTATATCCGGCTTCCCAGGGAAAAGAATCGCAAGCGGGCCATTGAGGTGATCAGCCCCGTAGAGACCAGGCAGTTCGAGTTCCCCCTCCTTGGAAGGGTGGCGGCCGGTAAACCGATTGAGGCGGTGGAGGATGCGAGGGCCATCGAGGTCCCTCCCTCCATGATAGGGTCGGGAGATTATTTCGTCTTGCAGGTGAGAGGGGATTCCATGGAGGAAGACGGCATCTTGGACGGGGATTTTGTGGTGGTGAGAAGACAGCCCACGGCCGAAAACGGCGAGACCGTGGTTGCACTGATCAACAATGAGGCAACCGTCAAAAGATATTACAAAGGAAAGGGCTATGTGAGGCTCCAGCCGGCCCATACAGGAATGGAACCCACCAGTATCAAAGAAGGAGACTTCCAGATACAGGGAAAGGTGGTGGGGGTGATGAGGTATTATAAGTAGGCGTAAGGCGCAGGGCGGAAGGTTAAAGATGTCCTAGTGCCTAAGGCCTTAAGCCTAAAACCTATGTACCGCCATATCATTCATCTTCATATACCTTCTTTTCCCATCACTGTGGCACGGGTCTCGCAGCCTGAACTCAGGGGTCGACCTGTGGTTGTGGCCCCACCTCAATCTGAGCGGTCCCTTATCCTCTCCGTCTCTCCTGAGGCCCGAAAGGAGGGGGTCTTCAAGGGTATGCCTCTCTCAAAGGGAATGAAATTATGCCCGGATCTGACTGTCTTGCCTCCCAATTCCAGGCTCATGGAGAAGGCATCCCATTCCATGGCCGAACTGGCCTCCCGATATACGCCGATCTGGGAGCCGGCCAGGCCGGGGCATATCTACCTGGATGTCACCGGGACTGAGCGCCTGTGGGGCAGGGCAAAGGATACGGCCCGTCATCTCGGAGAGGAGATTAAGGACCGCCTACTTCTATCAGGGGCAGTGGGTGTGGCAGGGAACAAGATGGTCTCAAACATCGCCTCCCGAATTATGACCTCTGGAGGGGTAGTAGATGTGGATCATGGTCAGGAGGCCCCCTTTATGGCCCCCCTCAGGGTGAATCTGTTGCCAGGCATAGGCCGTAGTCGCCAAAAAGTCCTTCTGGAAGAGTTGAATATCATCTGGGTTCGTGAACTGGCAGCCCTGGATATGGGAAACCTGAGGCTTATCTTTGGCTATCAGGCCTATCTGGTCCATCAGAGGGCAATCGGTATCGACCCCACTCCGGTCTGCCCCTCCCCCATGAAACCAGTGGTGGCCGAAGAAGTTACTCTCCCCCTGGATGAAAATGATGACCATAAACTCCTGGGGGCACTTTATACCCTGGTGAAAAGATGCTCCTACCGGCTGCGAAGCAGGGTGCTCTTTCCCAGAAAGGCAGCCCTTCTGATTCGGTATTCCGACCAGGTGGAGGCAAAGGGCCAGGTCGGATTTAACGGCATGAGTTCTCTGGATCTTGACCTCTACAGGCCTCTGGAAAGACTGTTTTTAAAGACCTGCAACAGGCGGGTGAGGGTCCGGTTTATGAGGGTTTGGTTCTGGGACTTCTCTCGTCCGAGCCCCCAATTATCCCTTTTCCATGTCCAGTCACCTGGTGCAGGGAAAACAGCCACACTTACCCAGGCCCTGGATCGCATCAAGGAGCGACATGGTGATGAAGCGATTAAATATGGAAGAGAGGCGTTAGGCGCAAGGTACCTAACGCCTAAAGCCTATGCCATAGGCACAAGGCACAAGGCGCAGGGCGCAAGGTTAAAGATGTCCTAATGCCTAGCACCTAAAGCCTAATGCATCATGATCCACTTAAACGTCCACTCCCATTACTCCGCTGGCTGGGGGATCGGTACCATCGAGGAGATCTGTCAGGCAACCAAGGCCCTTGGCATGAAGAGGCTGGCCCTGACCGATACCAACGGGCTCTATGGACTGATCTTTTTTGTCCAGACAGCCAGGGAAATGGGTATGGAGCCCATCGTGGGGAGTGAAATCCTATCCGAGGAACGACGGGCCGTAGTGCTGGCCAAAAACCTGGAGGGATACGCCAACCTCTCCCACATTATCTCCGACCGCCACTGCCATAAGGACTTTGATCTGGTCCGCGCACTCAGGGAAAGGCGCCAGGGGCTTATCATCTTTTCCGATGATTTCAGGCTCCTGAAGTCCCTCAAGAGGGATTCCACTGAAGACCTTTTTGTAGAGATGTCTCCCGGGTACCAGATGGCCCGATGTTATGCCTTTTCCCGCAGGGCCGAAATCCCGCCTGTGGCCACCAATCGGGTGTATCTTGTGAGAAAGGACCAGTTCCGGCTACACCTGATCCTCAGGGCAATATCCCTTAATACGAAACTCTCCAGATTGGTTTCCGAAGATACCTGCCGGGAGCGTAATTTCCTGAACTCCCCCCAGGACATGATCGATCAGTATCCCCACGCACCAATGGCCATTTCAAATACCCTCAGGATTGCCGATTCCTGCCGTTCGGATTGGGACCTTGGCCGGATCATTTTCCCCTGTTTCGAAGAGATGGATGACGAGGAATCATTTAATCGGCTCTACCATGAGACCATGGAGGGATGCAGGCGCAGATACGGGAGTATCACCACGGCTGTCAGGGAGCGGGTGGAACATGAGATGCGAATTATCCGCGAAAAAAACTTTGCCCACTATTTTCTTACGGTTGCCGATATCACAAAGAAGGCCCAACGCTCATGCGGCCGGGGGAGCGCGGCGGCCTCCATCGTCTCATATGCCCTGGGGATCACCCATGTGGACCCCATAAGACATGACCTCTTCTTTGAACGTTTTTTAAACCTGGGACGTATGGACCCCCCTGACATCGATGTGGACTTTGCATGGGATGAGCGGGAAGGGATAATCGACTATGCCTTTGCCAGGTACGGAAACCGCAGGACGGCTATGGTAGCCAACCACAACACCTTTGCCGCCAGATCGGCTATCAGGGAGGTGGCAAAGGCCTTTGGCCTGACAGAGGGCGAGATCGGACGGGTGACCGGCAAGATAGGCTATGGGTGGCGCCTCAAGGGGATCTGCCAGGGATTATCCTGTCATCCCAAGATGAGGGGGATCGATTTTCAGAGGCCCTGGGATGAAATACTCAGCGCTGCCGCCCGACTGGAAGGGCACTTCAACTATCTCTCCACCCACTGTGGTGGTCTGGTGGTGGTTCCAGATGACATCCGCAAATACTGTCCGGTGGAGATCTCGGCCAGCGGGCTACAGGTCCTCCAGTGGGAAAAGGACTCGGTGGAGGATGCAGGGCTTGTAAAGATAGATATCCTGGGGAACCGGAGTCTGGCCGTTATCCGGGATGCCCTGGACCTGGTGAAGAAGAACTATGGCCGCAGGATCGATTATGCCCCTATGGATCCAGTCAATGACCCAGGGACCATAAGGGTCTTCTATCAGGGGGATACATTCGGGGTCTTCTATTTTGAGAGCCCTGCCACCAGACAGGTACTGACCAAGGTCAGATCCGGTTTCACCTTTGAGGAGTACCTCGGGATGGACCATTTTCTCCTCAATGTGGTGGTAACCTCCATCATCCGGCCTGCCTCCAACCAGTCCATCCACACATGGATATCCAGGCTCCATGGGGAGCCGTGGGAACCTCCCCACCCCCTTTTGGCGCCGGTCCTTAAGGAGACCCTCGGGGTCATGGTATTTCAGGAACAGCTGAGCCAGGCCGCCATTCATTTGGCCGGATTTGACCCTGCTGAGGCAGATGCCCTCAGGAAGGTGGTGAGCAAAAAACACAGGGAAAAGAGGCTCCGGGACTTTTACGCCCGCTTTGTAAAGGGGGCATTGGACAGGGGTGTAGGCCAGAAGATCATCGAAGATGTCTGGCAGATGATGATGGGGTTTGACGGCTACAGCTTCTGCAAGCCCCACTCGGCAAGCTACACCCTGGTGGCCTATAAGTCTGCCTATCTCAGGGCCCATTACCCCGCCGAGTTCATGGCATCTGTTATCTCCAACGGCGGTGGCTACTACTCCACCTTTGGCTACCTCTCTGAGGTAAGACGGATGGGACTCAGGATCCTGCCCCCTGATATCAACCATAGTGAGGTCAAGTATACCGGAAGAGACAAAGAGATCCGGGTCGGGCTCATGCAGTTGAAGGACCTGTCCAGGGAGGCCAAGGAGTCTATCATTTACGAGCGTAGCAAGAACGGTCCCTTCGCCTCCCTTGAAGATTTTCTTTTCCGGGCCGGAGGCCGTCTCGGCCCGCAGGAGGTCAGGATCTTGATCAAGGCGGGCTGCCTTGATAGCATCGGGGGCCGCACGTCCCGGGCCGGACTTATGTGGGAGGCCCTTCGGTCCTTCAACCAAAAAGAGGGGGGGAAGGCCCCGGGTCTTTTTGATTGTACCCCGTTACGCCGTCATCCATCCGGCCAAGGGCAATACCCAAGAAGCCTCCTGCTGAGGCATGAATATGAGACCCTGGGTCTTCTCCTCTCTGTCCATCCCCTTGATCTTTACCGCCATACCCTCCAGGGACTGGACCATGCCCCTGCCAGGGATCTCTGTGACCTGGTAGGGAAGCGGGTCACCACCATTGGGTGGCTGATAACCGGTAAGACAGTGAACACCAGGGAAGGGGAGCCCATGAAGTTCATTACCTTTGAGGACCCTACCGGCATCTATGAAACCGTATTCTTCCCAGAGGCATATCACAGGTTCTGCCACATGCTGGATGGGGCGTGCCCCTATATCCTGAAGGGACGGGTGGAAGAGGACTTTGGGGCCATAAATGTCAATGTAAACTGGATAGGGTTTCTGGATAGATATAAACCCTAAATATCCAGGGTCCTGCCTGTGCGTGTCCGCACGCAGGCAGTTCTAGCCCGTCAGATTTTTTAAATGTTCTCCTGTTTATTGATCTGCAATACAAAATTCTCTATACTGCCGTCCAGAAAAAGCGGGTTCTATGCGTGTCTTGCGGAGCGCCACAATGCTAAGACTATACCTCAAGAACATCTCTAAGGTTGCCGGCCTGGGAGATGCAAGAGAAGAGAGCTATTACTCTTCTTAAAGGGCTACTCAATCAATATGCAGAATCCGTTGGCAAGAAAAAGATCCACATCACCACGCTACCCAAGAAGACGGAGGCCGGGAACCCCGATTTCCGGGTCTGGGATGGAAGCCAGCATATTGTCGGTTATGGCCAAGACCCCAACAGTCGAAAATCTGGACCATATTGAACAGTCCGAGCAATTAAAACGATACAGGCATACCTTCCCGAACCTGATCCTGACCAACTTCTTTGAATTTCGGCTATACCGAAATGGCAGCTTGATCGACAGGGTTCTTGTGGCCAGGCCATTTATTGCCCACGAGCTCAGGACGGTTCCGCCCGTTGAAAAAGCCCCCGAATTCTTAGGACTCCTTGAAAAATTCTTCTCGTTTGCACTGCCCAAGGTTCACAATGCCAGGTCTTTGGCCGTAGAGCTTACCAAGCGAACCCGGTTCTTAAGGGACGAGGTTGTTGAGCTGGACTTAGAGGAAGAAGAGAAGGACAGGAAAGGCTTTATCTTGGGTTTCTACGAGGCATTCAGAAAATATCTCATAGGTAGAAACGGATACAATGGAGTTTCATTATCCTGCACCATGATGGTATGGATGACAAACTGATTCTGTCAAGAATGAAGACCTCAGAGGAGAAGGAGGAAGAAAATGGACATTAGTGAGCCCAAGATCGAGCAAAGAGAAGTCCTGGTCTTGGATGACGATAATTTTAACCCGGATAATGTATGTATCGTATCCGGGGCAGGAACGGGAATTGGGAGGGCTACCGCAATCGCGGCCGCAGCAAATGGCCTGATGACAGTTGGGCTGGATATCAATGAAGAGGAAGGCCTCAAGACCCAGGAAATGGCATGCGAGATGGGTGGCCAGATGGAATTTGTCAGGACTGACTTGACCAAAGACCAAGATATCGAACGTGCCGCAGCAGAGGCCGCCAGGCATGGGACCATCAAATACCTGGTCAATATAGCAGGCATCCAGCATATCGACTCTATTGAGAATTTTCCCATGGAGCGCTATGACATGATGCAGCGGATCATGCTCCGCGCCCCCTTTTATCTTTCCAAACTCTCCATTCCTCATATGAGAAAGAGCAGCGACGGTACCGGCGTGATCGGTAACATGGCATCGGTTCACGGGCACATATGTACACTGAATAAGCCTGCCTATAATATCATGAAGTTCGGTCTAAGGGCCTTGAGCCAGTCCATCTCCGCAGAGGGTGAGGGAAAGATCCGTTCATTTACAGTCAGCACCGGCTTTGTAAAGACCCCTCTGGCCCTGAAACAGATCCCGGCCCAGGCTGAACAACGGGGCATTACCCATGAAGAGGTGGTGCGAGATGTGATGATGGGCCATTCCCGAATCAAGGAAATGATGTCGCCCATAGAGGTGGCAAACCTGTTTATCTTTGGGTTTTCCCGCTTCGCCAGGTACCTGATTGGAGGAGACCTCCTTTTTGATGGTGGCATGGTACTAACCTATGCTGAAAAGAAGAGCCAATAGGCCCTGAATGGCCTTTTCCCTGTCAGGGCCTGCGAGGAATCCAATCATCCTAGGCTAGGCCTTCGTGGAGCCTCATAGGGAGCCCGGAACAAATGGCCTTGATCAAAGGGGGAAGCCCTTCAACGCCCAGGTTTCCCTTGACAGGTAAAACCAAATCTATATAAGCTAAGTATAGAGAACTCTTTCACTCGGTGCTTATCTTCAAGGATACAAAAAGTGCCTCTAATACCTTCCATTTTTCCCAGATCCGAAAGGATTTCCAGAGGAGTTATACGAGTGAATTGATCCAAGAAGCCAGAAAAAAGAGAAGGGAGGTGGTAAAGCCAGCGTACAGGGTTGAGAAATTTCTCAATATCAGGCTTGAAACTCATAACCAAGAGGGAGGACAAACATGAGAAAGATTAGGTGTCTGGTTTTCTTAGTCGCTATCGTTATGGTCTTTTCGTTGGGATCCGCGGTCTTTGCCGAGAAGATCAACTGGAGAATGGGCAGTACCTGGACCCCTTCCATCAACCTCTACGTGGGCGACAAGGAGATGATTAAGTATGTCGGCGAGATGACCGGCGGAAACTTTGTTATTAAATGGTTCCCTTCCGGTTCACTCATGAAGGCCTTTGAGTATTTCGACGCCTGCAGCAAGGGAGTGGTCGAGATGGCAGGTGACTGGCCCAGTTACTGGGTGAGCAAGGATCCTGCCTTTGACTTCCTCGGTTCCTTTCCCTTTGGCTTCACCAATATGGACTACATCATCTGGATGTACGACTTTGGCGGGCTGGAGCTGATTCAGGAGCTGTATGGAAAATATGGCATGACATACTTCTCGCTCGGTGTCACCCCCATGGAGTCAGGATTCAGGACCACCGAAAAGACCGGACCAATCAAGTCGATTGCCGACTATAAGGGGTTAAAACTGAGAACACCCTCCAGGGCCACCATATGGATCCTGCAACAGGTTGGCGCATCCCCTATCAAGATGCCTGGAGGCGAGATCTATCTGGCCGTCGAGAGGGGGACCCTGGATGGCGCAGAGTTCAGCAGTCCTGGTATTGACTGGGAGATGGGCTTTGCAGAGATCACCAAGTACTGGAGTGTCCCCGCATGGTTCCAGCCGTCATCCCAGGTGGGCGTCATGGTAAACCTCAAGGCCTATAATTCTCTTTCAAAGGAATATCAGGCCATCCTGAGATATGGATGTCAGGCGGCAGCAATAAAGGCCACGGCCTTCTATGAGGGAGAGTCAGGAAGGGCAATAGAGAGGTTTGTTGCCAAAGGCACCAAGATCTACCCGTTGCCTGAGGCAGACCTGGACAAATTGGAGGCCCTCGCCGGTAAGTACTGTATTATGCAGGCCAAGGAATCCAAGCACTATGCCAAGCTCCTTAAATCACAGATGGAGTATCTCAGAGAATATAAGGACTGGCGTGAAATGACCGGAAGGTTCGGCCAAGGGAGTACCCCCAAGTATGTTGATAATGTCCTGGCTGAGCTGAAAAAGATGGGGTATTAACATCTTATTGAGGCCTCTGGGGCAGGCACCCCGGAGGCCTATTTCAATCTTTTTCTGGGCGTGTATAGATAACCGGTACTCCCGTATCAAAGAAAGGTGTGCAAATGCAGCTCAAGAGTTTCTTGCACGGGTTGGACAGGATCAGTGAATGGTCCGGCAGGTTCTTTATATGGCTGATTATTCCTCTGACGGTCCTTGTGGTATTCGAAGTGATATCCAGGAGGTTTTTTGGTTCACCTCACGTATGGGCTCCAGAGGTTATTGACTACCTTTATGGTCCCTATTTCATGTTAGTGGCGGCTTACAGCCTCTTTTATAAGGCCCACGTGAGCATAGACATCATTTATCAACGTTTTCCGCCGAGGGCAAGGGGAACATTGGACATTATCACCCACCTGATCTTCTTTTTCCCTTTTTGTATCATCCTTTTTACCGAGGGGATTGTCTTTGCACACACATCCTGGTCCTTGCATGAGACGAGCGAGTCTGCGGCCTTGGGTATCGTCCCGGTTGTAAAGACGGTCATCCCGGTGACGTTCGGGCTACTCCTTATTCAGGGGCTTGCAAATTTTATTCGGAGTGTAATTCTCGCGATTAGGGGAAAAGAGATATGAGTGCAGAGTTCATTACCATCGGAATGTTCGGAGGGCTTTTGATTGGCCTCTTTATGGGGCATCCTTTGGCCTTTGTCCTGGGTGGGCTGGCGGTAATATTTGGTTACCTGGGCTGGGGTCCGGTCTGTTTCTACATGTTTTTAAACCAGACCTGGGGCATCATGGATAATTATATCCTGGTTTGTATACCGCTCTTTATCTTTATGGCCCAGTTGCTGGATCAATCTGGCGTGGCAGAAGACCTTTTCGATACCATGAGATATCTCTTTGGCCCAATTAGGGGAGGTATTGCCATTGCGATTGTCGTGGTCTCCACGTTATTTGGGGCGTGTACAGGTATTATTGGCGCATCAGTGGTGACCATGGGTCTGCTGGGTATGCCAATAATGTTAAAATACGGCTACGACAAGAGGCTCGCCTCAGGCGCCATCTGCGCGGGCGGAACCCTTGGAATACTGATTCCCCCGAGCATCATGCTCGTGGTCATGGCCGACCAGGCCGCCCTTTCCGTGGGAAAGCTCTTCGCAGGGGCAATCGTACCTGGGCTTATCCTTTCAGGCCTGTACATCATTTATATCCTATTCCGGTGTTGGTTCAAGCCCGAACATGGGCCGGCGCTGAGCAAAGAGGAGCGGCAGGCCGTATCTGCAAAGAAGTTGACCCTGATGGTCTTGAAATCAATGATCCCCCCGATGATTCTCATACTGGGTGTCCTGGGGTCCATCTTTGCAGGAATCGCGACACCCACTGAGGCGGCAGGTGTGGGCGCTGCTATTGCCTTTCTCATGACTGTGGCCTATGGCAAGTTCACCTGGAAGGGTCTTGTTACTGCAATGATCAATACCGCCCGAACCACTTCCATGGTCATTATTATTCTTGTGGGTGCTGCATGTTTTTCCTCCGTATTCCTGGGCTCCGGAGGCGGCGCAGTGGTGAAAGAGTTCATCTACGGTATTGGATTTGGAAAATGGGGCACCTATGTCGTTATGATGATCATCCTTTTCATCCTCGGCATGTTCATCGATTGGATCGGCATCATCATGATCACGTTCCCCCTTTTTCTTCCGATGGCAAAGGAGCTGGGCTTTGATATGGTCTGGTTTGTGGTCAGCATCGCCGTGATGTTGCAGGATTCCTTCTTGACTCCGCCCTTTGGATATGCACTGTTCTACCTGAAAGGAGTGGCGCCGCCTGAAGTTACTACATCAGACATCTACTGGGGTGCCCGTCCGTTCTGGGAACTCATGGAACTGGGTCTTTTTATTTGTATCATATGGCCACAATCGATTCTCTGGCTTGCCAATGCCCTTGTAAAATAGGGACCTAGGGGGTGCTCAAATGCTGAAGCCCGGTGAGACGTATGAAGAGGTATACAATTCTTTTCAATGGCAGATCCCTGAGTATTTTAACATGGGTGTCGACGTATGCGATAAGTGGGCACACCAGAGGTATCGCCTGGCCTTGATCTATGAGGATGAAAGGGGCCGGTCAGAGCAGTATACCTTTTGGGACCTGAAGAGGCTCTCAAACAGGCTTGCCAATGGTCTCAGGGCCCATGGCATTGAGCGGGGAGATCGCGTAGGAATCATGTTGCCGCAGTCCCCTGAAGCAGGTATTTCACACATTGCCATATACAAGATCGGTGCGGTTGCCATCCCCCTGTTTACCTTGTTCGGTACCGAGGCACTGGAGTATCGTCTTTCAAACAGCGAGGCCAGGGGGATTGTCATTGATGAGGCAAATCTACCAAAGATCTTGGAGATACAGGAGAATCTTCCGCATCTCCAGGTTGTCATACTGGCAAAGGGTGAGGGGGGAGAAGGGGTCTTAGAATTCTGGGACTTGGTGGAAAAGGGGTCCCCTTATCTTGAGCCGGTCACCACCCGGGCAGATGATCCCGCCTTTATCAGCTATACCTCGGGTACCACAGGCCCTCCCAAGGGGGCATTTCATGCCCATCGGACCCTTTTGGGTCACCTACCCGGTATCCAGTTCCCGCATAATTTTTTCCCAAAGGAAGACGATCTTTTCTGGACGCCGGCCGACTGGGCGTGGATGGGAGGGTTCATGGACGTGCTGTTACCGAGCTGGCACTTCGGAACCCCTGTTGTGGCTCACCGGGCAAAGAAGTTCGATCCGGAGGAGGCCTTCCGTCTCCTGGCCAAGCATGGCATCCGTAACGCCTTTATGCCCCCGACTGCGCTCAAGATGATGAGGCAGGTGCAGGATCCCCGCAGTCGCTACGATTATTCCATGCGATCTATCGGTAGCGGTGGTGAGGCCCTGGGAGAGGAGCTCCTGGACTGGGGCAAAGAGGTGATGAAATTGACGATAAACGAGTTCTACGGCCAGACCGAGGTCAACCTGGTGGTGGGGACCTGTTCTGAGATCATGGAAGTCAGGCCCGGCTCAATGGGAAGGGCTATACCGGGACATATCGTGGAGGTGGTGGATGAGTCCGGCAACCCGGTACCTGCAGGTACCATTGGAGAGATCGGCATTAAGCGCCCTGACCCGGTGATGTGTATTGAATACTGGAGAAACCCCGAGGCCACGGAAGAGAAGTACGTGAATGACTGGTGGCTTTCCGGAGACCTGGCGAGAAAAGACGAGGAAGGATATTTCTGGTTTGTGGGCAGAAAGGACGATGTGATCACCAGCGCAGGCTATCGTATCGGGCCGGCTGAGATTGAAGACTGCCTGATGAAACACCCTTCTGTAGGGATGGTAGCAGTCGTGGGGAGCCCGGATAAGGTGCGAACAGAGGTGGTAAAGGCCTTTATCGTACCCAAGTCTGGAGTGACACCTGATCAGGAGCTCGGGGAGGATATCAAAAGGTTCGTCAAATTTCGATTGTCCGCCCACGAATATCCGAGGGAGATCGAGTTCGTGTCAGAGCTTCCCATGACGACAACCGGTAAGATCATCCGAAAGGAGCTGAGAATGCGAGAGATCGAAAGGAAGTCACGGCCCTAGCCTCTGCCATTCAAGGAAAAATGTCTGAAACAACACAGTTCATCTGGGGCATCTGTCTCTTGGCAGTCGTCTATGTCCTGACCAGAAAGTATCATACCTGGAGGATAGGGCGGGCGTACAGGCTTATCATTGAAGATCTAAGGAGTAAGGGGGCCTTCGATCCGTCTTCTGCTGTAAGGCTTCCCTATGCCACGCAGTCTATGTTTCGGGTGGGCATGAAGGACTACAGGCCTAAGGCTCTCGAATATCTCCTTACCAACAGTATTATAGGGATGACCGAGAGCGGCGGCTATTATCTGATAAAAAGGGATATTGGACCTTTTGATACATAACTAAACAGTCTGTAACACTTTAGCGCTTTGAAAACGCTGAGGAGCAAGAGGACCGTGAGGGTCTTTTTTCCAAAGGACGTAACTCAAATTCTTCCCAGCCTCTGGAACGCCCCCTTAGCTTTAAATACAGGTTCTCACA
>CAYVMN010000035.1:0-26039 GCA_964452575.1 uncultured Desulfobacteraceae bacterium | reverse complement strand
GCCGTCCTTTACGTCCTTTGGAAAAAAGACCCTCACGGTCCTCCCTCCGGGCCAGTGGCCCTTCCGGGCCGGAGACGGCCTTTCTGTCAAAACGCTAAAGTGTTACGATGATAGAACTCCGGAGGAAGAGGAAATCGATGGGGAGTAAGATCAGGATATTGACGGGGACCCATTTTGAAATGGGCAACTGGGCCTGTGCTGAAGGTGCCATTGCAGCCGGGTGTACGTTTGTTGCCGGTTATCCCATTACTCCGGCAAGTGAAATAGCCAACAGGCTGGCTGAAAGGATTCCCCTGGTCGGTGGGATCTTTCTCCAGACCGAAGATGAGATAAGTGCCATCTGTTCGGCCATAGGGGCCTCATGGGCCGGATGCAAGGCCTTAACCGCGACCTCAGGTCCGGGCATCAGCCTGATGCAGGAAAATATCGGCTTTGCCGTTGCAACAGAGACGCCACTGGTTATCGTGGACGTCCAGCGCTTTGGACCATCCACCGGAGTACCCTCTGTCGGTCTGGCAGGTGACATGGTCCAGGTGGCCCGGGGGTCCCATGGGGATTACCAGATCATTGCCCTCTGTCCCGAAAGCCCGCAGGAGATGTTTGACCAGACCGTTCGGGCCTTTAATCTGGCGGAAAGGTATCGGGTGCCTGTATTTCTCATGGCTGACGGTTTTACGGGCCATATGCGGGAACAGATTGTCATCCCGAGTGGAGACCTGATTGGGCTTGAAAACCGGAAAATCCCCGAATCCCCCTCCAGCCCTATGGAACGACGGGATTTTCAAGATGTGAATGTGGCGCCGATGCCGGTGTTCGGCCGCGGATTTAGGGCTCATATCACCAGTTCCTGCCATGATGAGCACGGAATGCGCAACCTGAGTGATCCCAAGGTCATGCATAACTATCTCATGGGGCCTATTGAAAAGATCCTTAGACACAGGGATGACATCATCGATGTGCGGGCCGATTACCTGGATGCTGAAATAGGCCTTGTCACCTACGGAACGGTCGCCCGTTCAGCACGGGCCGCCGCCAAACTTGCCCGTGAGGAGGGTTTGAAGGTCGGGACATTACGACTGGTCACGTGCTGGCCTTTCCCGGATAGGGAAGTCCGGGAGATGGCCGAGCATGTGGAATATGTGCTCGTCTTGGAGAACAACAACGGACAGATGTATCCCTATATCAAGGCAGAGGCGGCCCATGCCTGTCAGGTGGGTTTTCTTGGGCCCCAGACCCTTGGACAGATACACGACCCTGAATATATCGTTCAACACATAAAGGAGATGATTAGGTGAGCGTGGAAGCCCATCCATTGAGGAGATACACCCGGACTCATGTGACCCGAACGACAACCTGCCCGGGTTGTGGTAACGGAATTGTCACGCAGGCCATACTGAGGGCCATCCATGAATTGGAACTTGAAATGGACGACTTTGTCTTTGTCTCCGGTATCGGTTGTTCGGCCTGGATCCCGAGCCCCCTTTTCGACGCGGATACGCTACACACGACACATGGCCGCCCCATTGCCTTCGCAACGGGTGTGAAGTTGGGTCTCCCTGATAAACACGTCATGGTCGTAAGCGGTGACGGCGACCTGACTGCTATCGGCGGAAACCACTTGATTCACGCCGCCAGGAGAAATATCGATCTGAAGGTGGTCCTCATTAATAACGGCATTTACGGCATGACGGGAGGCCAGACCGCTCCCACGACCCCCAGGGGCCTTAAGACAATAACCAGCCCCTATGGCACCCTTGAACACACCTTTGATATCTCCGCAATGGTGTCGGCTGCAGGGGCCTCCTTTGTGGCGAGGTGGACAACCTATCACCCCAGACAGATGACACGTTCTATCAAGAAAGGGATACAAAAGAAGGGTTTCGCCTTGATCGAGGCAGTCAGCCAGTGTCCGGTCCAGTACGGAAGGGTGAGTAAACTGGGAAAGGCGGTGGATATCCTCAAGCACTTTAAGGAGAACAGTGTAAGGGTCAACAGGGCCAAAGAGATGGTACCCGAGGAGCTCGAAGGCAAGATAATTGTGGGAGAATTCGTAGACCTGGAAAAGGCCGAGTTGTCGGAGGAATGGCAACGCCTCCGGCATGGCTTAATGGAGGAGAGTTAATGTCACAGACTGATTTGACCATAGCAGGCGTCGGAGGCCAAGGTTCAATACTGGCCGGGGTGATCTTAGGCTCAGCGGCTGTAACCTATGACGGGAAATACGCCGTCCAGACCCAGGCCTATTCTTCGGAGTTGAGGGGAGGCTTTGCTGCCACATGGGTGATTATCTCGGATAGGCCTATTGTATTTCCGAGGGTCACCCATCCCGATATTCTCTTGGCGCAGGCCCAGGATTCCATATCACGCTTTGGGGATACGCTCAAACCTGATGGGACCTTAATTGTGGATGCAGATATGGTCCATGATCTGCCCCGGGATATCAAACACGTCTATGCAGTTCATGCTACGAGCATTGCACATCAAAGGATAAAGGCCCCTGTTACCACCAATATGATCGTGCTCGGTGCCCTTTGCAGCGTTACGGCCGTCGTCAACAGGGAGGCCTTGGAAAAGGCCATTTCGGTCTCCGTTCCTACGGGGCAGGAGCGCATAAACCTGGAGGCCTTTAACCTGGGTTTTGAGGAGGTAAAAGCGAGGTAGCCGGATGGCTTCAGGAAATGTCAACGAACTAAGACGCTGAGGAGATAGATAAATGGGTCTCAAGACAAAAGAGGAATATATCGAATCCCTAAGAAAAATGAATCCTGCTGCATATATGTTTGGTGAGAAAATCAGCAGTGTGGTGGACAATCCCAGGCTGCGGGCCGGGATAGAGGCCACAGGAGCAACTTACGAGCTCGCCCACATGGATGAGTATCGTGACCTTATGGTTACACAGAGCCCGTTGATCAACGAACCGGTAAATAGGTTTACACTGCCGCCGTCATCCATTGAGGATCTCGTTGCGCGGGTCAAAATCAATCGAACCCTTGGCAACTGGGTAGGAACCTGTCATCAGCGATGTACAGGGCTTGATTGCCTTTCTGCGCTATCTATCGTCACATTTGATATCGATCAGAAATACGGCACCAATTACTTTGATCGGTTTAGGGAATTCCTGAAGTATATCCAGAGATACGACCTCACCTGCAACGCAGGGGTAACGGACGTGAAGGGCGACCGCTCTTTGGGTCCGCATGAACAGGCAGACAAGGACATGTACCTCCACGTGGTGGAACGACGCGGTGATGGGATCGTCGTTAGAGGCGCCAAGGCCCATCAGACCGGATCTCTCTCTTCGCACGAAATTATAGTATTGCCTACCAGGGCCTTGAGAAAGGGCGACGAGGATTATGCCGTTGCCTTCGCAATCCCCAGTGATACCCCTGGCCTGATCCATGTGGTCGGCCGTTCGAGCCTTGATACAAGAGAAATCGATGGTTGCGATATGGGCAACGTTTTCTATTCCAAGTACTGTCCAACAGTAATATTTGATGATGTTTTTGTTCCGTTCGACCGGGTCTTTATGTGTGGAGAGGTGGAGTTTGCGGCAGAAATGGTCGTCAAATTCTCGTCCTACCATCGACAAAGTCATGGGGGATGCAAGTCCGGAAAGATCGACTGCATGACAGGCGCTGCCCTGACCATGATGGATTACAATGGCACTGAAAACGCCAGCCATCTCAAACAGAAAATAATCGATATGATCCATCGTGCCGAAACGCTTTATGGCTGCAGCCTTGCCGCCTCTTATGAAGGTCAAAGACAACCATCGGGAACCTATTTCATTGATACCGTATTGGCCAATGCCTCTAAGATTCATGAGGGAAAGGAAATGGCCGAGGCGATCCGCCTCATGGTGGATGTCTGCGGGGGATTCGTCGCAGACCTGCCTTCTGATAAGGATATTGAGAATTCCGAGATTGGACAGTTAATCAGGAAATACCTGAAAGGGAAGGCCGATGTGCCTGTGGAGGACCGGATAAAGATGTTTCGGTTCGTGGAGAAAATGGCCATGGAAAGCGCAGATACCATCTCGGATATTCATGGGGGCGGCTCTCCAGAGGCACACAGGGTAACTATACTCAGAGAGAGCGATCTGGAGAAGAAAAAGAAGGCGGCCAAACGTCTGGCCGGCATCAAAGAATAATCTCAATCCCACCTAATACTTTAGCGCTTTGAAAACGCTGAGGACAAAGATGACAGACCGTGAGGGTCTTTTTTCCAAAGGACGTAAAAGACGGCATCACTCCATAGAACGGCAGTGAGGTCTTTAAACTCGTCACGGAACAGCCCCATAGGAGGATGTCCCTATGAAGAGCCTTCTCCCCTGCCTGGCAGAAACTGTATTTAAAGGTAAGGGGGCGTGCCACAGGCTGTGAAGAATTTGGGTTACGTCCTTTGGAAAAAAGACCCTCACGGTCTCCTGTCTTTCTTTCAAAACGCTAAAGTGTTACGATCTCACTAACCTTATGAGGGGGCACTAAATGACAGAACTCAGGATTGAACCAAGGAAATTGAAGGCCTTTGGAATGGACGTCCTTGATCAGCTGGGGGTACCGGAGGAAAAGGCCGAGATATGCATTGATGCATACCTCTTCGGGAGTCTCAGGGGATTGGACACCCATGGTCTTTTTGCCCTTCTCCCCCGAATGGCAAGAGAGATCCGGGCTGGGATGATCAATCCAACGGCCGACATTTCCATTGTAAACAGGAATTCATCAACCTTGCTGGTGGATGCAAGGAGTGGGCTTGGGCCTGTATCTGGCTTTCAGAGTATGAAAGAGGCTATTGAACTCTGCCGTCAAACCGGCGTGGCAGGGGTATCCACTTATAATTGCAACCACTTCGGGGCTGCTTCATTTTATGGATTTCAGGCCGTGAGAGAAGATTTCATTGGCATGACGTTCGGCAATGCAACGCCCAGGGTTGCACCCTACGGAGGGCGAGAGGGAGTCCATGGTACTAATCCCATGAGTTTTGTCATTCCTGCGGGTAAATACCCCCCCCTTGCCGTAGACTTTGCCACAAGCGCCTCATCGGCTGGAAAGATCGGCGAGATCCACAAGAAAGGAGGAACTATACCTGATGGATGGGCATTAGACAGGGACGGCAATCCAACCACAGACCCTGAAAAGGCCCTTAAGGGGATATTGCTTCCCATGGCCGGACATAAAGGTTACGGATTGGGACTTATTGTGGATATACTCACCGGAGCCCTTGCCGGGTCCTATTGTGGAAAGGAGGTTCCTCCTCTAGAAGATTTGACAACCCCCTATGGCTGTTCTTCTTTCATGCTGGTGCTCGACCCTGCGTGCTTTGGAGGTATTGAGACCTTCAAGAAGAAGGTCGATGGCCTGATTGAAGACTGCATCACTTGTCCTCCAATGAACGGGTTTGATAGGGTATATTATCCCGGAGAGATGGAGGCTGAGGAAGAGACGAAACGAACCCAAAATGGCATCCCCTTTCCTGGGGAGACCCGAAAAAAATTCTTTGAAGGGCTGAGTGCGAGCAATATCAAGGTGTCCAGAGATTTTAGTTCGCCGATCGATTGATCCTCAATCCATCAAAGGCAGCGAAATCCCGAGTGATTGACCGAGTTCCGTCAGCTCCTTCACCGTGTTCTGCGCCAGAGGGATGCCGTCTTTCAGGCGCTCTGTTTCGGTCCTGAACTCAGGTTCCCCTGGCATGAGGATTTCTTCGACATCCCTGGCCCTTCCACTCTCTTTGAGGCCTTTGATATAGAGATCCATTTCCTTCTTAAATTCCTTCCGACCGACAAAACACTCCGGGTCCAGGGCCATGAATGAGTGGCAGGTCCCCTGGATCCCACCCTTATCTTTTTCATAGAGACTCTTGATATCTCTTGTCCACCTCCCTCCAGCTAATATTGCCGTTAGGATCTCATGGGCCAAGGCGAGACCGGACCCTTTATGCCCCCCCACTGCAAGGAGGGAACCACCTCCTTCGTAAGCCTCATAGGGGTCTTCAGTGGGTACCCCGTCTTTGTCAACGGCCCAACCCATCGGGATCTTCTCACCCTTTTTCCGAGCAACGATGAGCCTCCCTGACGAGACCACGCTGCAGGAGAAATCGACGACAACCGGTGGATATTGATCTGCTGGAAAGGCGTATGACAGAGCGTTGTTGCCTATGATTCGCTCTCGCCCTCCAAAAGGGGCCATCATTGGGGCCGAGTTTGAGCAAATATATCCAATAAGATCTTTGTCCGCGGCCATCATCGGAAAGAGTCCGGCCACGCCGAAATGTCCACTGTCCTTGACGGCAATCCATCCGATTCCAAACTCCTCTGCCTTTTCGATTGCCCGCTCTATGGCCCGGTACGCCACAAGATGTCCCATCGAGCCATGGCCCTCTGCATACGCCACCGGTCCTTTGTCCTTGAGATATGTCAGTCTGAGACGTTTTCTGACATAACCTTTCTGCAGTCTCAAGATGTAGATGGGAAGGCGTGTGACCCCATGGGATTCGACACCTCGAAGATCAGATCTCGCTAAGAGATCTGCCACAATGTCGGCCTCCTCCTCCAGGACACCGGCCTTCATATAAGCCTGTTTGCAAAATAACCGGAGGTCATCAAACCTTATGTGTTTTGAATCAGTAACTGACATATTTCCTCCCGGTGCAGGCCTTCTGCCACAACCGAAGTGGTGGGCAGTGGGCAGATTTCAGAGGCGCTTGCTTCCAAATTCCAAATCTCAAGCACCAAATTACAAACAAATTCCAAGCACCAAGCACTAAATTGTCCTTCGGACTTCCCACCTACCGGTGGGTCCCCAGTTTTCCAAACATATCCCAAATCCCAAACACAACACAACACACCCTGAAGGCCCTGAACCTTTGAACCCCTCAACCCTTACATCTCTTTGTTATTTTGAATTTTGGTCATTGGATTTTATTTGTAATTTGGGATTTGTAATTTGGAATTTCCCCAACAAACATCTTCGCATTTTGCATAGAAGTTGCAACCTAAGACTCTAATAATAGATTCAGATAAATCGATCATGTAACTTCATAAACGGTAATGACAACACTATCCGGACGTCGTTCGCCTGCAGCAATCGCGACAATACTGTTAAGCCATCTATAGCCTGGCGCACCTGTCTCAAAGATGGGGATCGTACGAAAGTAGTATTCACCTGGATCAACCTCTTCCCCCGAGGCCAGTCTTTCCATCACCTCCTTGGGGCCGTGCCGTAACCCCCGGTTACAGACATAAATCAGGGAGTTGTCACGTGTTTCTAAGGTGTATCTTGCCTCCACCTCAACGATTCCGTCCTCCCGGAGGATTTGCCAGTCAGCCCCCCCTGCCAGCACACGCCCTGACAGCCGGGGCCCTGAAAAGGCACCACCTGATATGTTGATGATCCGCCTCTCTCCATAGGGTGAGCGGCCGACCTTCAACGGAGGTTCCACCTCGATTACTGACGTGTAAAGCATGCGAAGGGAAGGCTCTACCGAAACTATCGGGATTTGTTCGATACCCATATCATAACCTCCACTAATATGCCATGGTGAGCTTTAAGATCGCGCCTTGCTAGGCGGCGGATCGCTGACAGATTTAGCGCCAGTCCGGGTTTCAGAAAAACGATTGACTTTGGTCCGACGAATATGGAATTGAATAACGAAGTCTAAGATAAGAAAGCAATCCGTTCATGTCTACGAAAAAGTTGATCCATACTGTATACGGAAACCAGTCGGCGGGTAAATGAAGAAATTCTGTTCCGACCCTGAATCCCTGCCTTGCCCGAAATCCTATGCGTCCAAAGATACCAAAGCCAAAACTGGCGAAATCGACCTCATACTGGAATTGACTCTTGCTCCAGCCTATTAATGAGGCGGTGATTCCGGCAAAGAAGACGTGACATCTCCCCCAGAATTGGTTGATAATTAATCTTCTTTGCGTTATTCCCTATTCTCATAAGGAAGGTCGCATTTTGGATAGCGAGGAATGATCCTAAAGCGAAATGGGGGTATGGATAGGAGAGAGTTCATGAAAAAAGGCCTTCCCCGGATCTTTTATGGGCTGGGGGCCGTGGTCCTGGCCTATCCTGTGCTCTCGTTTATGACCTTTAGGAAGAGACGGACCAAGGAGATCGTGTTCCATCCTGATGAGCAGGAGGCCGTCCCTAATATCAAGGAAGGGGCCTCTTTGATCAAGAGGGGTGATGATATCTATGCCCTTTCCATGCGATGTACCCATCTGGGATGCCTGCTCAATTATGATGCAGTGTCTCAGGAGTTCAGGTGCCCGTGTCACGGAAGCCTGTTTGACCGATGGGGCAAATGGATATCCGGACCTGCCGGGAAGGATCTCTTGAGGGCGCCTTCTGAATTAAAGAAAAATGGTGACGTCGTTGTCACACTGAGCATTTGAACCGCTCTGAGAGTAAACATGAAGATTTCCGCCTATTTTCCCAAGCTTGGGCTTGCCTCACTCATCCTTTCCATCCTCTCAGGGATCATCCTGACCTTTTACTATCGCCCCACAGGAAATGTGTTCCAAAACGTGGAGGAGATCACCACGCTGGTACCCTATGGCTGGTTTTTCAGGCAGCTTCACTATGCTTCAGGACAGGTGTTTGTGATCCTGATGCTGATACATACAGGGGATCATTTCCTGAGGAAGCGCTACAGGGGTTATTCCTGGGCGGAGTGGGCCATCCTCACTATCTCTCTGGTCCTGTGCTTTTTTACCCTGTTTACCGGTTTTATCCTCAAGGGGGACAAGGAAGGCCTCTTTGCCGGCCAGATCTTCATGAACATCCTAAAGACAGTGCCCTTCCTTGGAGGCCCGCTATCCAGGATGTTCATTGCAGAGGGAGGAGGCCTTTTTTTTCTCCCCTATCTCTACCACTGCTTTTTCCTGCCCATCCTGATCATCTATCTTATCAGAGACCACATCAGGGAATGGTTCCCGGATGAGAAGTTTATGGTTTTGACGGCCATGGGGCTTTTTTTGTATGCTATTATGGTTAAGCCTTTTATGGATATTCCGCCTAATGCCGGTGTGCGAACGGTCAAAGGGCCATGGTTCTTCTTGGGTGTCCAGACCCTTTTGAAAGTCATGCCCGCCGTATTGGGGGGGCTAATCATCCCCGGGTTTTTTCTGGCATGTTTGCTTGTCCTTCCCATAACGGCAAAGGGAAGAGGGACCTCCGTTGCGTATGGGCAGAGAGGCCGGGAAGGAGCCGTCCAGGCAGGCGAGAGAGGGCTTTACTACCTGGTTGTGGGTGCATCTTGTGGTTATGGGTTTTTGACACTGAGGGCGGTCATTTGGGGGCCGTAAGAAAGAGGGCCCAATACCCAACAGACAGAAAGGAGAGGTGCGGATGAGAGTTGCCGAGACATTCTCAAAGTTCATCAGGCATACAGAATTCAAAGACGTTGATGCGAGTGTGATAGAGCATATCAAGAAACTGACCCTGAAGCAGGTGATGGGGATGCTTGTCGGATCAGCTGCTCCTACCAGCCGCAAGGTCATACGTTATGTCAAGAACTATCCCGGAAGACCGGAGGCCGGGGTCTATGGATGCGGCTTTAGGGCGGATATGACACAGGCCGCCTATATAAACGGGTTCTTTGGGCACGCATCCGAGATGGAAGATGATCAGTTTCCAGGGGGAGGAATTAGTGATGTGACCACCTGGCCGGCACTTCTGACCGTGGCCGATCATCTGAAGCTCTCAGGAGAGGAAACCATCGTCGCCCTCTATGTCGGCCAGGAAATGCAAAACCGGATAGCCATGTATGCATCGGCAGGAACCGACGGCATTGGAATCTGCAATCTCCCGTTCATCGGGATATATGGGGCCACGGCGAGCTGTGCAAGGGCCTTTGAGTTGACCGAGGAGCAGACCATGGCCTCCCTTGGCTTGGCCATGGTAACCGGGCTCGGGTATATGCACACCTGGGGGACAGACGCCCACTTCCATGAATCCGCCACTTGCTGCCGCAATGCGGTGATAAATGCCATGCTCGCCAAGGACGGTGCCACCAGTAATCCGGTGATCGAGAAGTGTCTGGATATGCTGACAGGTGGAGACAAGAATCTTGACTTTGACAAGATGATCGAGGGGTTGGGCCGACCCCCATTTTATACCAATAACACCTGGATCAAGAAATGGGGATTCTGTTTCTTTACCCACAATTTTGTGGATGTCCTTGACAGGCTGATGAAAAAAAACCGTTTAAGACCTGATGATATCGAAGAGATCGTCCTTCACTTCGATCCCTTGCGGGAAGTGGTGGACCGTGCCGAGCCGAAGGATGCAGAAGACAGCCGGTTCAGCACGCAGCATATCCTTGCCTACTACCTGGTCCATGGAGAGTGTGACCTCGGCACCTGCACAGAGACTGCCGTAAAGGATCCGCGACTTGAGGCCTTTCGTAAGAGAATAAGGGTCGAATATCACCCGGAATATGAAAGGCGGTATTTCGGCGGTGAGGGAAAGATGGACATCAAGATCATCAACGGAGGAACCTTCTCGGGGGCCATGGACCAACCCCTTGGATCCCCTAAGTATCCCCTGGGTATAGAAGAGGTGGTCGATATTTATCGTAAATACTGCAAGGGGATCCTGTCAGAGGCGCACATCGAGCGGACCAAAGAAATCATCCTTGACATAGAGAACCGGCCGGATCTTCAGGAATTGTACGACATTTGCACCTTCAGACATTCTTTGAGATAAGGCGTAAGGGAAAGAAGCACTAGGCGAGGAAACATAAAAGGAGGTGGGCAGGATGAAAGAAAGGATTGAAGTCATAGAAGGTGATATCACCAAACAAAAGCTTGATGCCATTGTGAATGCCGCCAATACCTCACTTCTGGGAGGCGGCGGGGTGGACGGGGCCATCCACAGGGCAGCAGGCCCCGAACTGCTAGAGGAGACCAGGAGGCTCGGAGGATGTCCCACGGGCGAGGCCAGGGTGAGCAAGGGCTACCGGTTGCCGGCAAGATGGGTTATCCACACGGTAGGGCCAATCTGGGCCGGGGGGCACAAGAACGAAGATAAGTTGCTGGCAAATTGTTATAAGAACAGCCTGGAGGCAGCGGTGGAACTGGGGGCAAAGACCGTGGCCTTCCCTTCTATCAGTACGGGTGCCTATGGGTTCCCCCTGGAGCAGGCCACAGAGATTGCCCTCAATGAGACCAAGAAGTTCCTGGAGAAAAATGAGGGGCTGCAAAAGGTGGTGTTTGTCTGCTTTGGTGAAAAGGCCCTCAAGACCTACCAGGATGTCTTCACAAAAGTATTTTAGCGAGCCCTGCCGCTATGAAGTCAGATCTGGGCCGGAACCCTCATTATTACGCCTTTTTAGGTCAATATAGACCACCCTTCCCCTTTCGTTTATAAGGGAATTCAGGATCCAGTTAAATGCACTGATAACCAGTGCACCAAACACGGCCGCCCAGAAGCCGTGTACCTCAAACCCTGAAATCACGCCTGAGGCCATCTTCAATATCAGCGCGTTAATGACAAATGTAAAGAGCCCCAGGGTCATTATGTTGATGGGCAGAGTAAGGATAATTAGGATCGGGCGGAAAAAGACGTTCAAGATGCCCAGGATGGCGGCTGCGAAAAGGGCACTGAAAAAGCCACTAACGTGAATCCCGCTGATCAGGTAAGAAGCAAGGATGATGGCTACTGTCAGAACCAACCACCTCATCAGGAGCCCCTTCATTTCGATCCTCCTGCACAAAAAACTTGACAATATTATGTTCAATAATTAGACGATACAAGGTTTCTTATATCTTTCTTAGATTCCCTCTCAATGATGACATAAGTTGCATCAAAGAGCCACAAGAATCATTGCGATTCCCTAACCTGGAGCAACAGTTTTTGTCAGTTCTCACCCCGCTAAATCGGGGTGGATTATTCATGATTTAGCTTACTTATATAGGTGATAATGCCTGATAGTATCAGTGAATTGAGGACAAAGGCCGAGGGAGAACAAATCGCCTCTTTCTTGAAAATGAGGTTGCTGGAACTATCTACGGGATATGCCAAAGTCGCAATGATCCTGGGTCCCCAACACACCAATTTTACGGGCATGATATTTGGGGGGATTATCATGTCCCTGGCTGACTATGCTTTTGCCTATGCGACCAATTCAGTGGTCACTCCCAATGTAGCCTCTCAGTTCAATATTCATTTTGTTGCCGGTGCTGGTATAAATGATGAACTCATCGCAGAGTGTCGGGTAGTCAAGAGCGGCAGGCGAGTTTGCATCTCGGAAATTACCGTAAACAATCAAGAGGGTAAGCTTATAGCCAAGGCTACAGGCACAACTATTCCCCTTGTCTAGATATTCTTGCATTGCCATGTCCAGCCCCTCTGTTATTGCCTGCCCCATCTGCAACTTCATAAGGCATGATCTTAACTCAAAAAGGATAGGATCCTGTGAAATATAATTTGCTTGAAAAGACCGAACTCTGGATTAGCCCGATCGAATTGAATGAAGTGGATTTGGGGGCATGTGCAAGGGCCTCGGCCGAGGTATTAGGACTTGAACCTAATGAGATTATGGTCACAGACGTGCTTGAAGATACCCTGACCTTGGATGTCTTGGTCCCCATAGTTGAGGCCGAAAAAATCGTTGGTCGTGGAAAGGATCTCCTCGCGGCCTTGGCATCCGTCCCGGGCGTTCATATTACTCCGGAGACGCGGATTCATTCGCAAGGGATCCTTGGCTTTATTGCCCTTGATGAGGAGCTAGGAAAGGAGGTTCTTGATCGTTCGCGCAAAATGGGTGCTCAGATAGAAGAACGAATTAGGAGGCAATGTCTCATTTTTGCCTCAGGGAATGAGATCCTCTCCGGGCAAATTCGTGACACAAACACCCCTTTCTTGATCGATGCCTTGAGATCCGAAGGTTATGTTGTGTCTGAGGGGCCTATTCTGGAGGATAGGGCAGCTGTCATTGCCCGAGCCTTTCGTGAATCGACGGCAAATGGTTACGGACTCCTTATTACAACAGGAGGCATTGGAGCCGAAGGCAAAGACCAGACCCTGGAGGCGTTGAGCAAGGTAGACCCGCATGCAGAAATGCCCTACATAATGAAATTCCACAAAGGTCATGGTCGTCATCAAAAGGAGGGGGTTCGAATCGGAGTGGGCATACTGAATGGAACGCTGATCATCTGCCTGCCTGGACCCCACGATGAATTACAACTGGCCTGGCCGGTCCTTAGGGAGGGCCTAAAGCATCAATGGGGCAAAGAGACCCTGGCAGAAGCCTTGGCAAAAAGGCTGCGCGAGAAGTTTCTTTCTCGAGACACAAATCAGACTCATACCCAGAGTTCATGACCTTGAGAAATAGATAATGGACTGGTTTCTGGCCAAGGGCTTCCCATTACTAGTCTTGACCTCAATGACCATACTCCCACTTATCTCATCTTCATGTGTCATCCGGGCCTCTGCCTCGATAACAGATCCTAGTTCCGGATTAGCAAAGTAAACAATGCTTGAATGAAGCAAGACCGCCTTACGCCCCAATGAGTTACCGCATACTCCACAGGCATGATCCGCAATCGAAAAGATGACAGCCCCATGTGTCGTCCCATTGAAATTCAGGTGTTTTTCACCCGATATTTTCAGCCTTGCCAGGGCATAGCCTCTCTTGGCTTTAATAATCTTCAGATCCATCAGACGTGCAAACGATGAAGAATCCGACTTCTCTGCCACGTAATCAATTTCGGTTCGGCCTTCTTTTGTTTTCTCAGATGTCATTGGAAAAACTCCCTCTAAAAGCTCAATAACTTGGCTTAATGACTCATGGATTCTTGACTTGGCGGGAATGACCTATCATTCTAGCCCTTTTTCGATCAGCTGTTTATCCTGGGCAATAAGGGGTTTCCCTAACCCCCGTTGCCCCGGTTTCAGAGCGCTAAGCTGTTACAAGATTCCTTGCATTTACGCGGATCTGCTAAAAGGCTCGATCAAGTGTCTTTTTGACCGCGGAAATCACGTCATCAGCGTTGGGCAAATAGGCCTTCTCAAGGCTGAAGGGAACTGGAACAAAGGGGGCACCCACACGCATAATGGGCGCATCGATTTCGCCCAAGATCTCCTCGGCCACTGTTGCTGAAATCTCCGCTCCAGCACCAAAGCTCTTCACGGCCTCGTGGGCGATGACCAGGCGGTGTGTCTTTTCGATGGATTTGAAGACCGTCTCTTTGTCCCAGGGGGAGATTGTCAGTAAATCGATGACCTCAATATTGATGCCCTCTTGGGCTAGGCGATCCGCTGCCTTGAGTGATTCGTGAACCATTCGTGAAGTCGCGATGACGGTGACATCCGTCCCTTCTCTCTTGATGTCTGCCTTGCCGATGGGCACCAGATATTCCTCCTCCGGGATGGTTCCTTTGATCCCGTGAAGGGTCTTATTCTCGACCACAATGACAGGGTTATCATCTCTTATGGCGGATTTGAGAAGCCCCTTTGCGTCATAAGGCGTCCCCGGCATCACAACCTTTAAACCTGGCACATGGGCAAACCACGCTTCAAAAGACTGGGAGTGTTGAGGCCCGGCATTTAGTCCAGCGCCGGCGGGTGTTCTTATAACAATGGGGAGAGTATATTGGTTTCCAAACATGTAGCGCATTTTCGCGATTTGATTCACGACGCCGTCCATACATACCGCCATGAAATCCATGAACATGATTTCCACGATAGGCCTCAGACCGCAAGCCGCGGCGCCGGCAGTCAACCCCATGATTCCAGCCTCACTGATAGGGGTGTCAACGACTCGTTCCGGTCCAAATTGTTCGTACAGCCCTCGGCTCGCCCCGAAGGCCCCTCCAGGGTTCCCCACATCCTCTCCGATGAGGAAGACATCTTCATCTCTTTCCATTTCTTCCTTAATGGCCTCATTAATGGCCCAGATGTACCTAATCTCCTTCATATTATGCTCCTTTGTGATATAATGCGTAGAGCTACAATGTAGATAATCTTGAGAGCTTATCAAACATACAGGCCTTCCATGAGTTCTGAATCATCTGGCAACGGGCTCTCACGGGCAAAATTGATCGCCTCCTCTATCTCACTTTGAATCTCTTTTTCAATCTTCTTGCATTCCTCCTTTTTCAAGACTTTCTCCCTTAGGAGTTTCTTTTCAAATCCCATAATACAGTCCTGTTTCATCGCCGTTTCCACATCCTCTGCCGGACGGTATTTCTGCTGATCCCCTACAAAATGACCGTACCAGCGTGTACTCACGACCTCTATGAGGCTTGGGCCATTGCCATCTCTAGCCCGTCCTACTGCCTTTCCCGCTGCCTCATAGATCTTCAAGAAATCATTTGGGATGCTCACGCCTGGAATATCATATGCTACCGACCGATTAACCACGCTCTTGATAACCATGCGGACCTTCTTTGGCGTAAACTGGGCCCACCCATTGTTTTCACAGACATAAACGATCGGTAATTTTTTGACTGAAGCGATATTGAGGGATTCATGGAAAGTCCCTTCATCGGTAGCCCCTTCCCCGAAAAAACAGACGGTGACTTGTCCACTTTGCTTGTACTTTGACGCAAAGGCTGCTCCTGTCGCAATGGGGATGCCTCCTCCCACAATCCCATTGGCGCCCAGAATCCCCAGGTTACGGTCAGCCACATGCATTGAACCGGAACGACCCCGACACAGACCATTACTTTTTCCAAAGAGTTCGGCCATAAACAATTTCAAATCAATACCCTTGGCCAATGCGTGTCCATGGCCCCTGTGGGTCGTGGACATATAATCTGACTTCCGTAGATGGCTACAGACCGCCACAGGAGTGGCTTCCTGACCATTGCATACGTGTATGAAGCCAGGAATTTCTCCGTTTGAGAATACTTCCATCAGTTTCTTTTCTACTTCTCTAATTCTCAGCATACTCTTATAAAAAGCGACTAACTCTCTCTTGCTAAATTTTTTCATACCATGTCTCCCTTCAACCGGAGGAATGCTTTACTCAACCAGGTCTTTTAGGCCTCCTTTTTCAATTCAAATTTCAGTTCTCCGGAGTGACTCCCAAGCATCATTACATCTTACCCATATCCTTATGACCATCTTTGCCCTCCCAGAAAAGGGCGGTTCTGTCTACTCCATTACCCTGGATACCCTGTTAAAGACGCGATCTGATAGACAGGACTCTATTTGACTACCGTATATCATGTCAAGAAACAAGGCAATGGTTCACGGGTTCAGGGTTATCCTTCTTGCCTTTTCAATCCGAATCAGATTTTCACGGTCACTTACAATTCTTGTTCTTCTATGCTAATATTTTTGCTGCGTCCGAACGTGTACCCCGCATGATCTTAGACGTACTGAAACACGCCTTAGGCATGAACCCCTGAACCCGTTAACGGTTACGGACTATGCAGATGTCAAAACTTCACCAGCGCTTCTCCTCAGCAGGGTGGACGGAATTCATGCCTGCCGATGAAAGTGATTATATACTCTCGAGCAAGCGATACATGGCATTTGAAAGATCCACCGTGTCATTCTTGACAGGGCAGGATCTTATTCAGCCAAATCACATAACCTACTTCAGGTTCTTGATCTGCGCCTTTTTGCTCCTCCTTTCTGCACAACTATCCTATTTTCATATCCTTATCCTGGGTGCCCTGGGCGCCGCTTCAGATTTCTTTGACGGGGCATTGGCACGGGCCGCTTCCAAGAAGACCAGCCTGGGGGCCATCATCGATCCCCTTGCGGATAAGTTCCTGGCATTTACCCTCGTTTATCTATTGTTGACGAGAAAGGCGATCGATCCCGCATACCTTGTCCTTATGGTATTAGTCGAATCGCATCTGCTTCTCATACCGATTTTTTCCTTTTTTTATGGAATGTCCGGAAGGGGAAAGGATGGTATCAAAACACCCTGCCTGGCCCGTGATAGGGGCGCTTTCCTCTTGAAAGCAAAGGAAATTCTGATGGGCAAGGTGAAGGTCTTCTTTTATGGCCTGGGGTTCTTGACCATGCTGATTTCCAGAATATTCAACTCTTTCTTTCTGGCCAAAACAGCAGAGTGGCTTCTGGTCTTTGGGATCGTAGCCGGCGCGATCGCCCTCTTCACGTACCTCATAAGGTGGTTCAAGCAGCCATATTACATCTCTTGAGAGCCACTTTTCCCCCTTAACAAATCAGTAACCGTTCACGGGTTCAAAGGTTCAGAGGTTCAAAGGTTGTATTCTCATCGCCATACGTCATTTTGTAAACGTTTTGTACGGGGAAAACCGACAGCTTCCGCATCCCCACAAACCTGGAACATGGTATTTGGTAATTATGTGGCAAAAGCAGCATTCTTTACGAGGACTTCTGGGCTTCAATTTTGCCCTTGTCCCTAACCCTGAACGTTGAACCCTGAACCTCTGAACGCTTACACAAATCTTGACCCTGGGGGTCAGTTACGTCATACTTCGCTGAAAGCCGAATTGTTACGGAAGGAGAAAAATCATGGACCAACTGATTGCAAAGGGCAAGGAGATGATAGAAGACGCTCGGAAGATACTGGTATTTGCAGGCGCCGGCCTGAGCACTGAATCCGGGATTCCCGACTTCAGGAGTGCCGGCGGAATCTGGGAGAAATACGACCCCTCTGAGTTCTATTTTCAGAGATTCATATCAGACGAAGGTGCACGGGAAAAATACTGGATAATGAGTTCAGAGTTCTATGAAGTCTTGAAATTTGCTGTCCCGAACCGGGCCCATCTGGCCATCAAGATGTTGGAAGACAGGGGCAAACTGCTCTCTATCGTAACCCAAAATATCGATCATCTGCATCATAAGGCAGGGAACTCAACAGAGAAGATTATAGAGATCCATGGAACGGCCATTTCGGTCTCCTGCCTTAGTTGTGGAAAGAAATACGGGAGGGATGAGATCCAGGAACGTCTAAGATCCGGGGTGAAGATTCCCTATTGCGACGACTGCTCGGGCATCCTTAAACCGGATACCATATCCTTCGGCCAGGCAATGCCCCAGGACAAGATGGCAAGGGCCTTTCGGTATGCCCAGGAATGTGACCTCTGTATTGTCCTCGGATCATCGCTGGTGGTCTATCCTGCGGCCTCAATCCCTGTACAGGCGTGTCAGGCCGGGGCAAGGCTCATTATCACCAACCGGGACGAAACACCGCTCGATCCTCAGGCCGATCTGGTAATTCATGAATCCGTGACAAAGGCCCTCGGGGATATGGTTCAGGGGTTCAGGGGTTAAGGGGTTCAGAGGTTCAAAGGTTTAAGCGTGAACCCTGAACCTCTGGACCATACTGATTTTTCCCTTGAAGAGCCTGGGTAATGTGTGTAACATATTTATTATTTAAGGAATCTCAGGTTCGAGAGAGAGGAGAGGAAATGCTGCGAATCGGATTTGTCGGGTGGCGAGGGATGGTCGGATCAGTCCTTATGGGGCGAATGACTGATGAGAACGATTTCAAAGGCTTCGAGCCCATGTTTTTCACTACCTCCGATGTGGGAGGAAAGGGTCCCCAAATCGGCCTTGAAATTCCCATCTTAAAGGACGCATTCCACGTGGAGCTACTCTCTTCGATGGATATTATCGTTACCTGTCAAGGTGGGGACTACACCAAGAAGGTGTATCCGGAAATCCGTAGGCTCGGATGGGATGGCTACTGGATCGATTCGGCCTCTGCCCTGCGCATGGAAGATGACAGCATAATAGTCCTGGACCCTGTAAACAGGGCCGTGATCGACTCCGGTCTGTCCTCGGGTATCAAGACCTATGTAGGAGGCAACTGCACGGTGAGTCTCATGTTGATGGCCCTCTCGGGGCTGCTCGCCTCCGGCCGCGTTGAATGGATCTCAACCATGACCTATCAGGCCGCCTCCGGCGCAGGTGCAAAGAATATGATCGAGCTGGTCGCGCAGATGGATGTGCTAGGAAGGGCCACCAGGGCCTTGCTGGACGACCCGGCATCAACGGCCATTGCCATTGATGAGGTGGTGACAGAGAACTTGAGAAGCAGCGCCCTTCCTACCGACAACTTCATGGCCCCCCTTGCAGGGAGCCTTATCCCGTGGATTGATTCGCCCATGGAGTCGGGCCAGACAAGAGAGGAATGGAAGGGGCATGCGGAATCAAACAAGATCTTGCAGACAGAGAAACCGATTCCAGTGGACGGGATCTGCGTACGCATCGGGGCCATGCGTTGCCACAGTCAGGGCCTGACCATCAAGCTGGACAGAGACATGCCCCTGGACGAGGTCTCTGACATGATCGCAAAGGGTAATCACTGGGTGCAGCTGGTCCCCAATGACAAGGAATCAACCCTTCGGCTCCTGACCCCGGCGGCGGTAAACGGTACCCTGACCGTTCCTGTTGGCAGGGTGCGAAAGATGGTTATGGGTCCTGAATATGTGGCAGCCTTTACGGTTGGGGATCAACTCCTCTGGGGTGCAGCAGAACCCATACGTAGGATCCTCAATATCATAATTGAACACTTGTCGCGCTAGGCGCAGCGGAAGTGGAAAGCTCACTGGTGGGGCTCCCGGACTTCAAATCCGGTGTACCGGGCTAAAACCCTGGTAGGTGGGTTCGATTCCCATGCACTTCCGCCATTTTTATGCATGAAAATCAATTAGTTATAGTTTGCTGGTCAACGTTTTGGTCAACACTTCGGTATTTTTCGAGCATTTTAATCGCTTCTGTTTTCTCCCACTCCTCCACGGTATCGTAATGCTCATTCATGTCTTTCCGAGCATGGCCGGTGATTGCTTTGGTGACGGTCCTTGCTACACCGGCCCTCCTCATATCCGTAATAAAGGTATGGCGGAGATCGTGGAAGACAAATCCTCCCTTCACTTCCCGACCCCAGAGGATACCCGCTTCCTTACAAGCGGTCTTGAGAGCTGTTTCAAACCGCTTCAGGATAGGCCTCCCATTGTAAAGAAATACATGGCCGCCGTGAATCGGCCTTGGCAGCCTGGCGAGCACCCTGTTAATTTCTTCCCCTATGGGAATGGCCTTTGGCTTTCTTTCCTTAGTGTCTGATCTCTCCAGGCGGATAAACCGCTCCTTGAGATCCACCCGATCCCACATAAGATTGATGATCTCCCCCTTCCTCATCCCGGTCCAATATCCAACGGTTAGGATGTCTTTCAAGTGTCTCGGCGCTTTCTTCTGCAAGGCCTTGAATTCATCCACACTCAACACCCGGTCCCTCCTATTGGCATCGCCTTCAAGGGTTTTTTTCACCTTTCTGAAAACCTTCAGGATATTTCCCCCCAGGAGGTCATTGTCAAAGCCCTTGATGACCATTCCCTTGGCATAGTTAAACTCATCATCGACAGTTTTGGGCTTGAGTCCTTCCTTTTTCCGTCTCTCCTGAAGGTTCTCTAAGTCCGCCAGCTTGATATTGCTTACAATGACATTGCCGAATTCCTGGTTGAATTTCTTGAGATAGCCCTCGACCGTCCTGAATGAGGCCAGCGCCTTGACTTTCTCAAGGGACAGATACCACTCTGCCAGCTCATTGAAAGTCATGTTGGCCTCGGGAAGCATTTCAAAAATCCGGTTTTCGCGCTTCTGGCCCCTCCTCTTGCCTTCCGCGTCCCTTGCCTCCTGAATCGAATAACCCACAAATTCCCGGCGCTGCTTGCCCCCAGGAAGACGGTAATTGATCCAATACCGGATTCGTTTTGACTTCTTAGCCTGGATCAGGTCTTCCCCGCATTGGCAAAGCCTATTCTTTCCGGCTTGCTTTTTGCGACACCGTGGACACTCTGCTAAGATTGACATGGATGGAACCTCCTTTCAAACAAAAAGCCCGAAGTGGTAGTCACGGCCATATACAGCCGCCCCGGACCTCGCGGTCTCCGGGCCACTTCGGGGTTAATTTCCACATTGCCAATAAAAATAGCCGTCACGCTGGCCTCGCGGTATATGTTTTTGACTATTTTTTTTATATCAAAAAACGGGTTGAAAGTCAATAGATTTTTTACCCTAATGATTTTGCTTTTTTAAATTTCGTTGTTTTTTCAGCTACATTAACGATAAAATCATATGCTTTTTGCATAGTGAACCAAATTCAAATTTATTGACTTGTTGGAAAAAAGGAGAGATAATTAAAATTTTGCGCGAAACCTTTTACTACCTGTGAAAGGAGGTGGAGGCTATGAGCAAAAAAAGAAGCCTGTCAGTTTCCTCCATTTTTTTCCTAGCCATGTTCGTTAGCTTACTTCTTAGCAGCACAAAGGTATTTACTGAGCCTATCCAGTGGAAGATTGAAGATGGTGGGAACGGTCACTGGTAGTCGATTCAACCTATTTCAATGTCCCTGTCAGTATGGGTGATTAAAAAACGTATCAAACAGCAGGGTTGGAGCAGTACGGACTGTTATTAAAACATCATTTCTCGAAACTCTTAGGTAGGTGGGCGGAGGAACACGTGGTAAAGAAGAAAAGTTTACCGTTTGTTTGTTATGGCAGTAACAGGCGCATAAAAAAACATGTGGTGAGAAAGCAGTTATGGTTATGGGCATTATTCTTTTTAGGCATAACCATTTGCGGGTGCGAGGGCCACATTCAGACCAAGCTTGACAACAGCATAGGCCTCTCCACCTACGAGAATCTTGGACTTATTGAACAAAAACCTATCGGAGTCGGCCTTGTTATTGACGAAAAACTTAAGTCAGCATCGATCAATGTAAGATATGAAACTATCAATTTTACCATGGCAGTTGGAGAGGCATTAACAACGCGATTGATGTATGCCCTTGTGCTCCAGTTCCAAAGGGTTCAACTCTTAAAGCAACCCGTGTTACCTAAGGACGGCAGCCTAGATCTCCTTATGGTGGTTAGATTGAAAGACATTGATGCCACGGTGAAGTTCACGCCTAAGTGGCAGACCGTTGCAACCCATAGTTCCGGATGGATTGAAGTAGAAGCAGTGCTCAAGGACCGAAATTACGAAATCGTATGGGTTGGCACAAGCAGGGCAGAGGCCCAGGAATCCCAAGAATCTATTATGGTAGCACAAGGACAACAAGCAGGGGCTGCCGTTAATCGTGCTATTGAAGTAACGGTCGCCAAGCTTGTGCATCAATTAGCGATTTCAGGTTCCCTGCGTGAGTTCATTTCGAAAGCTAAGTCTGACAGGAAGACAAAATGAAGTCGAGATTAGTTTTCATTTTACTTTGCATTATGCTGGGCTGTACACCCCGTTTCCAGTCCAATGTTACGCCTATAAAAACCCCTTCAAGCTATAAAAGCTCGTTGGAACGAGAAGGCTTCGTCCTCGGTTTTGAGGTTCTCTCCCCAGAAAAGCAGGTCAAGCACTTCGGGATTAACATGCTTAAGGCCGACGTTCAGCCTGTCCGGGTCGTCGCACGAAATGACAGCCCCTATGAATACTACGTCCAAGCAGAACAGATATTCGGGCTAACGGCAGAGGGTGACCTATATCCGGCGTACCGACTCGACCAGACTATTGAACGCATTCGCCAGTCTGAAATTGGACAAGCAATGGCGCAGGGAGCTGCAGTTGGACTTATAGTCGGAGCAGCCATAGGCGCTGGTGTCGGAGCTGCAATCGGCGGGGCAGCCGGTGACAGTGGAATGGGAGCTGCCATTGGAGCCTCGACTATGGGGGCTGGGGGAGGATTAGCCGGAGCCTCTAGTAGTGCAGATGCGATTACTAGCGCAATCAAGAAAGAACTTTGGAAGGTCGACTGGGGAAACCGGGTAGTCTATCCAGGCCGTATCGAACATGGGTTTCTATTTCTAAAGAGTGACGTGCATTATAAAGCCTTAGATGTTCTCCTCTACAACGTCAACAAGCGAAGGAGCGAGCGCGTGACCATACCCATTAAAGAATGAAGTAGGGGTGTTATGTTATTCAGTAATTTGGAAAATCCTTATGAAAAGAGAAAGAGCAAGGTTTTTGAAATTACCATAGACTGGATAAAGGCCCTATTTTTAAAGGGGTGATTACGGTTTTTTAGGGGTTGGCTAAGGTATGTAGGAGGGTTAAGGGCTCAGATCATAAAGGGAGAATAAACGGTCTCGGATATTTTCACGAAGAGAATGCTGCGTGATATTCCCACATTTCTTAGATAAGTCATTTTTTAAAATTGGCTGAATATGTCTGACTCTTATATAGGAATCATCACGAAGAAATGGGTGATCTAATTTCTTAAGCAAGTAATCTAGCCGATGATAATCTTTGCTGGTAGAGAGGGGGGCTATTGTTGCAATTTTAATTGTGGGATCATTATTATCCTGATCATTTTGAAGAATGATGACCAATCTCATTGGATGCTTTGTTCTAGTTTTCCCTAACCGTTCCTCCGGAAAATTTATAACGTCATCAGGTACTGAGAAGACATCAAATTGTTGGATTTGTTTTGAAGTGATGCCTGCTTGCTTAAGTTGGTCTGCCAAGGCCCCTATCATATTAACTGATTTGCTCTATCCCTAAATGGCTTAAATTCTAATAGTAGATCTATATCATCCTTGCCCATTCTGTTTTCCGTCTTTTTTAGCCGCTCTAATTGTTTTCTCCTTCTCTGTGTATATTGAAGCCTTTTTTCTCTTGCATTTAATGGAACTCTTGAGAAATCTATCTCTGCATTTCTTGGTGTAGAAACCATTGGCTCCTCTTTATAAACGACATCTAATATTTGCTTAAGGTCGGAATCTTTGTAAATAAAGAAGTTGTTCTCTAAAATGCTAACTACATCATTATCCAACTCAATATCATGTCTTGGTGTTTTGGTAGTAAGCCGATAAGAAAAGAACGCTTTTCCATCACCCGATGATCGTTCGGTTTCAAAAATTTCCTCATCCTTCATATAATCAAGAAGTTGATGGAATTGCTTTGTCCATGGTCCCCGTTGATAGAAAATGTAATTAAACTCGGAATATTTTTCGCCACATTTCTTATAATAATCCAGATCAGTTAAATACATTAATTTAATTAATTCTGTTCTTTTGGGCATTCTTCCAAAATTCTTCTTGAAGTATTTAACTATAAAATACAATAGCTTATAAGCTTTCGGGAAAAACACAGGGTATGCCTCCTATTATTTTGGATGCTTATTAGTTTGTTTAATGTTTATTGTCAAGAGAAGCAATATATATGCCAATAAATCCTTCAAACTTAGGAATTCCCCTTATTCTTACCTTGATTTTCGGTTTTCTCCTACCTGCTTTGACAGGGCACCCTGTTTCATCCCTCCCTATATCGGGAATTGTTGTCTTGGGTGATTTATCTCCTCTTCCAGCTGGAGATTAGCTCGCTGCCTTTTAAGGTATTCAATTGTCAAAGAACAAATCCGCTAACCTCGCGGTCTAATCGTTATACTGGCTACCTAGTGCACTGGTTCAATAACCGTGAACTTCGGCGGGCGGCCCGCACCTTCTCTCGATCCACCCCTAAATGTACCGTCCTTCGCTCGTTTGATTATTTGATTTTCCCTAATTTCAGAATCATTTCCGGAAGTTAAGACGCTATCCACACCTGTGGATATTTTTTGTCGTCTTGCCCGTTCCATGATCGTCTTTGGCTTCATCTTTACTTCAAAAAGCTTTTGCACCCATTCAGCGACCTCTTTTCCAATCTGATATGGGGTGTCTCCTCCATAGAGCCCGAGGAGATGGTGGAAAATCCCTTTTTTCAAATTACGGCGGACTCGCCTTTTCGGAGTTCCAAGGCCATCCCCTCAGGCACTTGGGCGGTTTTCGCCCATCCTTGGTTTCAAAAATTTGGTTTGATTGAGTTGTTTTAGGTGAACTGGGGGAATTTCCCCCGCCCTTGTAATAGCGATATCTATCTCTAATCTGGCCGGCTGTGTAAAGCCCTTCGGCCTCTCGCTCCTGCTCTAGCTGGACCTGTTCAATATTCCACAAGAGGTTGCCCACCTTGGGCCACCTGACGGCCTCTGCGAATTCGGTGTCTAAAAACCAGGGAAGGCCCTATCCGTTTTCATTGCCTGGCACGGATAGGGCGGCTTCGCCAGGCTCCAGATGAATAAAGAAAGAAGTTATTTTTGCCCGCGGGCAGAATTTGCGCTCCACCAGGGCTGCCCGCGGGCACGGTCGGCGCTCAGTGACCGTTGATGAGCCCCTGGTTTCAACGCGCAATCGCCAGACATTCTTCACTTGGTCACTGCAAGATCGAGATCCCGGCCACGTTGGTCGGCTTTTAGCCTGTGGACTTTCCTATTCAGCCTTAGCTCGATGGGCCTACCGAAAAGAGCCTCAGTGGCTCTGAGAATCTCTTTGGCCTCAGTTATGTCGATCTCAGGAATTTTACTAAGATTCAACCCGTCATCCTCCTCAAGGAGGGATCGCCTTAAAACCGCTAAATCCTGATAAGACCGGATAGCCTGAGCCAAAGGCCGGCCCAGTTCTTCCAACGACTTTCCTTCAGAGGCTAGCGAAATGACAGCGTTCGCCCACTTCGGCCTCTGCTTCAACTCATCACAGACCGCCCTAACCCTTTCGTTAAAACCGCGGGCCCTATTTTTCAATTGTTCACGCGCCCTTTGCTTGATGGCCTTTTCAGCCCTCTCGATGGCCTTCAGGATAGCCCTTTTTTCCGCTTCAAGACGATCAATCCGACTCTGGAGGGCATCGCCGCCCTGATCCGATTGAAATCTTTTCCACAATGTTTGATGCATCCTTGGCGCTTGGTGAGTCGATGTAAGCCAATTTGTAAAATTCTCCTTCGCTTCTGTCAGTTCCGCCTCAATCTCAGGCCGGAGGTTGTCAATCTCAACGAGGCGTTGGCGAGCATACCGCACTTCGTTCTCATTCATGGAGCGTTCACTGAAAACCCCACGCATGCAGGCCAGGCCAATATTTTCTGACGGGTGAACGATTTAAACCCTTGATAGCCTCAGATACCTCCCTAGCATCCATAAATATTTCTCCTTTCTGTTTTAAAGTTCTTGGCCATGCCGTAATCGGCAAATTCACCGAATTTCTTGATCACAAATCGAAGAAGTCAGGCCTGGGCGCATTTGAATAAAGTAGGTGAAAGATGAGAGTTTTTCAGGGAAAAATG
>CAYVMN010000034.1:0-26677 GCA_964452575.1 uncultured Desulfobacteraceae bacterium | reverse complement strand
CGGTCCTCCCTCCGGGCCGGAGGCGGCCTTTCTTTCAAAACGCTAAAGTGTTACACAGTTTTTTGTTGTCAAGGGGGGGTTTTGGGCTTAGAATAGGATAAGTATTCACGCAGCTTAAACCGTTTCAACCGGCCCGATTTGATGGTCCATTGTGCCCGATCCGATCTTTTTAGGCCTAGCTTTTCACGCGATGATTTCAGTATCAAATCGGCGGATATAGGCCTTTCTTGGTATTCCTCTCAAGGAGGGACTGCATGATGGATAGGGGGAGCAGATCTGTGAAAGGCTGTTTCAGTCTCCACATGAGACCAGTGTTATTTATCCTCTATATCTCGTTTTTATTTCTCCCGGCAGGGGGCTGCTCCAACGAAGAACAATATGATTCCAAGGGTGCCAAGAGGGTCTTGCGGATAAAGACGCCTCCGCTAAAAAAGGATTCAGGACTGAAAACGGAGGCAGGTGAAACGGAAAAAACGGCGCCTTCGAAGGAGGATGAGGCCCCTGCCCCATTAGAGAAGGAGGTGGCCGCGCCCAGGGAAGAACTGCCTGTACCCGAAAAGGCAAAGGAGGCAGGGCCAGCCCTGCTAACCGAAGAAAGGCCTTTGCAGGTAGAGGCCAAGGAACTGGGGCCAGGCCGTTACAAGGTAGAGAAAGGGGATAGCCTTTTCAGTATTGCCGGGCGTAAAGAGGTATATGATGATCCAATGAAGTGGCCCAGCCTCTTTCGTCTCAATATGGATAAACTGGGTCAAGTGAACGTGGAGGAGGGCTTTCAGCAGAGAGAACTCCCTGTAGGCCTAGAGTTGAACTTTATTACTCCCTCCGAGGCAAAGGAAAACCGAGACAAGCTGGGTGCGAGGCCTTGGGTCGTTAATGTAATGTCTGTAGAGGGTGAGAGGTGGGTCGCACCGGCAGCAATCGCCCTTATGAAAAAGGGGTATTGCGTTTACCTTACCAAGGCCAGGGCAAAGGGAAAGAAATGGGTAAGAATGCGAGTTGGCTTCTTCAAGGACGTCTCAGAGGCAGAAGAGGTGCGAAGAGCTATTATGCCCCTTGTAAATAAGGCCTGGCTTGCCAAGGCAGGAAATAGAGAGATGGAGGGCTCTGGGGGATATTGAGTTTGACCCGCGAGGTGAAACGTCAGGGATGAAGGACAAGAAGGTCATTGTAGGTGTCAGCGGGGGGATTGCAGCTTACAAGGCTGCGGAACTGGTCAGGCTTCTTGTGAATGCCGGCGCCCAAACCAGGGTGGCCATGACACCCAATGCCACCCGGTTTGTAAGTCCCCTCACCTTCGAGGCCCTTTCAGGGAGTTGGGTCATCTGGGACATGTTTGCCCAGGAAGGGACTGCCCTGGACCATATCACATGGGGCCAGGAGTCGGACCTGATCATCATTGCGCCGGCAACGGCCAATCTTATTGCCAAGCTGGCCCATGGCATCGGGGATGACTTCTTGTCCACGATGGTGATTGCGGCAACTGCCAGGATACTGCTCTGCCCGTCCATGAACAGCCAGATGTTTATGCACCCTTCTGTTCAGGACAACCTCAGGCTCCTCAGGGAGAGGGAAATTACCGTAATGGATCCTGCAATTGGCCCCTTGGCCTGTCGCACTGAAGGGCCCGGAAGGCTTCCAGAGCCAGAGGAGATAATGGAACTGGCACGGATACTGGTGACCCACCAGGATCTTTCAGGCCTGAAGGTCCTTGTTACTGCCGGTCCAACAGTGGAGCCCATAGATCCCGTGAGATATATTACCAACAGGTCCACAGGGAAGATGGGCTATGCCCTGGCCAGGGCAGCAAGTCAAAGGGGGGCATCGGTAGTCCTTGTCAGCGGGCCCACGTCGCTGAAGCCGCCCTATGGAGTTGCCTTCATCAGTACAGAGACCGCGGAGGAGATGAGAGAGGCGGTCTTCGAGAATCGCTCTGGATGCGATGTGGTCATTAAGGCCGCGGCAGTATCGGATTATAGACCCAGGCATAGTGAACGGCAAAAGATAAAGAAAGGTGCGGACTCCGTATCACTGGAGCTGGTCAAGACACCCGACATCCTTGCAGAGTTGGGACAGGATAAGGCGGTATCCCCCTGTATCCTGGTTGGATTTGCTGCGGAGACAGAGGACCTGCTTGCCAACGCCCGAGAAAAATTGAGGTCAAAGGGACTGGATATGGTGGTGGCCAATGATGTCTCACGGGATGATGCCGGGTTTAAGGCAGATACCAATAAGGTCAAGATGATTTTCAAAGACGGGCGAGTGGAGGATTCGCCCCTTATGACTAAGGATGAAGTGGCACACCTGGTCCTTGATAGGGTGAACGGGCTGTTTGAGGGTCGCACATCTTGAATCTGGAAGCAGAGATAACAGAGATCTTTGGCCATCTAGGGAAGCTGATTAAGGCCCATGGAGAAATGGGGCTGGAGCCACCCCCTCTTTCGGATGGGACACGGGCCTATCTCGGAGTAGCAAGATATGGGGCCAATGCCGACGAGGCCGGGGCGACCGTCGCTGGCCGCGTCGCTCCCGAACTCGAGAACCGAGAAGGCAGGCTAAAGGCCTTGAGGGCCTCCCTCGGGGAGTGCCGACGATGCAAGCTTTACAGGGATAGGACCAACCTGGTCTTTGGTGAGGGTTCGCCTCGGGCAGAGCTGATCTTTGTCGGGGAGGGGCCGGGCCAGGAAGAGGACAAGGCGGGGCGTCCCTTTGTGGGTGAGGCCGGGAGGCTTCTGACCAGAATTATCGAGAATGGCATGGGAATCTCCAGGAAAGATGTCTACATCTGCAATGTGGTCAAATGCCGCCCGCCAAGAAACCGTGACCCTGAGATAGATGAGATTGAGGCCTGCATGCCCTTCCTGGAGCAACAGCTCGAAATTATCGGGCCAAAGGTTGTTTGTACTCTGGGCCGTGTGGCGGCTCAGTGCCTCATCGGCCCTGAGTTCAAAATCAGCGCGGAGAGAGGCACCTGGCATTCCTATAATGGAATCCCCCTCATGCCCACTTACCATCCGGCCTATCTCCTAAGGTATCCGGCCGCGAAGCGGGGGGTCTGGGAAGATATTAAGAAGGTGATGGGGCATCTGGGCCTGGAGGTAAAGAAGAATGTCTAGACCACGAACCAAGACCTTCCTATGGATCCCATTGGCATGGCTTGTTGCCTCTGTAATACTGGCCCCTGGGGCACCTGCAACTGCCCTGGCCAGCAATCGGGTCGTGATTGTTGAGCTCGAAGGCCCTATCAATCCAGGAACGGCCATGTACGTGGTAAGGGGTCTTGAGCAGGCAAAAAAAGAGGAGGCCGTGCTATGCATATTGCGGCTTGATACCCCTGGCGGTCTTGCCTCATCCATGCGCACAATCGTAAAGGCCATTCTCAATTCACCTGTCCCTGTGGCCGTGTACGTTGGTCCCAGGGGTGCCGGGGCCGCCTCAGCAGGTGTCATGGTCACGGTGGCGGCTCATATTGCGGCAATGGCGCCCGGCACTAACATCGGCGCGGCCCATCCCGTAACAGCGGGAGGTAAAGACATCGAAAAGACCATGTCCGAAAAGGTAGTGAATGATATGGCCGCATACGCCCGGGGGATTGCTGAAGACAAGGGCAGAAACGGGGAGTGGGTGGAGAAGGCGATCCGCGAAAGTGTCTCCATAACCGCGGACGAGGCAGTGCAAAAGAAGGTGGTTGACCTGGTGGCAAAGGACATTGACGACCTCTTGAGACTCGTTAACGGAAGAGAGGTCAGTCTGCCCGGGGGCAAGATCACCCTCAAGACCGCCGGGCTCGAGAAGGAATACTACCGACCCGGATTCCGCGACAGGGTACTAAAGACCATAAGCGACCCAAACATTGCATATATCCTGATGATGATCGGACTTGCGGGGCTCTACTTTGAGCTATCCCACCCAGGGGCGATCTTTCCAGGTGTAATAGGGGCAATATCCCTCATTCTCGCCTTTTTTTCCTTTCAGACTCTCCCGGTCAACTATGCCGGTCTATTATTGATTGCCCTGGCAATAATATTCTTTATAGCCGAGATCAAGGTAGCCAGCTATGGAATTCTCTCCATAGGGGGTCTGGTTTCCTTGACCCTGGGTTCTATCATGCTATTTGAGGACGTGAGGGTTTCCTTACAATTAATGATGCCCACCATCCTCTTGGTGGGGGGGTTCTTTGTTGTTGTGGCGGGACTGGCATTCAGGGCGTATCGCGCAAGACCCAGGCTGGGGGCAGAAGGGCTCCTGGGGGAGTCGGGTGTTGTGACAGAGGTGATCGATCCTGAAGGGCTGGTCTTCGTCCATGGTGAGTACTGGAGGGCAAGGGCAGGTGAAAGGCTTGAGCCAGGAGAGAAGGTGGTAGTTAGGGGTGTGGAGGGTCTGCTGCTGGAGGTAACGAAGTCCGGCAATCAGGAAACTTAGACAAGGGGGTGACAATATGTTTTACATTTTGGCAATAGTGCTGATCGTGCTTTTCCTCGCATCAGCCATCAAGATCCTTAAAGAGTACGAGCGGGGTGTGATCTTCCGCCTGGGCAGGGTCATTGATACCAAAGGGCCAGGCCTGATTATCCTTATCCCGGTAGTGGATAAAATGGTCAAGGTGAGCCTGCGCCTCGTGGCAATGGATGTACCGCCCCAGGATGTAATTACCAGGGATAACGTCTCGGTCAAGGTGAATGCAGTGGTCTATTTCAGGGTCATGGATTCTACCAAGGCAACCATTGAGGTAGAGAATTACCTGTTTGCCACATCGCAACTGGCACAGACCACCTTGAGGAGCGTCTGTGGACAGGTCGAACTCGACGAGTTGCTTGCAGAGAGGGAGAAGATCAACACCCGGTTGCAGAATATACTGGATAAGCACACTGACCCATGGGGTATAAAGGTCACCAACGTTGAAGTCAAGCATATTGACCTTCCCCAGGAGATGCAGAGGGCCATGGCCAGACAGGCAGAGGCCGAGAGGGAACGAAGGGCCAAGGTCATAAATGCGGAGGGCGAATATCAGGCCGCCACCAGGCTGGCCGACGCTGCAGGCATTATCCATAGGCATCCCGAGGCCTTGCAGCTGAGGTACCTCCAGACCTTGAGAGAGATATCTTCGGAGAGTAATTCGACGACGTTCTTCCCGCTACCAATAGATCTCTTGACGCCATTCATAAGGAATGCCGCCCAGCCTCAAGAGACGATAGAGAGAAAGGAGTAAGGCAGATCAACCATGGAAGAGGAGACCAAAAAGGAGGAAAAGCAGGCAACTGAAAAACCCCTGGATAAGATGACGGCCAAGGAACTGAGGGAGATTGCCTTGGGAATCCCAGGCGTTACTGGGGTCCATGCCATGAAGAAGGCAGAGCTGCTTGTCGCTGTCAAAGAACACAGGGGGATCAAAGATGAAGGGCCTGTCAAGAAGAAGATAAAGAAGACGGACAAGGCGACGCCCGATGTAAAGGCATTGAAGAAAAAGATCACACTTCTAAGACAAGAGAAAGGGATAGCGCGGGGGCAGAGAGAGAGGAAAAGGGTTGACACGCTGCGCCGTCGTATCAATCGATTGAAGAAGCAGACAAGGAAGGCCGTTCACGCCTGAGACAATTTACGCCCTTGAGCAGGTCTCCGGGATTGTTTGTCTCCCGGGCCTGCTTTTGTTTTATGATGCAGCCTGAAATCTCGAAAACAGGGGTTAACACGCATCCTGCCCAAACAGCGGCTATTATTCCCGCTGCCGGGGTTGGGATCCGTATGGGAGGCGAGAGGGCCAAACAGTTCCTGGACCTCAATGGGGTCCCGCTCCTGGCCGCGACGCTCAGGCCTTTTCAGTCCTGCCCTGAAATAGGGGCAATCATACTGGTGGTACCTTCAACGGATGTGGTTTTCTGCCGTGAGGAGATCGTAGGGAAATTCGGGCTGGATAAGGTCAGAAAGGTGGTCCCTGGCGGGAAGAGGCGCCAGGACTCGGTGAGGCTGGGCCTTGAGGCCACAGAGGGAGAGTTCGACCTGGTGCTTATCCACGACGGTGTTCGGCCGGTGATTACTGAGGAATTCATCGGCCGAATTGTTGCTGTAGCCAGGACCCATCGCGCAGTAATTACCGCAGTCCCTGCCAAGGAGACCGTAAAGGAGATCAGCGACCATGGAGAGGTGGTCAAGACATACGACCGAGAGCGGGTATGGCTGGTGCAGACCCCTCAAGTCTTTAGATATGAGGACATCCTGGCGGCCCACCACGAGGCCATTCGCAGGGGCTGGGAAGAGGCCTCGGATGACTCCCTTCTTATGGAAAGGATTGGGATCGCGGTCAAGGTGATCAAGGGTCCAGAACAAAATATCAAGGTGACCACCCCCCATGACCTTGAAGTGGCCAGGTTCTTGATGAGACAATGATATTAAGAATAGGCACAAGGGGCAGCAAATTGGCCCTGGCACAGAGCCGGTGGGTGAAGGCAAGGATAGAGGGGGAACATCCCCGCCTCCAGGTCGAACTGGTAAGGATCAGGACTACCGGGGACAAGATCCTGGACTCCCCATTGAGCAAGATCGGTGGGAAGGGACTGTTCGTCAAGGAGATTGAAGATGCCCTCCTTGAGAACCGCGTCGATTTAGCGGTCCACAGTATGAAGGACGTTCCAGTGGAGTTGCCAGGTGACCTTGCAATTTCCATTTTTCCTGAAAGGGAAGACCCTTGTGATGCCCTGATTTCCAAGGGTAATCAAACCCTGGATAGGCTTCCCCACTGCGCGAACGTCGGTACCAGCAGCCTGAGAAGGAAGGCCCAGATCCTGTATCTCCGGCCGGACCTTGACCTAGTGCCTTTGAGGGGAAACGTGGATACTCGCCTCAGCAAACTGGAATCCGGTGATCTCCAAGCAGTCATATTGGCAGCCTCGGGCCTGATGCGGCTTGGGCTTGCCTCACGGATATCCGAGAGGCTTTCCCTTAGGAGGCTCATTCCTGCAGTCGGTCAGGGGGCCCTGGGCCTGGAGGTGAGGCGGGATGATACAAAGACCACAGGTCTCCTGGGGTTCCTTAATCATGGGCCTACAGAAATAGTCATTAGGGCCGAAAGGGCATTCTTGAAGGAGATGGAAGGGGGATGCCAGGTCCCGATTGCGGCCTTTGGTCAGCTGAAGGGAGAAAAACTGCATCTGGAAGGTATGGTGGCCGACCTCGATGGGACGAGGCTCCTTAGGTATGAGGTCGCAGGGGAAAAGGATGAGCCCGAAATGACAGGAATCAGGCTGGCCAGCAGACTGCTCGACTCTGGTGGAAGGGAGATCCTGCAGGGTATTTATGGAAAACAGTGAGGGTTCATATTTGATAGAAGGCTCAGGGTTGGAGGATGGCACAGGATAGTAGAGGCAAGGTATACCTGGTGGGGGCCGGTCCAGGCGATCCTGGTCTTCTTACGATCAAGGGGAGGGAGTGTCTTTCCCTTGCCCAGGTGATCATTTACGACAACTTGGCCAACAGGGTTTTTCTTCAGTATGCCAAGGACCGGGCAGAGCTGATCTATGTCGGAAAGAAGGGCGGTTGCCATATCATGAGCCAGGATGAGATCAATTCCCTGGTCATTGACCGGGCGCGTAAGGGTCAGATTGTTGTGAGGCTCAAAGGGGGGGACCCCTTTATTTTCGGCAGGGGTGGTGAAGAGGCCCAAGAACTGGTCAAGGCCGGGATAGACTATGAGGTTGTGCCAGGGGTAACATCGGCGGTCTCTGTCCCAGCCTATGCGGGAATTCCGTTGACCCATCGCGGCTACGCATCCACCGTTGCCTTCGTGGCCGGCCATGAAGATCCCACGAAACAGGGATCTGATATCGCGTGGGACAAACTATCGACCGGGGCAGCAACCCTTGTCTTTCTTATGGGGGTAGGTAGACTACCGGAGATCGCTGAGGCCTTGATGGCCCACGGGAGATCACCAGATACACCTACCGCCGTAATTCAAAGGGGGACTGAGGGAGCACAAAAGACCCTGGTGGGGCCGCTTAGAGATATTGCCGGGATTGCAAAGGAAAATGAGGTGAGACCTCCGGCTATCATAGTGGTTGGTGAGGTGGTCCGCCTGAGGGAAGAACTCAACTGGTTTGAGAAAAGGCCGCTCTTCGGGAAGAGGATTGTGGTTACCAGGGCCAGGGAACAGGCCACCGAATTCCTTGAGGGTCTAGCACGGTTGGGCGCAGAGTGCATAGAATTTCCTACCATTGAGGTCATTCCTCCCCAGAACTGGGATGAACTGGACGCCGCGATCAAGACCCTGGAGGCATACCAGTGGGTCCTATTTACATCTGCAAATGGGGTAAAATTCTTTCTCAAAAGGCTGGCGTCCCTCGGAATGGATATACGCGATTTAAAGGGGTTAAAGATAGGGGCGATCGGTCCCAAGACAGCCGAGTACTGGCGTCAGATGGGGCTTAGACCGGACCTGGTGCCTGAGGAATACCGGGCGGAGGCCCTGGTCGAATCCCTCAAGAAGGAGGGGGCCAAGAAGGCAAGGATTCTGATCCCCAGGGCAGCCGAGGCAAGGGAGATCCTGCCTGAAGAACTGAGAAAGATGGGGGCCCAGGTGGATGTTGTCACAGCCTATCGGACAATTCGGCCTGTGAACGACACCTTACGGGTCAAAGAGATGCTTAAGATGGGAATCATTGACATGGTGACCTTTACAAGCTCATCAACAGTCACCAATTTTGTTGACATGTTTGAAGTGGGCAAGGACCAGCTCTTGAGATGGATGAAAAAGGTTGTTGTGGCCTGTATTGGGCCGATAACGGCAGGGACGGCTCAGGAGAAAGGTCTCTCTGTGGGTTTGATCCCCCCGGAATACACCGTTGAGGCCCTCACAGATTCCATTATCCGCTATTTTGAGTCACATTGAAACCGCCGTAACACTTTAGCGTTTTGAAAAGGCTGAGGAGTAAGATGAGGGACCGTGAGGGTCTTTTTTCCAAAGGACGTAAAAGACGGCATCATTTCATAGAACGGCAGTGAGGTCTTAAAACTCGTTACAAAACAGCCCCATAGGAGGACGTCCCAATGAAGAGCCCTCTCCCTGCCTGGCACAACCTGTATTTAAAGCTAAGGGGGCGTTCCAGAGGCTCTGAAGAATTTGGGTTACGTCCTTTGGAAAAAAGACCCTCATGGTCCTCCCTCCGGGCCGGAGGCTGCCTTTCTTTCAAAACGCTAAAGTGTTACAAGCCGGGCATACTCGCAGGAGTTGAATGGTGCCGAAGGTTTTCGAGGTCAAGCAGGATCGATAACTCACCGCTCTCCATTACCCCCACGCCTGAAAAAATCCCTGCCCGCGCCAGGAGATCACCAAGTGGCAGGACCATTAACGGCCTGTTGCCAATAACGCGGCCAACCGCCAGTTCAATGTGGCCGTTATCTGCGACTTCCTCCCTTGGTAACTGGCGATTGGGACCTGAGGCGGCAATACCCTTCACCTCTTCGGGGCCTCTTAGCTTAATTATATGGGTAACCTCCGCTTCTTTGTCTTCCACGCCGAGTAATACCCTCAGGTCGCAAAAGGGCCTGCTGTCTCTTGGTCCAATTGATCCCCTTCTCCCAACGGATTCCACGTATAGCGTAGGGATTGAGAGGGTATAGTCTGCTATCTTAAAAGAAAGCGCGTAGATGACCGAAAGGGATAAGGGGAGCCTCAAAATGAATTGAGTCCCTTTTGAGGGTTCTGAACGGATGGTCATGGAACCCCCCAGGTACTCCATTGCCTGGGCGACGACGCTCATGCCGATGCCTCTACCTGCCAAGTCTGAGGTCTCATGAGTAGATGAGAAGTCGCTGTTGACTATGGTATTTAACAAGGCATCTTCCGACATGGCGGCAATCTGTTCATCCGTCAAGGCCCTTTTCTCTTTTAGGTATTTGACGATAGTGGATCTGTTCAGGCCCCTCCCGTCATCTCCTATTGTCAGAAAGAGGCTATCCCTTTCACGACTGGCCTCAAAGGTAATCTTGCCTTCCGCCTTTTTCCCTGCCCTTACGCGTTCCTCAGGGGATTCAATTCCATGGACTATTGAATTCCTCAAGAGGTGGATAATCGGCTCTCTGAGGCGTTCGAGAAGGGCTATATCCGCTTGAACCTCACCCCCGATGACCTCACCCCTCACCTGCTTGTTTTCTTCCCTGGCCAGATTCCTCATGGTCTTCACAAATAGCTGGGCAAAATCACCCACGGACATGAGACGCAGTTGGGTCAATCGAAAGTAAAGGCCTTTCAACATTGACGAATAGTGGTCAATCCAGTTCCTGAGGCCTGCCGATTCGTTCGAGAGAGGGGGGAGAGTCTTCTCCAGATAGAGTATTTCCTGTGAAAAGCCGAGGAGCTCATCGATCAACGGATAATTGATCAGCACCTGATCGATTCTCTCGGGGACCAAAGGGCTGGAATAGTATGCCTCATCTTCAGGAGGGGATGCCGAAGCCGCTTCCTCAGGGTCTTTTTCGAACTTAGAACTCAGGGTATCATACCACTTCTGGTTTTGGGGAGGGCCGATATCGCCCTTGTTTGCCACCAGAACCCTGAGGAGATCTACGCCCTCAAGGATCAACTGTACTGCCCCTGGTGTGGAAGACCTGCCCTTTTGGAACTGCTGGCACCACGCTTCCATTGAATGGGCCAATCGAGTGATCCTATCGAAGCCCAAGGCCTTTGCCATTCCTTTAATGGAATGGACCTTACCGTGGATTTCGCTCCATAGCTCGCAATTGCCGAGGTCTTTTTCCGCCTCTAACAAGAGGGCGTCCAGGTCCTTCAGGTATTTATCCGACTCCTGGACGAAGATCTTTTCATACTTTGTGGTATCCATAGGAAAGCCTTGACAACATCTCCCAGATATGCTCAGGAGTAATCAGCTCAAATTTGCCGTCCTCCTGGGAAAGGGCGCCCTCTTCTCCCTTGCTATCCCCAACCCAGGTGAGCCCCACGATCTCGTCCGCGATGAGTGCCAATTTGCGCTGGGACCACTTTAAGAGCATGACAAGATAATTTTTCGTGCCAGCGTTGACCTCATCACCCCTTTCCCGTCCAAACAGAGTCCCGATGTCGATAACATCAAAGAGCTCCCCCCTGTAATATAACAATCCCAAATGACAGGGCGGTAGGAGCGGCATAGGAGTCACCCTCACATCATCTAGCACCCGGTGGGCATGCCGGGCCTCAATCGCAAAATACCTGTCGGCTGCCTTAAAGGTAATACATTCCATTTTGAAAATCATTTGAGTCTAAAGCGCTGTTGGGCTTCCATCATCTTCTCTGAGAGTCTCCCCAGGGAATTCATGGCCTCCACAATCCTCTGTATGTCCCCCTCCTGGTTCTTGGTCCCTATGGTAGTCTTTTGGGTGGAGACAAAATTCTCGTGGGCAAGTCTCGAGAGGTCCTGAAAGTGACTGAGAAGATCTCTCATCCGCTTTGCCTGACCGTTCGTCACCTCCTCCATCGCCTTAACCTCCATTGAGATCTCTTTCACCCCTGAGAGCATGCCACCAAACGTATCGACTATGTCGTGTATGATTTCACGTCCCTTGTCTATTTCCTCCTGGCCCTTGTGCAGAGAATCCAGTGCCGCCTTATTGTCTTCAAGGATATCTCCTATTATCTTTTCTATCTCATGGGACGAATGTTTGGAATTTTCTGCCATACTTCTAATTTCGTTGGCCACAAGGGCAAAACCCTTGCCATATTCCCCTGCCCTTGTCGCCTCAATGGAGGCATTGAGGGATAAGAGGTCGGTCTTCTGGGCGATCCCGTCCATCACGCCTGTAACGAGTTTGATCTTTTCCACCTTGTTGGCTAGTCTATAGACGGGTTCTGTATATTCGGCCATCTGCTTGAGTACCCGCTCCAGGTGTTTCATGGTCTCCCTGGCATTGGCCTCACCCCTTTCGGTATCACTCCTGGCCTCGTTTATCTTCGAGACAGTCAGGGCCGATTTCCTGACCATTTCCTCCATTTCTCTTAATCCATTATCCACCCTGAGAGATGTCTCTTGAACAATACGGGTCTGTTCCTCTGAACCCCTTGCAATATCACGGGCCGATTTGTCTATCTCTTTGCTGTTCGACACGACCTTCCCAACCAGCTCTTTGAGGCTTGAATTGGTTTCCTGTATCCGTAAGGAAAGCTCCTTCATGTCAGAAATCATATTCCTGAGATCACTGACCATTGTTCCAAAGATCTCTTCAAGGTCCCGGACCTCATCTTGAGATAGGATCGGTATGTCTCTTGAGAGGTCACCGCGGCTGATTTCCCTCGCGATGTTACTGAGGCTGTTTAATCTTCTTAACAGAGATCTGGAGAAGATACCCCCGAATACTATTCCTGCCAGCATGGCAAGGGCAACGGAGATCGCCTGGGCCCGATAAAAATCTTTAGTGATTAGGTTCATGAGGCCAACCACCACCATAACGATGAAGAGCAGCGCCAAGAAACTGAGGATGAGTTTGTTCTTTATACTTGTTCTGCCCATCGCTCTGATTCCTCCAAAGCCATAATCCACCCGGCAATTTCCTCATTCACCCTAAGCACTGACACGATAACCCGTATTACCTGGGCATTAATAACAGCCTCAAAGGCAAGCCTTCTCAAGGCCCTGTTTCTTATGATATCCTTGAGTGTCTTGACCAACCTCTCTTTCTCTCTTGGAGGAAATACCATCGTGACGGGCTGATTCAAGACCTCGCCAAGGGATCTGTTCGTTATTTCCAGGGCCAGTGAGTTGGAAACGATAATCCTTGCATCCCTATCGATTATCATTATGCCTATCCCGATTCCCTCAAGGACTGCCTTATGGAATTTCACGCTTTCCATCAATTCATCGGTCACAAGCCTTGGATAGAGCTGACCGGGCTCGATAAAGGCCTTGTCCTCCTGGTCCGGAAAAGGTCCTTTTTCCAGTTTGTCCATGAGGTCATTGACGCACTCAACCATTGTTTCCATAGGGCCTTTTGCAAGATAATAATCAGCCCCCATCCCCTTAATATCATTGGGATGTTCCACGAATGTCGCTGACACGGCGATAATGGGAAAAGTTGCGTCAGGATATCTTTTACGGGCAAACTCAATAAACTGTAGGCCGTCTATCTTGGGCATTATCAAGTCCACAAAGACGAGGTCGAACGATCCCGCCTCCAGCTTCGAAATGGCCTCCTTTCCATCACGGGCCTTGTGGACCTCATATCCCCTGTCTTCAAGTAACTCGGATAGGAATTCCACAAAGAAGAAGTCGTTGTCTACAACTAAGGCCTTGTTGGACATCTTCATCCCCTGCTAAAGATTAGGTTTGGTCCGCTCAGGTGCGCCTTCTGGCCTTTCAGAAGGCCATCAGTGCCCGTTATTCAATACAAACCCGGCGTATCTCGCTCATATCGGTCAGACCTTGAAATACCTTCTGGATGCCGTCTTGCTTCAAGGTAGTCGTGCCTTCCTTTACGGCCTGCTCAAATATCTCCTCAGTGGCCGCCTGTCTCTTTATTAGCCTCTTTATTTCAGGAGTTCCCTGGACCAGTTCATATATGCCCATCCGCCCCCTATAGCCTGTCCCTGAGCAATGTTCACATCCTTTTGGGCGATATAGCTTTAGCTCAGGGGTGTAACTTATCTTTGTTGCCTCAAAACGCTCCTTCCCATACTCGGTGACCAACTCATCGAACTCTCCTTCTGATGGATGATACTCTACTCGGCAAGCGGTGCAGACCCGCCTTACGAGCCTCTGGGCGAGCACGCACAGGAATGCGTCGGAGAAGTTGATAGGGTTCAGTCCCATATCCAATAACCTGGTTACTGTCTCGGGGGCATTGTTGGTATGAAGGGTGGAAAAGACCAGGTGACCGGTTAGGGAGGCTTCGATGCCAATGGCAGCAGTTTCGCGATCCCGCATCTCACCGATCATTATGACATCAGGGTCGGCCCTTAAGAAGGAACGCATGATTCTCGCAAAATTGAGACCGATCTTGGACTTCACCTCCACCTGCCTCAGTCCGGGTTGAGTAATCTCCACTGGATCCTCCGCCGTCCAGATCTTGATGCCCGGCTGGTTGATATGCCCCAGGGCAGAGTGGAGCGTGGTTGTCTTGCCTGAACCTGTGGGTCCTACCGCCAGTATTAGGCCGTAGGGCTGTGAAATTGCCTTTTTAAGGGCCCGCAGATTCCGCTCGTTCAGCCCCATTTCATTGAGTCTCATTGCACCGGCCTTGTCCAGAATTCTCAATACGGCATCTTCATTTCCTCCGGTGGTGGGGATAGTGGCCAACCTGAGCTCGAAAGGAGGGATGCCTTTGCGCTTGAATTTTATCTTCCCGTCTTGAGGCAGACGCCTCTCGGCGATATCGAGGCCGGCCATGATCTTTATCCTCGAAACTAGTGCCCTGGCCATGGAATCGGGCAACTGGACATACTCCTGACAGACGCCATCCAATCGGAGACGGATGGCGGTCTTCTTGGGTAAGGCGGAAGGCTCAATGTGGATATCCGAGGCGTTCTTTCGGTATGCAGTCGTAATGATCTGATCGACGAGTCGCACTATCTGGCTGGAGTCCTCCTGGGGGGTTTCATCTTCTTCCCGCGCCCCTATCTCTTCTTCTGAAGAGAGATCAGGGATCAAGTCGAGTTCCTTGATCATTTCCTCAATGGAATCTTTCTCTCCTTGTTCGAAAAAATGCCTGATGTATTTTTCTATATCTTCCTTGATTCCTACGGATAGATTTATCTTCTTGCTCTTTATCAGACCCCTGATCAGCCCTGTCTTTCTCAGGTCGCCAGGGTCGTCAATCAATACCTCTGCACCCTTCTTATTCCAACTCAATGGAACCCACGCATCGTGTAACAGGAAGGACTTCTTGAGGCTACTAATGAGTTCGACAGGAACCGGTGCCGCGGGGTCGAAGGCCCTGAACGGGCACCCGTAATAATGGGATAGCGATTTCCCGATACTTTCTTTGCCTATCTTGAATTGGTCAATAAGGACAAATTCCACACTTCTTCCCGTTTTCTTTGAAAGGGCCAGCGCCCTTTGCAACTGCTCGGCAGTCACTATCTTTTCACTGATGAGATAATCGTATCTTGAAGCGGAGGAGAAACCGGAAACTATCCGATTTAATCTATCCCTGATCTCCTTGCTACCTGGATCAAGGCCTGAGGCAGTCTTATATAGATCAAATGCCAGGTCTCTGTGGTGTCTTTTCTCCATCTCCATACCGAGCATCAACTTGACCTGCGCCCTCTCGAGCTCAGCCAGTTGCTGTCTGTTGACCACTTCTTCCATTCGAGCTACGAGCATAGGAGGAGGATACTTTTTTGAAAGACATGACACCATCTCAGGAATCAGCTTTGAGTAGGGATAACCAAATCGAAACAGTTTCTCATACTCGGCAATTGCCTCATCTACCAGCCCCAGTTCTCTCAAGGCCGAGCCGCTCTCCAGGATTCTCTGAACAGTTCCCTGTACAAACGGGCCCCCCCTTATTGCCGAAATAAATTCAGGAGAAATGCCGTTCGCACTCGCTCTTTCGGGCGCCTTTGTTCCCTCATTGATATTGACCCTATCCCTTATTCTATCCATGGAGATTCCCCCACAAAACCACCCGCCGCAAGCGTCAATGAGCTGGTTTAGACAAGAATTTCCTTTAATTATTACAGTTTAGCCAAAAAGTGATGGTATGTCAAGTTCCAGGATAGACACGAATGGATGCCAAGACCTCGTGGCCGGTAGACGGGCAATCCTATTTTCTTCGGGCAGCCTCTTGTCAATAATCCCAACTTCGCCGTCGGGGGATGAACTCGCTGCAGTCCGCAACTATATCGGTCTCTATGCATTCGCCACCGCATTTCATTGCACCAGTAGCAACCTTTATGGCCTCTGCAGAGCCTTTGCACGTATAAGTGATGCCACCCATTTTCTTTAGTCCCCAGACCCTGAGATCTACTCCGAAATCTCCAGCTGGCACCTCTATACAATAATTACCAGATTCATCGGCTTTGGTCTCTCCAAGCGGGCTGTCCGTTTCATGGCGCCAGGCAGTGATTTTTGCCTCAGGATAGCGGATCAGGCTTGCGTCTGTTGGGCTTCGATACCACACCGCTCCCCGCACGCAGGTGAATTCGACGGCTTCAATAGGTTTTCCTCTCTGATTGGCACCGCAACCCGCCATGATAAGAGAAAGAAGGATGAGGCCGAATGCGTCGATAAGATGATACCTCTCCATAATGTCACCTCGTCTTTTTAGAATTCAAAATGCATCTAAGGCCGCCGTTTGGCTCGACCACTCCCCCTCTTGTTAATCAGAACTGAATCTGGAAGCGGCCCTGAAAGATATCCGCGGTACCGTTGTTTACTGGGGGGCCTGCGCGCTCTTTAACGTTGGCCCGGATATAGTTGAACATGAAACGGGCCTTAGGGGTGAGATAACAGTTGAGGCCGGCAGTGAAGTTGTTTTCTCTTCCCCCCTTGATACTCCCATCGTTAAGGTCTAAATGGGAGAATCGCAGCCCAGCTTCCAGGGCACCCCACTTCCCTTCAAAGGGGTGGAAGTCGTGTCTAGGTCTTATCCCCAAAAAGGCACCATTTCCTCTATCATAAATACGATGTTCTCCGGTAATGAAATAACTGAGGTAGAGATAAAATCCCCAAAAATGCGGATCACCGACCTCATCCGCATCGGTGAAGGCCTGGAAAAGCTCCCCTTGAAAAGATAGGGGGCCGGAGGCTGTGGCAAATTCAAAATTGCCCAGGTCCACGGAGTTAGTTGGGAACTGATCCGTATCCACAAGCCTCGAGTCCGTCAGAAATGTCTCGGGAAGGGCGCTTAACCTGAGCCATGAATCCTCTCTGTTCTGATCCCTATTTTGGTGGGTAAAAGAAAGACCAAGATGCAGAAGCGAGCTTCCGTCATCCGAGCAATATGGAAGGCCTGTGATGCGGCCGGTGAAGGCATAGCCGAAGGCGTCGGTAAGTCGATCGGTGGCCTGTCTCACGTTTGCAAGAGAACCTGTGACCAGGAAGGCACCCAGTGCCCACGTCATTCGCCTATTCAAGCCTGTATCGCTGCACATCATCCCTACGTCGCGGCCAGGTGCAATCGACATGGTGGGCAGGGCCCTTTCCATAAAGGTGATATAAGTACTGCTTGTCAACTCCTCCAGAGAGAATGGCTCCTTGAAGTGGCCGAGTTTGAGGTCTCCCACATACGGGATCTTGAGGCCGACCCAGATGTCCTTGATTTCAGTCAATCGTGCAAGATCAATCTCGAACTTAAACTTGGCAACATCATAAATAGTCCCTGTTGCAGACAACCTGAGTTGCCGAAAATCAGCATCGTACCCCTTGAGGTCGGGAAAGGCCCTTTTAAGATCGCCGTCAACCCCGATATAACCGCTATCCAGCATGAGCCTCCCATTAATAAGTACTCGAATGTCTTCCCTCCGGCCATCTATGTGAAGCCCGTCCAGCCAGTAGACATGAAAGCTGGGGAATTCCTCCCCTAAGCCTTTAAGCTTCCTTATCCACAATGAGTCGTCTCCTGAATCAGCATGGACAGGTAGTACTGACCCCGCCTGGACGTCACTATACTGCAGCCACAAGAGAAAAGCGGACGAAAAAAGGAGAAAAGGAACACCAAGTACACGTTGCGTGCGCATCAGTTGGATCCCGTGCCAGAGGCCAGATATCAATCAAAACCATAAATATGGATTATCAACAAGTAATAAGACCCTAGTCTTGAGGAGCGATCAGACCATCCAAATCTTTCGGAAGGACAGGTTCAATCACTTTGACCGGGAGTTTGAGGGTTCTCTCAATTATTCCTAACAAACCAGACCCGACTGCTGAGGCTGGAACATACCGGACATCCGGATCCGCCAGGTCTCCTGTCACTTTCAAGGGTATAGAGATGAGCGTTCCGTCCAGGACGTACCTTACCAGCGGAATCATTCTTATGATACTGTCCGCCGTCTTGAGAATCGAGGCCAGGAGTATCAGATTTATCTTCTTCCCCAAGAAATCAATATCCCCGTTGCCTGCGAGGTCCATGGTCTTACCATCCATGACTATTTGCTCAAAGAGAAGCTTCCCACCCTCAAGCCTTCCCTTGACCGTGATGGAATTATAGGCCAATCCTCCCATTCCGAGGTCAGGGAGACTTCCCATGAAGATCTCTGTGACGCTCAACAAAGCCAGAATTTTTGAGAGAAGCTTGTGTTGATAAATACGGCCGTCCATGGCCACAAATTCATAAGAACCCTTTAAAGATCGAGTCAAGGCATCCCCTGTTCCCTCTCCGGTCACGTCTGCCTTGAAATCAAACTTTCCATCCATCTTTACCTTCTCGTCTGACAGACATTTAACGGTGGCGACCAGCTCCTTTTTTGTGGCGTTCGGCCTCAAATCCAGTCTTATTCCTTCACGTGATGCCCTCAGAGTCCCTGGCACGGAAATCCCGCACAAGTCCGCCTTAATTATCGAAGCAGAAATCCCCTCGGCCCCAAAAGAGATATTGACATGGAGGGGCTTCCAGGTGAATCTCTGGTACCTGAGGTAATCGGCCTTAACCCTCAATTCACCTCGAAATGGCAAATTCCAGGAGCTCTTCTCTTTGGTACCGGCCCCTCCTTCGCCCTCTCCGGGAATAAGCCCCACCAATTTCTCGGCATCCAGACCATCTGTCACAAGGTCCATGTCCAGCCGTATCTCATCCCCATCAATACCGACCTCTCCTTCAAGGACAATTCGAGAATCGCCCCACCTTATAACACCAGGTTCCAACCGAAGTTTGTCTTGTTTGGCATTCAGGGAAATCCGTTCAATCCTGAGGGGCGCACCAACATCCCATGGCAAGTCTATGTCGGTACCCTGCAGTCCTCCTTTCGCAAAGAAATTCATTGGATACCCCCGTTGAAAATGGACCTGAAGGCCACCGCTTATGGAGCCTATGGGAGACCCGGTTTCTGCCAGAAATGGCTCAAGTGCGGCCCTTGTCAAGCGGCCCGAGAACTCTAATTTCACCTCCTTCTGGTTCAAACCGAACCTTATGACCGCGTTCGAGTTCACGCCCTCGATGCTCAAGTCTTTAATCTCCAGATTACCTCTTCTTTGGAGGCCGTCTATTGAGAACCTTGGTCCACCCTTGGCATCCAGCATTCCGCTGAAGGCAACCGTGCCATCCCTTTCCCACGTCAAGTAGGCATTTGATATAGATACCGGAGACCGGAGCTTCAGCTGGGGAGGGATATGCACAATCCTTGATAAACGCCGAAGCGATCCAGGACGCATATCCCCCGAAAATCTCATCTCTGCCTTGTGGAGCCCCTTCATGTACCCATTCAGCGTACCCGACACATTAAAGGCGGCATCTGCCAGACCAATACGGGCGTCTTGAAAAGAAAGGCCTTCCTCGGTCGCATCAAATCTTGCCCCGGTCATTTCTGCTAGGCCGTCCAAAAGGACCGTATTCACAGAAAGGCGTTTCACCTCTCCATTGGTCTCAAAACTCCAGTTCATGGGATCAGAGACCTTCCCTTTCAGTCGGGTCAATGAAAGGGCAAGTTCGCCTTTAACGTCTTTCAGGTCCTTGAGTCTATGCCCAACCCCTTTGATGGATGAAACCCAGGGGTAGATCTCATCCAATGAAACATCGAACTCCCCCGACCCGACCTCCATATACGGTTCTCCATCCAGATCAAGCCGGGCAGAGAGGTGGGAAAAGCCGGAAGATCCCAGTTTGCCCTGGACGTCAATGGTCGAGAGGGTGTTGCCTTTGAAGGACACCTGACCCCCGGTCACTACCAGAGGATAGGGGACCCCTTTGTACCTGGCCGAAAGGTCCAATTGTGAGACGTGTATACGTGCCTTTAGCGATTCGATGCTTTCTCCAAGGACCACCCTTGCCGTGGCATTGCCCTTGAGGTCCTCGATAAGATCGATTTCTCTTGCCACAGACCTATTTTCAACCAGGGGTTTCAAGATAGCCGGAATCTCAGCAAGGTCGGCCTTCACCACGGTATCCAGATGAAATGGGGGGTTTTCCCCTGTAAGGCCCAGCTTTAGAACCCCTTGGCTCCCCTGGATCTTTCCCAATCTGGCCTCAAGGCCTTTCCCATCCAGAATTCCGTTCAATATGACCACTTCGCCGCTTACGTCCCTTAGATCCAGGTCAAGTCCTGGCACAAAGATCTGTCCTTCGGCTATGCGAGCAGTAATGCGAGTATCCGCCAGCTCTCCCAATTGGGCCGGAGAACTTCCATGCACGTTAAGTGCAATCCGAGGAAGTCTTCCCCCTCTCACAATGGAAAAGATCTCCTGAATTATGGGGATGTGGCCGCCTACGGCCAGTGCTGCATCACCCGTGGAATGAAGGTCTATGTCGTTTCCCACCAATTCTACGTTCGCTGACCGCGATTTCTGATCAGCGAATAATTTTCCAGTTACCTTGAGTGGAGGATCATTGAGGTGGAGGTCATTGAGAGAGACCGCCACCTTGTCTTCGTCCATATCCAAAGATGCCCTTAGATATCCACCTCTTATTGGCAGTTTATTTGTGCCGCGTCTCAGGGTCAGGATAGGCGACGAGGCCAAAAGCGAGGCCCCCAAGCTCTTAAGCCCACTAATCTTGAAATCCAGGGATAGATCTATTTGCGATTCTGCTATCTCCACAGAGGCCTCAGGAAAAAGGGGGCCTGTGAGGGACTGTGGCCGTAAACGGGTCAGAGCGATTCTCCCTTCACCGTTGAGACCCTGGGTATCCAGTCTCCCGTTGATGGAAATCCCCTCACAGAACTCTGACCTGCAGGTGATGTCCAGATCCAGATTTTCAGGAGGAAGCCCCACGTGTGCGCGGATGTCCCTAAACCAGAAGGTTGCCCTGTTTTCGATGGAGAGACCCAGCGTGCCCCTTTCTACGCGGATGTCTAACCCCGGAGCCCTCAAAACCATCGAGGCCAAAAAAGGTATCACCTTTTCTTTAATGCCCTTAAGAGAAGGAAATCCTCCCTCCTTTTTGTCAGCATCCGGCCTCTGGGTTAGCACGACCCTAAGTTCAGGTGCTATGGCCCTTACACTGGAGATCCGCACCTTCCCTGCAAGAAGGGGGAAGACCGCGGGATATAGCGTCAATGACTCTAATGATCCGCTTGCCTTTCCAGGGATAAACAATCTCCCTTGATTCACGACCACACGCGGCCGGGGTAGGAAGGAGAGGCTAATACTTTGATATTCCACCTGGCCGCCCAGCTCTCTTGAGAGAGCGGTCAGGATTTCTTGCCTTACAGGTTCAAGGTTGATCAGCCTTGGAGCGAGAAGAAAAAGGCATAGCACAAGGAATAGGAGTGTGCCCAGACCTCCCAATATCCACACAGCTGTCTTTCTTTTCCTGCTCAATCAGGCCTCCGGGCTACCCACCAATCCCCCTTGCACGTTGAAACCCCCTTCCGGATCGGATCTTGCTGTTGAGAGCCGGGCCGGTACCGTGCTTCGACCATCACCGGAATATGCCGGAAGGGAATGAGATCTAAGGTCTCTGGGCGTCAGGACAGTTGGCATATCTTTGGAAACGCCGGTGGGCTACGGCAACCTCTTTATCCAGGAACTGTCCGTGAACCAGCGCTTTTGCAGCAGTTCCAGTTCGCCACTCTCTATCAGTCTCGTAAGGAAATTATCCATCCAGTTGACCAGGAGCGGGTCATTGCCGGGCAGAGCAATGCCGATCGGTTCATAATTCAACGGCGTGATTACAGAGATAAGCCCCTGATCCGGGTTGCGCAGTACCGTTAACACACATATGGGATAGTCGGCGACCATGGCATCCACCTTGCCCTTGAGCACCATGTCTACGGCCTCGCCGTAATCCTTGGCAAGCACGAGTTTGGCCTTGGGGACATCCTTCTCCACAAACGCCTGACTTGTAGAACCCTTGAGTGCAACCAGGCGGGTCTTGGGGCTATTCACCTCATTGGGGTCTTTGACAGAGGCCATCCATTCTATCTTGGTAATAAAAGACTTTCCTGAAGCAAAATAGGGCCCAACAAAGGCCACCTTCATGTTTCTCTTGCCGGTAATAGTCATCTGGGAGAGAATTAGGTCCACCTTTCCGGCCTCAAGCGCCGGAAGGAGTTCAGAAAATGGCATGACCTCAAGCCTGAGCTTAACCCCCATTTCTTCGGCCATAAGTCTGGCAATGTCGGGTTCAAGACCGATCACCTCCCCCTCTTTGGTTGTCATATTAAACGGAGGCATGCTCCCCGCAGTACCCACCACTAATGCTCCCCTCTGGGATATGCGATCGAGTACGCGCGCGGCCGGTGCTGCAACAGATCCTCCTTGCGTGTGGACGCAGCCTGAGACCAGGGCCAGCGTCATCACCAGCAAGATTATTATCTTGGCCTTTTTCATGTCACTACCTCCCTTCACTGTTCAGTGCAATGATGCAATGTTGGCCGCCTCTGGCTTAAACAGGGGCGGGAACCGAGGGACCAAGGCATTACTTACTAATCTGTTACCTGCAAACAACACTGATCATGACGCCTGAACTCGTCAATCTCCAACCGATTTGGCCTCAATTTGGAGGCATATGCTGGACCATTGACCGGTTTCCAGGTTTTGGAGGAGATCTTTCTTGAAGCATTGTGGTCTAGCCTCCCCATGGCATTTTAGAGTAGGTGTCCGTCAGTTTGTCCCTGTATTCGCGGAAGAAGGCCTCGTGGCCCTTTTCCCAGCTAGCCAGCATTTGAAGGGCCTCCCCTGGCGGGCCTTCCGTCTGAGAGGCCATCTTCTGGTAAAATTCGCTCAGGTCTTTCTCGATCAACCAGGCGGTATTGAAGACCGTAACATCAGGAAGAAGCTCTTTCCTGTCTTTTCCTGATTCAGGGCATACTCGAACACACGGATCAGATTCTTGGTATCAGGCATCTTCATCCTCCTGTGACTAAAAGGTAAAAAGGCAAATGAAAGCTTTACTATAGACCATCCCGCACATCCCTGTCAAAGGCCTCTCAAACCTGTGGGAGGAAGAGAAATGGGGGCTGATTTGACCATGGGAACAGATTTAGGTTGCCTTTTTGGCCATCTCGAATATATACAGGACTGAGTTTCTTTGAGATAGGCTACAGCACTTTCCCTCAGATAGACAGGGGAGATCAATGGGATGATAGAGCTTAATGATGAACAAGAGATGATGCTCAAGACGGTGAGAGAGATTGCCCAGAAAAAGATCAAGCCACGTGCCTCCGAGATAGACGAAACCGGAGAATTTCCCTGGGATACCGTGGAGCTGTTTACCGAAAACGGTCTTCTTACCCCACTTCTGCCCGAGAAGTACGGGGGCATTGGTCTGGAGTACCTCGTTTTCTCCATGATCCTCGAAGAGATCTCAAAGGTCTGCGCCTCCTCTGCATTGATCCTTATTGCCCAGGCCGACGGGATGTTGCCGATTCTCTTCGGTGCGAGCGAAGAACTCAAGGAGAAGTACCTCCCTTGGCTGTCAAAGGGAAAACTTGCAGGCATCGCTGCTACAGAGCCCGGGGCAGGCTCTGATATCCTTTCCATGAAGACCCGGGCTGTCCGCAAAGGCGATGTCTATATCATAAATGGTCATAAATGCTTTATTACCAACGGATCCGTGGCATATGTCCTATCCGTATACGCCTACACCGATCCTGATAAGGGGGCCAAGGGGATTTCTGCATTTGCGGTGGAAAAGGGTTCAAAAGGGCTCGTCTACGGAAAAAATGAGAACAAGATGGGAATGAGGGGTTCGATAAACTCCGAGCTATTCTTTGATTATTTGGTAGTGCCTGAGAAGAACATGATCGGTGAAGAAGGTGAGGGGATGAAGAACCTGATGGCTGCCCTGGACACCAGTCGCCTCTTTTCTGCCTCTCAGGCGGTGGGGTTGGCCCAGGGCGCCATAGACGAAGCAGTTGCCTATGCAAAACAGAGAATTCAGTTTGGGAAACCCATTTCCCAGATTCAGGCAATACAATTCATGATTGCCGATATGGTAGCAAACACGGAAGCCGCTCGTCTCTTGACTTATCAGGCAGCCAAACACATTGACAGACAGAATTGGCCTCTGGTCCCAAGATCCTGTGCAATGGCCAAATTCGTGGCATCGGATACTGCCATGAGGGTCACGACCGATGCCGTCCAGGTGATGGGAGGATATGGTTATATGAAGGACTACCCCGTTGAAAGGATGATGAGGGACGCAAAACTCATCCAGATCTACACCGGCACCAACCAGATAATGAGGCTTGTTACTGCCCGCGAAATATTTAGAAAATAGGCAACACTATAGCATTTTGAAAGAGAGGCAGCCTCTGGCCCGGAGGGAGGACCGTGAGGGTCTTTTTTCCTCTCCCCTGCCTGGCAGAAACTGTATTTATAAGGTAAGGGGGCGTGCCACAGGCTGGGAAGAATTTGGGTTACGTCCTTTGGAAAAAAGACCCTCGCGGTCCGTTATCTTAATGGTCAGCGTTTTCAAGGCGCTAAGGTGTTAGAAAATAGAGGAGTGGTCTATGATCAGAGTGACATGTTTGGGAGGAGTCGGAACTGTAACGGGATCCTGTTTTTTGGTGGAAACGCCTAAGGGAAAAAGGGTGCTGGTTGACTGCGGGCTCTTCCAGGGTGGAAGACAAATGGAGAGACGCAACCGGGATGACTGGGGATTTATCCCGAGCGAGGTGGAAACCCTCTTCCTGACCCACGCCCACATCGACCACAGCGGGAGAATTCCCAAGCTGGTAAATAACGGGTTCAAGGGCAGGATCATCACATCACCACCAACAGCCGAGCTTTGCGGGATCATGCTCCTGGACTCGGCCCATATACAGGAAATGGACGCAGAGTGGCAGACCAGAAATAATAGACGCCAGGGCAGGGAAGAGGTTGTTCCCTTATATACCACGGAGAATGCGGAGGCCAGCTTGTCATTCCTGTCACCGGTAGAAAGCAACGAGATAATTGAGGTTGAGCCGGGGGTAAAGGCGAGACTCCGGAATGCGGGCCATATTCTTGGCTCCTCTATCCTGGAGCTCTGGATAGAAGAGGAGCGCAAGTCCGTCAAGGTCGTGTTTTCAGGTGACCTGGGCAGAAAACACCAGCTCATCGTGAGAGATCCCCGCGAGATCTTTGATGCAGAATACCTCTTTATCGAGTCCACTTACGGAGATCGGCTGCATCGCTCATTTGAGGACAGCAAACAGGAACTCCTGGAGGCCATCCGTTACAGCGTGTCACACAACGAGAAAGTCATTATTCCTGCCTTTGCCGTCGAGCGGACACAGGAGATCCTCTACATCCTGGGGGAATTCCACCGGGCCGGTCTCATGCCGGACATCCCTGTCTACCTTGACAGCCCCCTAGCCATAAAGGCCACGGAGATCTTTCGAAAAAACAAGGAGTACTATGACGAGGAGACCATGGCCATTGTGGACAAGGGCTATGACCCATTTGACATGCCAAACTTGAGGTCCACGAATACCACTCAGGAGTCCATCTCTATCAATGATAGGCCTGGTTCCGCCATTGTCATCGCTGCCAACGGCATGTGCACGGCCGGCCGTATCAAGCACCATCTCAAGCACAATCTATGGCGGGAGGGGGCCAGCCTTGTAATAGTGGGATTTCAGGCCAAGGGGACCACAGGACGAAGGATCGTGGATGGAGAAAAGCAGGTGAAGATATTCAGAGAAAACGTGGCTGTGAGAGCAAAGGTCTTTACCATCGGAGGGTTTTCAGCACATGCGGACCAGCGGGATCTTCTTGAATGGATCTCTCATTTCGAATCAAGGCCCAAGGTGTTCGTCGTCCACGGCGAACCTACCGCCAGCGAAGCCCTGGGCCGAAAAATCAAAGAGAAATTCAACCTGGAAGTCCAGGTGCCCAGATTGAAAGAACGTCTTATTCTAAGGCCGGGAGAGGTCACAGTCGAGCAGGAGGAAATGCCTGGGCCCGCCCCCGACATCAGGACCATGTTGCTAAATAGCCTCATTGACGTTGAAAACGAACTCCGCTCGCTTAAGAGCCGGATAAGGTCCGCTGAAACTCCCGAAAGGCTTGAAGAGGAGGATCTTGACCGACTCAAGTATCTGAGGGAGGAGATCCGGGCGATCCTGCCCTGAAAAGGCAGCGGGCGCCTCCTTATGCGATCAAGGCCTCCTTTTCAGCTTCTTGTTCGGGCTCGGAGACCTTTCCGCGCAGTTCCTGGTTTTCTTTTTCAAGGTCCCTGAGCCTCCTCCGGAGGCCGAGCCTGGAAAGGAACCCAACGATCATGCCCACAAAAATTCCGATCAGAATAGAGATATACGCCAGCCCATAAATGGGGATCTCCAGATTCTGGATATTGAAATAGTAGTTTAAATGAATGGGCTGGCTGTTTTTCACCCCAAAGGTAATGAAGAACAAGAGAACAACGATAAGGATTATCCACTTGGCATAGACACCCATCACTCACCTCCTTTTCTTTCTGTGGAAGGCCTTTTATCCTCCAGCGAGATCTGGGGAAACCTACGAGGTCCTTTCCTATGTATATATACCATTTAATATGGGGCCTTTCAATCCATTTCTCCCAGGCGTTTAACCTATCCAATGGAACGGAAACCCATATAAAGACGGGCAGGTCCGGTCTTGACCCTATAAAATCTCTAAGTCGATAAACTCGGCGATCCGGCTGTGTC